>NZ_JBVJHB010000010.1:0-59888 GCF_055587045.1 Streptomyces sp. NPDC048671 | reverse complement strand
CCGGGCGGGGGGGGGGGCGGGGGCGGGGGGCGGGGGGTCTTTTTCGCCCGGCCCCCCCCCGCGCCGGGGGGCCGCCCCCACCCCCCCCCCCCGGGGGGGGGGGGGGCGCCGGCGGGCGCCCCCCCCACCCCTCCCTGCTGTGAGACGAAGAACCTGCCGCACGGAACAGGCAGCAGGGTCTGACCGGAACCACAGAAGGCCGCCCCACGCCGAACAGGCAGGGGCGGCCTTGCCGTACTCGGGGTGCGGCTCGCAGATTTCCATCCTGTGCTCTGGCACCGCGCGCACAGTGACGCTGCGCCAACTGGGCGCGCTCCTCGGCAGTGAGCGGTACCGTGACGCCCGGTCGGCGGTTGATCTCCGCGCCCACATCCACGAGGTGACCTGTCGGCCCGCTCTCGCCAGCAACACCACGGAGCCATGATGACTGACCATCCCTCACACGATCAGTTGGTCACCGACCGCGGTCTTCTCTCCACCAAGGCGTACGGCACGGGTCAGCACTTGGCCGCCCGCCAGTCCCTGTACCAGTGGCAGACCCCGCGCCACGACCTTCCAGGCGTCATCGTGGACGAACTGGCCGGTGTTCGTGGTGCGGTCGCGGACGTGGGATGCGGCAACGGAAAGTTCGTCGCCCGTGTGAGGAAAGACCGTCCCGACCTGGCAGTGCTCCCCATGGACGTCTCTCCCGGCATCCTCGGCGCCATCCCGGGAGCCGTCGTCACAGACGTCCAACAACTGCCCATCGCAGATGATGCACTCGGCGCGGTCCTTGCGCTGCACATGCTTTACCACGTCGCAGATCAGGCCCAGGCCGTACGGGAGCTGGGCCGCGTCCTGGAGCCCGGCGGCATCGCGATCGTCTCCACCAACAGCCGTACCGACAAACGGGAACTGGAATACCTCTGGCGCCAGGCCGCAGGCGATGTGCTGGGCATCCCGGAGGGACCGGCCCGAGTACAGTTGTCTGCCCGCTTCACCTTGGAGGACGCCCCGGCGATCCTCGGCACGGTCTTCGGTGACATCCGCACGATCCCACTGCCCGGGGTAATCGAGGTGACCGGCGCTGAACCACGCGGCCCTTCGCGTCTCTGTCCTCCGGCCACAACCACACACACGCAGAAGAGGGACACGCCGCAGAGCGCAATGGGTCAAGCCGTAGCCGAGCCCCCCGACCGGACAACCATCGCAAACGACGTCCGCAGCCGCCGGTATGACTTGTGGCCGCTCCGCCCGGTATGCCTCATGCACTCGACGTCTACCGACTCCGGGTCGGCAGAAGGTGTCGCCTTCCAGTCGCACCACAGGCATTCGGCCTCAAAGGTCACTTCGGTATCCGGGTGCTCGGCTACGCGATGTAGTACATACCGGTACGCGGCCCGAACAGCCCTGGTCACGCGTGCCGCACGGCACGATGACGGCCGATCTCGACGTTGACGTCGACCACCCTCGACCAGTCACCCAGCCTGGCCGCGTCGACCCGCTCGCCGACCAGCGCGTCGCACACATCGCATCCTTGGTGCGGCTTCGGCGGCTCCGGGGCGTCAAGCAGATGTACCGGTGCCGCCATCGTCGTCTTCGTGTCGTCCATGGAACGTGACGCTAGACAGGACGAGTTGGAGGCACCATCGAATGTTCTCGCACATTGACCCATTGTTCGCGTGTGGTCTCACGCGGCACCGCGAATCAGGTCCGGACGAGGAGGGGCTGCGGCAAAGATGTACGGACAGGCAGGGTCCGGACGGAAAGGACGTGGGGACATGACGCGAAACCTCCGCTTCAACGGCACCGGCTCGGGCGGGGGCGGATGCCCGTCCGTGCATGAGGACTTGAACAGCGGTGAGGTGATCGTGCATGGCCCGCCGCTCACCGATCCTGACGATGTCGCCCAGCTACAGCACCTCAATGCGGGAGAGGTTCCGATCGTGGTGCCCCGGGAGCTACTGGTCGACTTCGCCCCCAAGACCCGCACCCCGCGCATCATCGACCTGGAGGCCTTCGGCGGGCTGTTCGAGACGTTCGAGCACACGGCCTGGCGCCTGGAGACGCGGCGCCGCTTCGCGTCCGACGAAGCCACCGGAACGTACGCCCAGTTCTCTGCCGGCCTCCCCGTCGAGTGGGACCATGGCGACGACTGGTGCCGGAACGTCCGGGCACAGACCGGCCAGGGCAAGCGGTTCGAACGAGTCCGGATCGTCGACAGCCCAGCGACGCCGGGGCAGTTGTACCTACTCGACAACGCGAAACGAAACTGCGCCGCAGGTGAGGACATCCGGAACCTCCGGCGGTCCGACGCCGAGAGACTGAGGCTCCCCGCCGAGGACTTCTGGATCTTCGATTCGCGGCTCGTGGCTCTCCTCAACTTCAACGGGGCCGACGACCTCCTCGATGTCGAGCTGATCACCGAACCGGCTGAGGTGAACCGCTACGCCCAGACCCGAGACGCAGCGTGGCATCACGCGATCCGGTACGACGTCTTCGCGGCGAACCTCTGACAGTTAGCGTGTGACCGGTGAGCACAGACTTTCAAACGGCACGGGACGCTCTCGGCGCACGGCTCCGAGAGCTTCGCATCTCGAGCCCCGAGGGGCGGCTCACCGGTCCGCAGCTGGGCGAACGTCTCGGCTGGCCGCACTCCAAGATCTACAAGCTGGAGAACGGCCGGCAGACCGCGACCGCCGCCGACCTCCAGGCATGGGCGGAAGCCACCGGCCGACCCGATGCCGTGGCCGACCTGCACTCGCGCCTCAAGGGCCTTGAGTCGCACGTCCGGTCGTGGCGACGCCAGCTTGCCACGGGGCATCGCCCCGTCCAGGACGCGATCACCGCCGAGCATGCCCGGACCACCACCCTGTGCATCTGGGAGAACGCCCTCATCCCAGGGATGGTCCAGACTCCCGACTACGCCCGCGCGGTGTTCACCCGGCACGCCCAGCTGATGCGCTCCCCCAGGGACACCGAAGAGGCCGTCCGAGCCCGGGTGCGGCGCCAGGAATCGCTGTACGACTCCGGGAAGCGGCATCGGATCATCATGTGGGAGGGAGCGTTGCGTGCGCTCATATGCCCGCCGGCTGTACTGGCCGCCCAGCTCGACCGGCTGTCCGGTCTCACCGGGCTCGACTCGGTGGAGCTCGGGATCGTCCCGTTCACCGCACCGCTGAAGATCCACCCGGCGAACGGTTTCTGGATCTACGACGACAGGCTGGTCGTCGTCGAGGACTGGCACGCGGAGCTCTGGATAAATGACTCCGACAGCATCGCCGTCTACCAGCGCACTTGGGGCCTGCTATGCGAGTCTGCCGCGTTCGGCGTGGACGCCCAACGGATCATCTCGCAGGTCCAGCGCGACGGCTGAGGCGCACATTCAGGTTCAGTTGCACTCTCGCGTCTCTGAGCACATACCGGAAGCCCCGCGCGTGACTGCGCGAGGTCAAGGGCCGTCCCGCAGTACGGGGAGCCGGGTCCTGCCGTCGATGTGGAGGACGACATGAGGACGAACGGTCCACTCGATCCACGTACCGCGATGACTGAGCGAGAATCCGCAGGGCTCCCCACGGTGCAGGGCGCCGAGAGCACCGATACAGCCTCCGCCGTCGACCCAGCTCAGAGCCCGGTGCCGCGCCAGGGGCGGCAGTTCGGGAGCCAGTGAGCGAACGTCCACCCGGATCTGCCGGATCGCGTCCGCCGGCCTCGGGGTGGACGAGCGGCGGACCTCCGCGATCTCGTCCGCCTCTATCGTCCGGAACGTGACCCGCTCGCACCAGAACGCTTGTGCGGCGGGGGCCGCGGGTTCGGAATCACTCACCACGTCGCCTCCTGCGGCTCATCCAGGGGGCCTCCCTGCTCGCAACCGGCGTGACGAGCGGCGAGCAAGGAGGCCCGTCGGAACCCCTAACCCGCGCAGAGACCAGGGGTGTTGGCCGCCACCGAGTCAGCCCGTGGCGCCACGTCACGAAGCTAGCGCGTGATGCAGATCCGTATCAAGCATTTGACTTCTAACGAGTGAGACGGACAACCCGCCACACGCAGCGGGCAGCCGACAGCAGAACGAGTGGCCCCCACCCTGCGCCGGTGCGGGCCACCCGAGACGGACGAGACGCGGTCAGCTAGGTCAGGTCATCGAACTCGCCTGCCTTCGCGCCACCCAGGAACGCCCGCAGCTTCGCGCGGCTCGTACGGATGACCACGTCGGGGTTGTCGCTCTCACGCATCAGGATTTCGCCGCCGACATCCGCGAGCTCCAGGCAGTTGTTACCTTCTGCACTTGACGACTTGGTGGACTTGCGCCACTGGATATCCATGCTTCTCACGCCTTCACGCTTGTTGTGCGTCCCACCGAGCGGGACGGGTGGCCCCAACCCTGCGCGGTGAGGCCACCCGGAAGAGGCGAAACGCGGTCAGCTACACCAGATCATCGAACTCGCCGGCCTTCGCGCCACTCAGGAACGCCTGGAGCTTCACGCGGGTCGTACGGACGATCACGTCCGGGTTGTCACTTTCCCGCATGAGGATCTCCCCTCCGCTCTCCGCGAGTTCCAGGCAGTTGTCGCCCTCGGCATCGGCGGACTTGGACGACTTTCGCCACTGAATATCCATGCTTCTCACGCCTTCATACTTGCTCTGCGACTTCCTTGATGAAGTCTCTTGAACTCTGCGGATCGAGCGATCGGCCTTCCGTCCGGTCAAGCACCGCACGGAAGGTCAGAAGACGCGCCTCGGCATCCACGAAGCCGGAACCACTCGGCGTGTCCGTCTGCACCGTGTCGAGCTGCGCGACCGGACCGTAGACATAGTGGGTGGAACTCCCGGAGTTCGGGAAGCCGCCCGCCGAGAACGGGATCACTCGCACCGTGACATTGTCCCGCTCCGACTCCTTCAACAGGTGGTCGAGCTGACCGGCCGCGACCTTGCGCCCTCCGTACCGCATCCGCAGGGCCGCTTCATGGATCAGGAAGACACACATGGGCGGGTCCGGGCGGTCCAGAACGTCCCGCCGCCTGAGCCGGTGCGACAGCCTCCGCCGCAAACCGGCCGGGGTCGGCGTGGGCAGCGCTTCCGCGTAGACAGCACGTGCGTAGTCCTCGGTCTGGAGCAACCCGGGCATATGCATGATCTGCACGGACCGGAACCCGGCCGCATGGTGCTCCAGTTCCGCCAGGTCGAGCGCGCTCACCGAGAGTTCACCGCGGTAGTCCTCCCACCACCCCTTTATCCGCTCCTCGGCCATGCCGACCAGCGCGTCGACATAGGCGGCGTCGGAGCAGGCGTAGGCGGCGGCCCACGTGCGCACGCGCGTGCCGCTCACTCCGAACCTCCCCGACTCGGTGTTGCTGATCGTGGTGCGGTCCGTACCCAGCAGGGCAGCGGCTTCGGTCGGCAACAAGCCGGCCCGCTCACGCATCCTGCGCAGCTCCGCACCCAGCCGGCACTGCCGCGCGGTAGGGGGCTTCCTCGGTGGCATCAGCCTCTCCTCTTGTCGAATCCCAGTGTGTCCGCATCCCTCGAAGGGGTCTATTTCTCACTTTGGTTATGAGTAGATCCACAACACTTGATACACATCGCTACGGTAGTACCCGCACCGATCGGCACGCAGGGAAAGCCGAAGTTCGGCCGCACTGAGCTGCGTTGCCCCGTACGGCGTCTACCGCCGTTCAACGAGCGACACACCCGTTCAGACCGCAGCGCGTTGGGAGAACGACATGAGCCACGCCACCACAACTCCTCGGCCCAGCAATCCGCTCGGCGGCGAGACCTACCGGCTCACCCTGCCGAACACCGCCAGCGCGGCCAAGCTCGCGCGTGACTTTGTCACCTCGCTGCTGGGCGTCAGCAGACACCACGACCTGGTCGACGACGCACGGGTCTGCGTCACCGAAGTGGTCACCAACGCCCACCGACACACCCCCACACCCCTGATCCGCGTCCACATCGCTGTCAACCAGCAGCGGGTCACCGTCGCCGTGTCGGATGACGGGCCGGCCGCGCCGCCGCTCCTGCGCGCACTGCGCGCGGGGCCCGAACAGGAGCGTGGGCGGGGGCTCATGATCGTGGAAAGCCTCGCCCTCGCGTGGGGAGCGAACTCCGCAGACGAGCATCACCCCGGCCGCAAGGTCGTCTGGTTCACACTCGGGCGGCCCGTCCCGGACGACGGCCGGGCGTAACGCCCCGGCGCCCACCACAAGCGGGGGCGGCAGGCCATCCGGCCCACCGCCCCGGCCTGCGCCTACCCCGACGGACCGTCATGCGCCCCACCACCGGCGCGGCCTCGCGCCGCGCTCCTTCGCCATGCCCGGTTCCGGCATGGGCCCCCGTTCCCCGCGCCATGCAAGAGGTCGATTCGACGCCTGCTCGGCACGGTCAGCCACGGGCATGGCTGACTGCCGTGACGTGGCTGGTCGGCGCCCGTCTCCACCCGCGCGCAACAGAGACGACGCTGACCGTGGCCCGGGACTTGGCGGCCAGGATGGACTACCGGCTGGGCTTCGTCCTGTACGACCTCGAAGGCACGGCCGCCCGATGCGGAGTGTCAACGGCCACCGTGAAACGTCACGTCCGGGTGCTGCGGGAGCTGGGCGCGCTGGCCTGGCACCGGCACGGCTCGAAGAGGAACCTCCGGATCCCCGGCCGCCCGTACACCGCTACGGCGACGATCTACGCGGCGACGATCCCAACCGCGTACGACGAGGCGATGGGGCACCGGCTCGACGGCGCCGGGTACTGGGCGCGAGTGGCCGGAGTGACGGACAAGGCGCGGGCGCTCGCGGCGAAGTCCGCCGTCCGGACGAAGCGACACTCTGCGGACAACAGACCTTCCCGAACGCCTGGTTGCCCGCAGCCTGCACCCCATTCTCCTGGGCGGCACCACGACGTACCGACTGCTGATCTGGACGGGGGCTTCAACTACACCTCGCGCACGTGCGCGCGACGCGCAAGGGCCACAGCGCGCAACAGGGCGAGAGACAGTGGAACTTCGCCGGTCCGGAGCCCGTGGCAGGTGGCCCGTGACATCCAGATCGCGCGGCGGGTCCGCCCGCTCGTCAGCTGGACCCAGCCGGAGAGGCTTCGCCGTCTGGCCTTCGCTCTGCGCCCGCTGATCGACCGGGGCCTGGAGGCCCATGACATCGCCGCCGAACTTCTCGGGATGGCGGTCGCCTGGCGCCCCGCACGACCGGCCGCGTACATCGCCGCCGCTCTCGCCCAGGACCGGTCCGCCGCACCGGCCCCCACGGCGGACGCCGAACTCACGGTCGACCCCGCCACCCACCCGGAGTGGCAGCAGTGGCTGAACAGCAGGCAGACGGACACCCAGCCGCGCACGGACACCGACCGCCGCCACGCCCGGCTCTACGCGTGGGACCGGTGGTACGAAGTGGCTTCCCACTACGACGACGATCCCGACGACGCCCTGGACCTCTACGGAACCCGGCTGTGCGCCTACGCCGTCAAACGGGCCGCGCGCACCACCGGCTCCCCGTCATGACCCGGAACGGTGCCTCAGGCCCCCGGGTTGTGCCGGATCAGCGACTCCACCAGCCCGGACCGGGTCGCCGGGAAGTCAAGCGGGACGATGCCGAGACCGGTCCAGCCGGCCGCCCCCGAACCGTCGAGGAACGACTGGACCTGCGGGTTGAGCCGGTCCGCGTTCCCGCGGGGCGGCAGGAGGGCGGCGGTCGAGACGTAGTTCATGAAGAGCTTGCCCGGCTGCTCAGCCGCCTTGCGGAACTGGGCCTCGATCTTGGGGTACTTGGCGAACGGCTCCGCCATGTAGTCGTCCTGGATGTCGAACAGCCCCGGATCGGCGTAACGCACGCCCGGCAACCCACCGTTGTCCGCGAGCAGCACCACCTTGCCGCGCGCCTCGCCCAGCGCGGGCAGTGCCGGATCGATGTGGAACAGCGGCCGCCAGCCCCTGACGTCGAGGTAGTCGTCGAAGACCGCCCGGAACGCCGCGTCGCTCTCCTCCGAGTACTCCTGCTTGACCCGCATCAGCACGGTTTCGGTGGGGTGCTCGGCCAGGAAGTCCCAGCAGGCGCCCAGGACATCACCGAACATCAGGTTCTGGTACGAGGCCCCGTGATGGATCGCGAAGGAGCCGCCGGTGATCCGGCACCGTACGTCGAGGAAGCGCAGCCCGCTGTTCAACTGCTCCGCGATCGTGGTGTTCTGGCACTCGGTCCAGGGTCCGCCGTAGCGGGCGCCGGAGTCGTGCGAGCCGGGGATGGTGAGCCGCTGCAACGCGGTGCCGTCCGCGATGCCGCTCATCCAGTCCTGGGTGGTGAGGGCCTGGCGGGCCGAGGCATGTGCGGGGGCCGCGCCCAGGAGGGCGGTGGCGGATACGGCCAGGGCGCCGGCCAGGAAGTTCCGGCGGTTGGCTGTGTACGGGCTCATGCGGGGACGCCTCCGGATGCCGTGGGGGAGCAAGCCCTCGGATTATGTCCGGTACACGTCATTGTCGGAACAGCGCATCGCCACGGACTCAGGCCGACCCCGTGAGCAGGTCCAGCCCCAGTGGGGTGCAGGAGTGCCAGACCGCCTTGCCCTCGCGCTGGGTGACGATGAGCCGGGCGTCCCGGAGCGCCTTCGCGTGTTCGGAGGCCGACGACTTGCTGATGTCCAGTTCCCGGGCGATGTCCGTGGTCGTGAGCTGTTGGGTGAGCAGGCCGAGAGCCGCGGCCCTGGTCCGTCCCAGCAGGGCGCTCAGCGGCTGGTCCGCGCCGTCGCGTGCGCCCAGCAGCGGCAGCGGTGTCAGCGCCGGGTAGATGAAGACGCTCGGGGCGTCGTCGTGCACGGCCATCACGGGCGGGCCGTCCCACACGGCGGACGGCAGCAGTACCAGGCCGTGCCCGGTCAGGTTGACCTCGGCTTCCTTCGCGCAGTCGAGGACCAGGGTCGTCCCCTGCCAGTGGCCACCGGGGACGAGACCGGCCAGCGTCGCGCGCATCCCGTGTTCGGCGAGCTGGCGGGTGCGCCAGGCGCGCTCGGCGTCGAAGCCCGACCGGATGCGATTCCAGGACGGTCCCACGAGGCCCGTGTACGCCGACCTGAGCGACTGCTCCAGCTCCTGCCAGGCCGCCGCGTCCCGGTCCGCCAGCCCGCGAAGCCACGGGGTGACCGGACGGCTCGTCCGGCACACCCGGTCCAGTTCGCCGCGGACGGCGTCCGTGGGGGCCGACAGGACCGTGTCCAGGCCGTCCTCCAGTCCCCGGCTCAACGGGTCCAGGAACATCGGCCCCGTCGCCGTCGGCGGCACCAGCTCCAGCAGCCTGCGCGCCTCGCGCGGAAAGCCCGCCCGGACCGTGCGGTGCCACCGCCCGAAGACCGGTGAGACCTCCCGCTGAGCCATCGCGGCCACGAGGACCAGCTCCATCAGCGGCGCGGGCCCGGTCGCGAGCGTCACCCCCAGCAGGTCCTCGGGCGTGAATCGCACCCTGAACATCCGTCCCCCTCGCTCAGCGCCGGGCCTCCCCCGGCGGCGCCCCACGGTTCGGCCAGAACCGAACAGATCGCCATCCTGCTGCCCGGTCCCGACCATGGGACACGCAGGCCATTCGAGGGTGGCATCGGCCCTCCTCGGGCGGGAAGCACCAATTCGGCCTCGTGCGGACCGCTCGCACCGGGCCGGGGCCGGGCCGACGGGGGTGGGCTCCCGCAGCCGTTCAGGCGGCTGCGGGAGCCGAGTGCCCGGCAGTCCCATCCGCGCACACGAGAATCACAGGAGTCACAGATGAACCTGTTACGAACCGTCTCCCTCAAGCGGACGGCCCTGGCCGCCACCGCCATGGCCGCGGTCGGCGCCGTCACGCTCGGGCTCGCGCCCGCGGCCGGTGCGACCTCGACGAACATCGACACCTGGCCGTCGTTCTGGCAGCCCTGCGGCACCTACCTGTGCCTCTACTACAGCCCCAACCTCACCAACGCGAGCTGGACGCCGACCCGGACCTCCGACAAGGACCTGGCCGGCAACAAGTTCGCCAACCACGGCACCGGTACGGCCGGCGCCGGGCAGGTGGTGCGCAACAACGCCGCTTCGATGGGCAACAACACCACCAACTGCCACGTCGCCGTCTTCTACTCCACCGGCTGGAAAGGCGACGCCAACTGGCTGCACGCCGGGTATGCGGGGAACCTGAACGGCGATCTGCGCAACAACAACGCCTCGATCCGCGTGGACAGCTGCACCTGAGCCCACTGCGCACAGCCGCTCCGCACGTCCCGTTCCGGGCACCGCGAACAGCGCGGGACGGGACGTGCGGAGCCCGCTCGGCGGCCGGAAGAGCCCCCTCATCCAGGAGTTGATCGTGGCAGCACCACGCGTGAACACGGAACGGGCCGCGTCACGGCGCCGTGCGGCATGGCTCGCCGCACTGTCCGCCGCCGCGCTCGCCGCCTCGTTCCTCGTCTCCGGCTGCGGCGGCGGCGGACCGCCGGGCACCTCGGCCACCCGACCGCCCGTCGCCACGCCCACACCGACCACCACGGTGGACCTCCGGCTGCCGCTGAACGCGTACCTGCCGACACCCGAGGAGCAGGCCACCGGCGAGTACCTCATCTACCGTGTGGAACAGCACTGCATGCGCGGCTACGGCTTCCGTCACCTGCCCCACCTGTCGTCGGACTACATCGGCACCACGGTCGCGACCTGGCGCGAGTACGAGTCGCGCCGCTACGGAATAAGCGAGCGCGCCATCGCCGCACGGCGCGGATACCACCTCGGCGAAGCGACCGCCGAAACCCGTGCCCCACAGGCCGCCACCACTCTTTCGGTCCCGGAACGCAAAGTGCTGTCGGGCCAGGAACCCAACGGGCAGAAGCTGACAACACCCGTACGGAACAAGGACGTTCCCGACGGCGGATGTGCCGGGCTGGCCGATCGCACCGTCCACGGGGACCGGACGGCAGAGGTCCAGCGGGGCTACGACCTGGTCGCCCGGCTGCGCGGTGAGGCGTTCGACCGCTCGCGCTCCGACCCCCGCGTCGCGGCGGTGAACCGCAGGTGGTCCTCCTGCATGCGGGGCAAGGGATTCACCTACCGCGACCCCGACGCGGCGATCGAGGATGCGCGCTGGGACCTGCTGAGCACCGGGCCGAGCCGTGCGGAGGTCGCCGTCGCCACGGCCGACATCTCCTGCAAGCTGCGGACCAACGTGCTGGGGGTGAACTTCGCCGTCGAGGCGGGCTACGAGAACGCCGCCATCGACGCACACGCGCGGGAGCTGGCGAAGGCCCGTGACCACAAGGCCTCCGAGGCCGAACGGCTCCCCGGCCTGATGCGCAGGTACGACCGGGCCCCGCAGCCCTCGTGAGGAGCCGGCCCACGCGTTCCGGGGCGGGGGCGGCCCGGAGCACGTACGCGAAGGGGCGGTGGACCTGAAGGCCCACCGCCCCTTCGCGTGCGTACGCCCTACTGAACGACCGTGATCCGGTCAGTCGCCGGCGGCGTCAGCGGCGCGGCGGCCGTGGAGTGCGCGGCCAGGTACTCGTTGAACAGGTCCAGGTCGGAGGCGCCGACCAGCTTGTTGGTGCCCTCACCGAGCGCCGCGAAGCCGTCGCCGCCGCCCGCCAGGAACTCGTTCATCGCGACGCGGTACGTCTTGGCGGGGTCGATCGCCTCGCCGTTCAGCAGAATCGTGTCGGCGACCACCCGGTCCGCGCCCGACTTCGTCATGTCCAGCGTGTACGTGAGGCCCTTCGACACCTGAAGGATCTTCGGGCTGGCCTCGTTCGAGCCGCTGACCTGCTGCTGGAGCGCGGTGACGAGCTGCGCGCCGGTCAGGTCGAGGACGTTCATCATGTTGGTGAACGGCTGCACGGTGAACGACTCGCCGTACGTCACCACGCCGTCGCCCTCACTGCCCGACGCCTTGTACACCAGGTCGGCACGGATGCCGCCCGGGTTCATGAAGGCGACGACCGCCCCGCCCTTGTCCGCCGGCGCGAGGCCCTCCAGCTGCGCGTCCGCGATCAGGTTGCCGAGCGGCTTCTCCGGGGCCGTGGAGCCACGGCCGTTGATGTCGGCCGAGATGTAGCCCTGCGGCCGGTTCGCGATCGGCGCCGCGAGGGTGTTCCAGCGCGCGATGAGGGCCGTCAAGTCGGCGGCCGGTGCCTGGTCCCTGTCGACGACGTGGTTCGCCGAGACCGGGTTCGCCGGCTTGGGCTGCGGGTGGTGCTTCGACCCCTTCTGCGCCTTCGACGTCTTCACCGCCGTGCGCACGATGTCCTTGGTGCGGCGGTCGTAGGTGAGCGTCGTGTCCGTGTACAGCTTGCCGAACGACGAGGCCGAGGTGACCAGGCGCGGGTTGCCCGCCGGGTCCGGGATGGTGCACACGTACGCCTGGTGGGTGTGGCCCGTCACCAGCGCGTCGACCTTCGGCGAGATGCCCTTGGCGATGTCGGTGATCGGCCCGGAGATGCCGTCACCGGCACCCGGGCTGTCGCAGTCGTAGTCGTACGACGACGAGGCGGGCATGCCGCCCTCGTGGATCAGGGCGACGATGGACTTGACGCCCTGCCGGTCCAGCTCCTTGGCGTACTTGTTGACCGTCTCGATCTCGTCGTGGAACTTCAGGCCCTTGACGCCGTTGGCCGTGACGATGTTCGGCGTGCCCTCCAGGGTCACTCCGATGAAGCCGATCTTGACGCCGTTCTTCTTCCACACCGTGTACGGCTTGAGGATCGGCTTGCCGGTCTTCTCGCTCGTCACATTGGCGGCGAGGTACGGGAAGTCGGCACCCTTGAACTTCTTGCCCTTCTCGTAGCACCCCTCGACCGGGTGGCAGCCACCGTTCTGGAGACGGGCCAGCTCCGTGGCGCCCTCGTCGAACTCGTGGTTGCCGACGCTCGTCACGTCGAGGTCGATCTTGTTGAGCGCCTCGATGGTCGGCTCGTCGTGGAAGAGCCCCGACAGCAGCGGGCTCGCGCCGACCATGTCGCCGCCGGCCGCGGTGATCGAGTACGGGTGGCCCTTGCGCGCGGTGCGCAGCGAGGAGGCGAGGTACTCCACGCCCCCGGCCGGAACGGCCTTGGTCGTGCCGTCGGCCTGCGTCTCGTCGACCGTACCGGCCGAGCCGGCCGGCGGCTCCAGGTTGCCGTGCAGGTCGTTGAAGGACAGCAGTTGTACATCGACGGTGCCGGCCGGCTTGTGGTGCCCGTGGTCCTTGCCGTGTCCGTGGCCGCGCTCCTGCGCCCCGGCCGGCATGGCCGCGACGAGCGCTCCGACGGTGGCAAGACCGGCTGCGGCGGCGAGCACCCGCCGGGACGCGCGGTTCTTCTGCGGTTTCACTGACATCGGTCCCCTTGTGGGTTCAGCGGGAGGTTTGAGGGTGGTGACGAGTCTGGAGACTGCGTGCCGCAGCCTAGAGTCAACGCGCGTAGCGCGACAGGTGTCCGGGGTTACGAACTGGTTGCCGCCTGAGCGGAACCGGGCCGTTCACCCTTATGGCGTACATATGCGAGCAGAAACGTCACCGCTCGCATCAAGGCCGCAAATCTGTACGCCATGGACAGCAACACCACACCACAGGCCGTCGTCCCTGCTCAGCAGGGATCAGGAGGGTCAGAACTGCCGCCGGGCTTCCACGAGATGATCGACGACCAGAAAGCGATCGTGCGGGGCGCACATGTGCGCGCACAGCTCAAGGTCAACACCGAAATGCTCCAGATGTACTGGGCGATCGGACGGACGATCCTGGAGCGGCAGCGCGGAGAGAAGTGGGGCACGAAGGTCGTCGACCGGATCGCCACCGAGCTGCGGACGGAGTTCCCGAACCAGCGGGGGTTCAGCACCCGCAACCTTCAGTACATGCAGCAGCTGGCCCGGACCTGGGGCGAGCGGTTCGCGCAGCAAGCTGCTGCGCAATTGCCGTGGGGGCACCTCCAGCTCCTCATGGACAAGTGCAAGACCACCTTCGAGCGGGACTTCTACGCCCAGCACGCCGTTCATCACGGCTGGTCCCGCGACCACCTGGGCTCGATGATCCACACCAAGTTGCACCTCGCCGAGGGCGCCGCGGCCAACAACTTCGACGTCACGCTCCCCACCGGTTCCGACGCGGTGAAGCAGATCTTCAAGGACCCGTACCGCCTCGACTTCACCGAGCTGGAGGGCCGGCCCGCCGAGCGGGACCTGGAGGACGCCCTCGTCGCCAACCTGGTCCGCTTCCTGACCGAACTGGGCGTCGGCTTCGCCTTCGTCGGACGCCAGTACCCCATCGTGGTCGGCGACAGCGAATACCGCATCGACCTGCTCTTCTACCACTGCAAGCTGCACTGCTACGTCGTGCTGGAGCTCAAGACCCGCAAGGCCAGTCCCGGGCACTTCGGACAGCTCGGCTTCTACGTCTCGGTCGTCGACGACCTGGTCCGTGACAAGGAGCACGACGGGCCCACCCTCGGCATCCTCATCGCCGAGAGCCGCGACCGGGCGATGGTCGAGTACGCGCTGCGGGGACACAACCAGCCCCTTGCCGTCAGTACGTACGCCGCGCTGCCCGACGGAGTCCGCGCCCTGCTCCCGAGCGCCGAGGATCTCTCCCGCATCGCGGACAACGTGCTGCACACCCCGCCGGACGCCGGGTGAGCCGGGCTTCCGGGCGGTCCGGGGTCCGGCGCCACCCTCCGTTCCGCGCCTCCGCCCCCGTACGCTCGTAGGCATGACGACTGACGTACCCCTCCCCGCCCCCGGACGCGAGATCCAAACGCTCGACGCCCTCTCCCCCGAGCAGGCGGAAGCCGTCTCCGGGCTCCTCGCCGAGGCGGCCGTCTCCGACGGCAGGCAGGCCGTGTCCGAGCAGGGACGGTTGCAGTTGCGGGGCGGGCACCGGGAAGGCGTGCGGCATTTCCTGCTGACCGCCGGGGGCGTGCTGGTCGGGTACGCGCAGCTGGAGGACACCGACCCCGTGGAGGCGCCGGCCGCCGAGCTCGTCGTGCATCCCTCGCACCGCGGGCACGGGCACGGGCGGGCGCTCGGGGCGGCGCTGCTGGCCGCCACCGGGAAGCGGCTGCGGGTGTGGGCGCACGGCGGCAGGTCCGCGGCGCGCCATCTCGCGCAGGTGCTCGGCCTCTCGCTCTTCCGCGAACTGCGCCAGCTGCGGCGGCCGTTGAGCCCGCTGAACATCGCGGAGCCGGTGCTGCCGCCGGGCGTCACGGTGCGTGCGTTCGTCCCCGGCCAGGACGACGCCGCCTGGCTGGCCGTGAACCGCGCCGCCTTCGCCCACCACCCCGAGCAGGGCTCGCTGACCCAGCGCGACCTCGACGACCGCAAGGCCGAGCCCTGGTTCGACCCCAAGGGCTTCTTCCTCGCCGAGCGCTCCGCCGATGACGGCAGCACCGAGCTGATCGGCTTCCACTGGACGAAGGTGCACGCCGAGGAGCGGCTCGGCGAGGTGTACGTGGTCGGCATCCGGCCCGACGCGCAGGGCGGCGGCCTGGGCAAGGCGCTCACCGCGATCGGGCTGCGCCACCTCGCCGCCGAGGGCCTGCCGACCGCGATGCTCTACGTCGACGCGGACAACACCGCGGCCGTGGCGGTCTACGAGCGGATGGGCTTCACCACCCACGAGGTGGACCTGATGTACCGCACGGAGTCCTGAGCGGCCCCAACCCACCCGGGGGCGGCGTCGGTTGACGCCGCCCCTCTTTTGCGCCACCCTTTCACTACTCAATTAGTGAAAGGGGTGAATATGGCAGGGACCGCAGCGGTCGAGTTCCGCATCGACCGGCGCAGCGGCGTCGCCACGTACCTCCAGATCGTCCAGCAGACCAAACAGGCCCTGCGGCTGAATCTGCTGGAGCCCGGCGACCGGCTGCCCACCGCACGCGAGGTCGTGGAGGCCACCGCCATCAACCCGAACACCGTGCTCAAGGCCTACCGGGAGCTGGAGCGCGAAGGACTCGTAGAGGCCCGGCGCGGCCTCGGCACCTTCGTCACCCGGACCCTCGGCGGCGCGGCGGCGGCCGACGACGCCCCGCTGCGCGCCGAACTCGCCGACTGGGCCGCCCGCGCCCGCACCGCCGGCCTGGACAAGGACGACGTGAGCGCGCTCTTCACCGCTGTACTGACCAAGACGTACGAGGGGGACCAGGCCGGATGACAGGCGCTGCGATCGAGGCCGAGGGCCTCGGCATGAGGTACCGGGGCAGGGGCGGGGGCTGGGCGCTGCGCGACTGCTCGTTCCGGCTGCCCGCCGGGCGCGTGTGCGCCCTCGTCGGACCCAACGGTGCGGGGAAGTCCACCCTCCTGAGCCTGGCCGCGGGATTCCTGCGGCCGGCCGAGGGAACGGTACGGGTGCTGGGCTCCGCGCCGGGCGACGCCCGCCGCCGCATGGCCTTCGTCGCCCAGGACAAGCCGCTGTACCCCCAGTTGACGGTCACCGAGACCCTCTGGGCGGGCGCCGAACTGAACCCCGACACCTGGGACCAGGACGCCGCCGAGCGCATCATCGAGCCCCTCCCCCGGGACGCCAAAGTCCGCGCCTTGTCCGGCGGCCAGCGCACCCGGCTCGCCCTCGCCCTCGCCCTCGGCAAGCAGCCCGAACTCCTGCTGCTGGACGAGCCGATGGCCGACCTCGACCCGCTCGGCCGGCACCAGCTGATGGGCGCCCTGATGGCCGAGGCCGCCGAGCGCTCCACCACCATCGTGATGTCCTCGCACATCCTCGCCGAGCTGCAGGACGCCTGCGACTACCTCCTCCTCGTCGACGACGGCCGCATCCGCCTCGGCGGCGAGACCGACGACCTGCTCACCGCGCACACCCTGCTCACCGGCCCGGTACGGGACCTCGCCCCGCACACCGTCGTCGAGTCCCGCACCACGGGACGGCTGCTGACCGCACTCGTCCGTAAGGAGGGCCCGGTGGACACCGACTGGGAGACCGCCGAACCGTCCCTGGAGGAGCTGCTCCTCGCCCACCTCCGCTCCCCCAACGCACCCGCGCTGCTCACGCCGAGCGCGGCCGCCCGGACCCGTGAGGCGGTGAACGCGGCATGAGCGCCCTCGCCCTGCGCGGCCCCGCCCGCGTCGTCGTACTCCAGCACCGCCGCGTCCTGTGGACCGTGGGGGCCCTCGCGCTCGTCGGGATCGCCCTGGTGGGCGTGGCCTGGTGGGTGACGTCCGCCGCCGCCACCACCTTCGCCGGCACCGGCTGCTCGGTACGGCACACCGTCCACGGCTGCGGCATCGCCGTCCGCCATTTCCTCAGCGTCGAGCTGTACTTCAGCCGCCTGCTCGCGTACGCGGGCGTCGCGATGATGATCCTGCCCGCGGTCATCGGCCTGTTCGTCGCCGGGCCCATGATCGGCCGGGAGCTGGAGGACGGCACCTACCGGCTCTCCTGGAGCCAGTCCGTCACCCCGACCCGCTGGCTGGCCGCGAAGCTCGCCGTGCCCGCCGTCCTCACCGTGGCCGGCGTCTCCGTCCTGTCGGCCGTGTACGCCTGGGCCTGGTCCCGGGGGCGCGGCACGAACTACCCGGCCCAGTGGTTCGAGCGGGAGGTGTACGGGGCGATGGGCCCCGCCCCCGTGGGCTATGCCCTGCTCTGCCTCGCGCTCGGCGCACTCGCCGCGGTACTGATCCGGCGCACGCTGCCCGCGATGGCCGTCACCGCGGTCGCCTACGCCGCGGTGGTCGTGGTCATGAACGCCGTACGCAGCGGACTGTGGCCGATGCGGACCGACACCCCGGCGCTCGGGGCCGGGCTCCGCTACCCGTCGGCGGCCTCCGACGTCGCCGTCGGCTGGATGACCGCCGACGGCACCCGGCTGGGCGACACCACCTGCATCGACGCCACCGATGTCGACGCGTGCATGACCCGCCACGGCGCCACCTCGTGGTACATCGACTACCACCCGGCCTCGCACTTCTGGCCGCTCCAGCTCGTCGAGACCGGCATCCTGCTCGTCCTCGCGGCGGCCGCTGCCGCCGTCGCCTTCCGGGTCCTGCGCCGCAGCCACGGCTGAGCGGCCACCGGAAGCCGTGTCCGGGCGCGGGCCGTTCCCGCCCCCGGACACGGCCACACCGCTTCCTGCATGTCATGTCACCGTTACCGGCCATTCAGACGGCCTTGCGACCCTCTCCCAATGCAGCCAGCTGTGCCGTCCCCCCGCAACGGGAGAATTCCCGGCAGAGAACGCGCCGGGCGTGCGATCTCCGCGATCCCGCCCCCCTCCGACGCGCCCCCGGAGCGCTCCGCGCGGAAGAATGGGTCCATGAGCCAGCAGCCCAGCTCCGAGGTCCCGGTCCAGCCCGCCGCTCAGCCTTCCGTCGGCTCCCTCGCCGCACACCGGCCGCACGCCGTCGCCGCCCCCTCCTCCGGCAGTGCCGCCCTGTCCACCGCCGCCGATCTGGACCCCGACATCGACGCCGACGCCGACGCGTACGAACCCGATGCCGACGGGGACGAGCTGCCGCAGGGCCGGTTCCTGGACCGGGAACGCAGTTGGCTCGCGTTCAACGAACGCGTTCTGGAACTGGCCGAGGACCCCTCGACCCCCCTCCTCGAACGGGCTAATTTCCTCGCCATCTTCGCCTCGAACCTGGACGAGTTCTTCATGGTCCGGGTGGCGGGCCTGAAACGCCGGATCGCGACCGGTGTCGCCACCCGTTCCGCCTCCGGACTCCAGCCCCGCGAGGTCCTCGACCTGATCTGGACCCGCTCGCGCGAACTCATGGCCCGGCACGCCGCCTGCTACCAGCAGGACGTCGCCCCCGCCCTGTCCGACGAGGGCATCCAGCTGATCCGCTGGCCCGAGCTGACCGAGAAGGAACAGGCCCGCCTGTTCACCTTCTTCCGCCAGCGCGTCTTCCCCGTACTGACCCCCCTCGCCGTCGACCCGGCGCACCCCTTCCCGTACATCTCCGGCCTCTCGCTCAACCTCGCCGTCGTCGTACGCAACCCGGTCAGCGGCCACCGCCACTTCGCCCGGGTCAAGGTCCCGCCGCTGCTGACCCGCTTCCTGGAGGCCTCCCCGCAGCGCTACGTCCCCATCGAGGACGTCATCGCCGCCCACCTGGAGGAGCTCTTCCCCGGCATGGAGGTCCTCGCGCACCACATGTTCCGGGTCACCAGGAACGAGGACCTGGAGGTCGAGGAGGACGACGCCGAGAACCTCCTCCAGGCCCTGGAGAAGGAGCTCATGCGGCGCCGCTTCGGCCCGCCGGTCCGCCTGGAGGTCGAGGAGTCCATCGACCCATACGTGCTGGACCTGCTGGTCCGCGAGCTGAAGGTGTCCGACGCCGAGGTCTACCCGCTGCCCGGACCGCTCGATCTCACCGGGCTGTTCGGCATAGCGTCGCTGGACCGGCCGGAGCTGAAGTTCCCCAAGTTCATCGCCGGCACCCACCGCGACCTCGCCGAGGTCGAGTCCGCCTCCGCGCCCGACATCTTCGCCGCCCTGCGCGAACGCGACGTGCTGCTGCACCACCCGTACGACTCCTTCTCCACCTCCGTCCAGGCCTTCCTGGAACAGGCGGCGGGCGACCCGGACGTCCTCGCCATCAAGCAGACCCTGTACCGGACCTCGGGCGACTCGCCGATAGTGGACGCCCTCATCGACGCCGCCGAGTCCGGCAAGCAGGTCCTCGTACTCGTCGAGATCAAGGCCCGCTTCGACGAGCAGGCCAACATCAAGTGGGCGCGCAAGCTGGAGGAGGCGGGCTGCCATGTCGTCTACGGGCTCGTCGGCCTCAAGACGCACTGCAAGCTCTCGCTCGTCGTCCGCCAGGAGAGCGACACCCTGCGCCGCTACTCGCACGTCGGCACGGGCAACTACCACCCCAAGACCGCCCGGCTCTACGAGGACCTCGGCCTGCTCACCGCCGACCCGCAGGTCGGCGCGGACCTCTCCGACCTCTTCAACCGGCTCTCCGGCTACTCGCGCCGCGAGACCTACCGCCGCCTGCTGGTCGCCCCGAAGTCACTGCGGGACGGGCTGATCGCCCGCATCAACAAGGAGATCGCCCACCAGCGGGCCGGCCGCACCGCCTACGTACGCGTCAAGGTCAACTCGATGGTCGACGAAGCGATCATCGACGCCTGCTACCGGGCCGCGCAGGCGGGCGTTCCGGTCGACATCTGGGTGCGCGGCATCTGCGCGATCCGCCCCGGCGTCACCGGGCTCTCCGAGAACGTCCGGGTCCGCTCGATACTCGGCCGCTTCCTCGAACACTCCCGGGTCTTCTCGTTCGGCAACGGCGGCGAGCCCGAAGTCTGGTTCGGCAGCGCCGACATGATGCACCGCAACCTCGACCGCCGGATCGAGGCCCTGGTCAGGGTCACCGACCCCGCCCACCGGGCCGCGCTCAGCCGCCTCCTGGAGACGGGCATGGCCGACACCACCTCCTCCTGGCACCTGGGCCCCGACGGAAACTGGACCCGGCACGCCACCGACGCGGAGGGCCGGCCGCTGCGGCACGTACAGGAAATGCTCATTGACGCCCGGAGGCGCCGACGTGCGACGCCCTGACCACCAGACCCGGACGGACGTGACCGCGGCGGCGGTGCTCGCCCCGTATCTCCGGGCGCAGGCAGCGGACTTCCTGCGGAGTCTGCGCCTGCATCGCGAGAACAGCACCCCCACGGACGCCGGTCCGCAGGCCGCCGAACAGGCCGCCGGAGCGCTCCGGCGCTCGTCCCGCCGGATCAGCGGCACCCTGCACACCTTCCGGACCGCGCTCGACCCGCTCTGGGCCGAGCAACTGCGCACCGAACTGGCCTGGCTGTCCGGCACGCTCGCCCGCGAGCACGCCTACGCGGACCGGCTGAACCGGCTCCTCGACGCCCTGCACGGGCTCCCGGGAACACCGCTGCCCGCGGCCCGCGCCTCTTCCGGTGACAGCAGCACCTCTTCCGATGACAGCCGCACCAAGGAGCACGCCGGCCTCGGCGTCGGCGCGGCACGCGCCGGAGCACTGCTGGAACGCCGGCTGACCCTCGCCCGGACCCGCGCCCACTCCGCGGCGCTCCAGGCGCTCGGCTCCTCCCGCTTCCACGCGGTGGCCGACGCGGTCGCGCTGCTCGCCTCCGAGGTCCCGCTCGCCCCCGCGGCCGCCGCACCCGCCGCCGAACTCCTGGGCGAGCCCGCGGACCACGCCGAACAGCGGCTGCTCGGCGCGGTGGCGGCCCTCGCGCCGGACGAGGTGGCCGAGCCGTACAACGAGTCGCGGGACGCGCCCTGGCACCAGGCCCGGCTGCTGCTGCGGCTGCACCGGTACGCCCACGAGGTGGTGCGCGGCGCCCCCGACCCGGTCCTGGCCGGCCCGGGTCACGCGCTCGACCTGCACCGGGACGCGGCGGAGGCCGCCGCCGCCGCGTCGTCCGCGGCCCGCACACCGCGGATCGCCCCGGCGACCGCGTACGCCCTGGGGGTGCTCCACGCCGACCAGCGCCACGAGGTGGGGGCGGCACGCGCGGTGTTCCGGGAGACCTGGCCGTACGCGGCGGCCGTGACCGCGCGATGAGCACCACGGTGCGGGCGGCGGGGTGCGTGCTCTGGCAGGTCAGACAAGTTAGTCGAGGTGACGACGTGGACGGCCAGACGGTGATTCTCGCGGCGGGCTGTGTGCTGTGGCGACGCTCCCCCTTTACCGGAGGGATCGAACTGGCCCTGGTCCATCGACCCAAATGGGCGGACTGGTCCTACCCGAAAGGCAAGCTCGAGCGCGGGGAGACGTTCGCGGATGCGGCGATCCGTGAGGTGCGCGAAGAGACCGGCATGACGTGCGCCCTGGGCTCCGCCCTACCCACAGTCCGGTACCTGGCGCAGGGCCGCCCCAAGGAGGTGCGGTACTGGTCGGCCGAGGCCACAGACGGAGCGTTCGTACCCAGCAGGGAGGTTGACCGGATGGCCTGGTTGCCTCCCACAGCCGCGCGGGGACGCCTCACCCACGAGAGGGACAAGAAGCTCGTCGAGGTCGCTCTCGGCGCCCTTCGCGCGGCTGGTGAGCAGCCGTGACGACACGACAGGCAGAACGAGGACGGGCCCGCACCAGGTTCTCCACAGAGACGAAGTCTCGAGTCTCTCCTTGGCCTTGACTCTGATCCTTATGAGTTGCTCTCGGCTTTCCGCCATCCCACCTTGAGCAGGGTCGGATCGAACGGTGCCTTATCACTGACACCCTGGGGCACAGGCAGCACGACGATCGACGTGAAGACTTGCCCGATGACCTCTCGTCGTTCCGACAAGTCCATGTCTCCCCACTTCGCCTGGCTCCAGTCTCGAAGGAGATTCCGCCTGCTCTCCGACTTCAGGTGATCGCACTCCTCCTGCTCCAGCGCCTCGATAGTGCGCGCCAGGCGCCTGAGGATGTCATGCACGTCACCCCACTCCACCTCCCCCGTCGCGACCGAGTCCTTGATGTCCGTCCGCTGCTTACGGAGGCCGGCGAGCTTGGCCTTCCCCCGCCAGGGGGCCACCTCGGCTGTGGTACCGGCGAAGTGCTTGTCCAAGTACGCGAGCGCAAGACCTTCCAGGTAGCTGTCCACGGGAGCAACCCGACGACCGACGCCCTTGCAATTGGGGTCACCGCACCGGTAGTAGTCGCCGTATTTCGCGTTCTTCCCCGTGGCCTTGTTCCCACTCAGCTTCGAGTAGCAGATCTCGTCAAAGTCGTTGAGGCGCCCACATCGGAGATAGCCAGAGAACTGGTACCCGCGAGTTCGCATTGCCTCTGCGGGCTGCTGGGCTGTTTCGTTCTTCTTCATGCCCCGGTGAAGACGGTTCGCCTGAACCCCGGCCATGATGGACTTCCACATCTCATAGGTGCATCCGTCGGATTCCCGAGCATGGTCCCACTCGCCGACGACGGGCTCACCGGACTCGGCGTTCATCAAGATCTCGCCTTTCAGTACCCGGCCGCCCCACCAAGCCGGGTTCGTGACGAGGACCTTGACGCCCTGTTCCGTCCAGGCGCCGCCCCTGGCCGTCGTGATCCGCCGCCTGTTCATCTCTCCCGTGATGCTTCGCCAGGATCGACCGGCGTACCGCAGCTTGACCATATGAGTCAGGTGCGGCCACTCCTCTTGGTTCCGGTGCTTGTTGCCGACCCGATAGGGATCCTTGGATGCTCCGAGCCAGCCGAAGCGGCGCGGCGCACCGTACGTTTTCCCTTCCTCCGCTCTGTCGGCGGCGTTCCGCGCGGTCCGCTTGCGAATCTTCCTGACCTCGGCCTCGTTCGTGCTTGAGGTGACCAGGCCGGAGATCGTGGTCCGGTCGTCGTTGACCAGATCCAGGAGGTCGGTGTCCTCGATGAAGACACCTTCTCCAACCAGGACCAGCGCGTCCTGGAAGGCGACGAAGTCACGAGGCAGGCGGTAGACGCGCTCCCTCTCCACAGCGACGCACCCGCGTACCGGGATCCCCGACTCATGCTCCCGCCCGTGCGTGATGTCGGCGCACATCTGCCGGAAGGCCGGCCGCAAGACCTCGCGCTTGGCAGCGGTCAGGTTGTTGTCCTCGTAGTGCAGGACGACCGCGCACCCGTACGCCTCGACGTTTTTGGTGTTGTTCTTGTGCTGGCGCCCGACACCGATGGCATCACCGTTGAGGCGGTCTGCGGAGATCCGGGCGTAGGAAATCACGGGAGTACGGCCGCCGAGCCACTCTTCGAGCGCACCGCCCTTGTCCAACCACGCCTGAAGCATCGGGGCAACGTACGACCGGGAGAACGTCCTCGACGGACGCGCGGGGTTCCGGGTGTCGATCACCCAACAAACTTAATGCACCGTGATCAGTGATGTTACGACAACTGGACCTTCCCCAAGAGGACCCCGAAGATCGGTCACCCGGCGGGAGCCCGCGTCGGGACGTCTGGCGACGATGTTCTGCAAGCGGGTCGCCAGGAGATCAAGAGGGCTGGGGAGGAGCTGGAGGAGATCCGGCTCGCCGAGCGGGAAATCATCGAGGTCCTGGTGGAGGAGGCCGCCCGGCTCCTGGGAGGGGAGGTTCTCACCCAGCTCCGCGACCAGGACCTGCGCACCGAGGGATTCGGAGCCGCGGCCTGACGGGGCGAGGTCGGCTCTGGGCAGGGACCGACGGAACAGTCACTACCGGTGGAATTGATCTTGAATGGTGAAAGGACTCCGGCGACCGTGAGAGGCAGCAGATCTCGGTTGCCTCTCACGATCATTCCTGGAGTAGCACTGGCGCCTGTCAGGTCAGCCGGCGGCGGATCCACCAGGCACAGAACCCAGTCAGGGCGAGGGCGAGGCCAAGGTAGAGCCCGGTCTCGACCAATTGAAGGGTCCAGAAATTGCCGGCGGGCTGGTATGAGACCTGCTGCCGGTACCCGGCCTTGGTGAGGTTGGCGGCACAGTCCGACATGGAGGAGCAGTCGGTGAGCGACTCGGGCACGGCGGACTTTTGTCCGGAGGCGTTGACTGTCTGTTCGGACAGGATCCAGGCGCCCGGCTGGCCGAAGTCCACCTCACGCACGGCGTCGATGCCGATGTTCACCGGCTTGGCCTGGGTGAACGACAGGGTGGCATCTACGGACGGGGCCAAGTGTGGCCGGACCCACAGGGGCATGGCGATCTGGACAGCGGCGTACGTGGCGAGGGTGACAGCCATCGCGGGCACAGTGCGACGGATAAGCACACCAAGAGTGACGCCGAGGATGAAAGCGAAGGCGGCATAGCCGATCGGGACGGTGCCGCGCCCGCCGAAGACCAGGGGGTCGATGCGTGGGTAGAAGGGATCCGCGCCGGTGCCGCCACTTTTGACGGCCTGGTCGATCGGACCGCTCCACCAGGTCACCGCGAGGGAGGCCAGAGCGGCAGCGGCCATCGTGGCCACCCCGGTGAGTACAAGTTTGGTGGCGAGCCAGCGGGTACGGGTGATGCTCTGGTTCCACGCCAGGCGGTACGTGCCGGTCTCAAGCTCACGGGTGATCAGCGGTGCGCCCCAGAACATGCCGATGACGGCCGGTACGAGCAGGACGACCGCAAGGCCGAGGTAGTAGACGGTCTGGTCGGCGCTGGTGATCCGGCCGAACAGGCCATTCCCGGCACTGGCGTAGAGGTCGGCCAGCTGTGGACCGGTGATCGCGAGGAGCGCTGCGAGGAAGGCCAGGGCGGCGTACACGACCGTGGCTTGGGTACGGAACTGTCGCCAGGTCAGCCAGATCATCGCAGTACCTCAAGGCAGGGTCGGGAGTCGCGGAATGCGTCCGCGGGGCGGGCCATATAGGCCAGGACGATGTCCTCCAGCCCGAGCGGGGTCACGGTCCAGGACGGATCGTGGACTGCGGTGTCGGTGCGCACCAGGAGTGTGGTCTGCCGGTCGGTGTGGCTCGCGGAGATGACGTGCTGGCCCGCCGGAAGCGCGGCGGGATCACGGCGCGGACCGGTGAGCCGGTGGTGCGAGGCGACCAGATCGTCGATGTCGCCCGCCACCAGCACCTGCGAGTCGACCAGGACGATGACGTAGTCACAGGTCCGCTCCACGTCGGAGACCAGGTGGGAGGAGAGCACGACGCTCATCTCGTGCTCAGCGACCGCCTCCATCAGATCCTGCATGAACTCCCGCCGGGCGAGCGGGTCGAGAGCGGCGACCGGCTCGTCCAGGATGAGTAATTCGGGCCGCTTGGCGATACCCAGAGTGAGTGCGAGCTGCGCGCGCTGGCCACCGGAAAGGTTCCCGGCCCGCTGCTTGGGGTCCAGGCCGAGCCGACGGATCCGGTCTCGCGCCACGGCGTTGTCCCAGTTCCGGTTGAGGCGCCGGCCGAAGGCGAGGTGGTCGGCGACGCTCAGGGACGCGTAGGTCGGGGTGTCCTGGGCGACGAAGCCGACCTTGGCCAGTTGGTCCACGTCCTCGGCGGGACGGCCGCCGCACACCTCGATGGTGCCGGCGGTCGGGGTGAGCATGCCGGAGGCCAGATTCAGCAGGGTGGACTTACCGGCCCCGTTGGGGCCGACCAGGCCCACCACCCGGCCGACGGGAACGTCCAGGTCACAGTTCTGCAGCGCCCAGCGCTGTTTGTACTTCTTGCCCAGTGATTGGGCCCGCAAGACGGCGCTCACGCTACGTCCTCTCCGGCTGCGTTGTGGAAGGTGTCGACGAACAGCGCCTCGATGCTCTCCTCGTCAAGCCCGGCCAGACGAGCCTTGGTCAGCCAGCGCTGCAGGTCCTTACGGAGCGGGCCGTGCGCGGCGAGCGAGGCATCGGCCAGCGTCCGGGTCACGAACGTCCCGACGCCGGGGCGGGCAGCTACAAGGCCGTCGTGTTCCAGCTCGCGGTACGCCTTGAGCACCGTGTTCGGGTTGACGGCCGTCTGCTTCGCAACATCCTTGACCGTCGGCAGGCGGTCCCCCTCCTTCAGCAGACCCAGGCGCAGCGCGTGCCGCACCTGCTGGACCAGCTGCTGGTATGGGGACAGGCCGGACCGGACGTTCAGGTGGAACTCAATCACCGGTTCCTCCATTTAGCTAGTTACCTAGCACTATAGCCCTCTGTGCTGACTATCCGGCAAGACGCACACCGCGACACCGGCTGCCTCGGTGCCGCGGGGATCCGCTGTGCAAGGCTGGCGCTCGTCAGGAGCTGCTCGAGTGTCGAGAAGCGATCGGATGACGGCAGCCGCAGCGAGCTTCCGACGAACCCAGACGTTCGGGGGCTTCACGACGGCGCGGATCCGATCAGAACCAATGACGGCTGATGACGGGATTTGCTGACAGACACGGTCCGCCGGCACCACAGGAACGGCGAACAGCATGGCCAATCCGGTCCACGAACGGGTGGCGACAAACCAGTAGTCGACCGGCCGTCGGAACCTCGTCCGGGCCGAGGCCTGGATCAAGGTCCCGGTCACGTTCGAGGAAGAGCCCGGCACCTCCAGCCGCCCCCAGCCGCTCCAACGCCCGAAGTTCGACGGACCTCACCACTCGCCACCCCCGCACCGGGGAGCTGCTGTCCACCGTGAAGTTCGTGGTGCGGACCCTCGCCGCCGGCGACACCCAGCGCGGCCTCCAGCGCGAGCTGATCCACAACCGACTGCGGGCCTCTGAGGCCACAGGCAACAAGGGCAGGCGCCGCCCGGCCGCCAAGGACGAGAAGACCATGGCCGCCGTGCGCGCTGCGTACCTGGGCGGCAATTCCATCGCCGGCCTCGGCCATCCCGGCGCGGCGCAAAGCCCGCCGCGAGTACGAGAACCGCGTCAACGCCCTCGGCGCTCACACCGGGCGCCGAGAAGACCCGTCAAGATCAAGTACTGGCGGCTTTTGGGCTTGCCTCGGCGCTACTCCCACGGGTTGCGCACAGACTCCCGCACCGGCCCGCACCAAGCCACGCTCGGGCCCGACCCTGCGCACCCCGGTCCGAGGGACCCCACCGCCCGGAACCAGGCCGCCCGACACGGTTCACCCTCCGTTCACCCACCCCCGCAAACCGCTTCACCTGCTCTGCCTAATTTCGGCAGTACACGGTGCGCGGCGAACCACCGCATCACCCGGGAAACCCCGCACCGGCCAAGACTTCCGCACCACCCATCACCTCGCACGCCGTCGTAGAACGAAAACAACCTCGGCGGCTCCTGGAAGGAACACCCGAAAGTGAAGCTTCAGCGCAAGAACCGGCTTCGTGCCACCGCGCTCGGTGCCCTCGCCGTCTCCGGCGCCCTGGTCCTCACGGCGTGCGGTTCGGACAACAACAGCGGCGGCGACACCGGCGGGAGCGGCAGCAAGACCAAGGCCGCCTCGAACGTCAAGTGCGACGGCGCCAAGGGCCAGCTGCGCGCCTCCGGCTCCAGCGCCCAGAAGAACGCCATGGACCTGTGGGTCAAGGACTACATGGCCGCCTGCTCCGGCGTGGAGATCAACTACAACTCTTCCTCGTCCGGCGAGGGCATCGTCGCCTTCAACCAGGGCACCGTCGGCTTCGCCGGCTCCGACTCGGCGCTGAAGCCCGAAGAGGTCGCCGACTCGAAGAAGATCTGCAAGACCGGCCAGGGCATCAACCTCCCGATGGTCGGCGGCCCCATCGCGGTCGGCTTCCACCTCGAAGGTGTCGACAGCCTGACGCTGGACGCCCCGACGCTCGCCAAGATCTTCGACACCAAGATCAAGAAGTGGAACGACGAGGCGATCACCAAGCTCAACCCCGGCGCCAAGCTCCCGGACAAGCCGATCCAGCCCTTCCACCGCTCCGAGGACTCCGGCACCACCCAGAACCTGGGCAAGTACCTCGCCGCCACCGCCCCGGGCGACTGGAAGTACGAGGCCGAGAAGAAGTGGCCGGCCCCCGGTGGCCAGGCCGCGTCCGGCTCCTCCGGTGTCGCCTCCCAGGTGAAGGCGGTCGACGGTTCGATCGGTTACTTCGAGCTCTCCTACGCCTCGTCGCAGAAGATCGCCACCGTCGACATCGAAACCGGCGGCGCCACCCCGGTCAAGGCCTCCTCGGAGAACGCCTCCAAGGCCATCGCCGCCGCCAAGGTCAAGGGCACCGGCAAGGACCTGGCGCTCGACCTCGACTACACCACCAAGGCCGAGGGCGCCTACCCGCTGGTCCTGGTGACGTACGAGGTCGTCTGCGACACCGGCAACAAGGCCGACACCCTCGACACCGTCAAGTCCTTCCTGGGCTACACCGCCTCCGCCGAGGGCCAGCAGCTCCTCACCGAGGCCGGGTACGCCCCGATCCCCGAGGCGATCAACACCAAGGTCCGCGAGACGGTCGCCTCCCTCTCGTAACCGAACCGCACCACAGGTACCAACGCAGACGCAGACGCAACAGGCGGGCCGGTCCGGTACACCCCTCCGGACCGGCCGGCCCCCACCACCCCCATCCGGTGCACCGCCGCCAGGGGAGCCCTCCGCTCCCCCACACAGACCGGAAAGACCATGGCTTCCACCACACAGACAGAGACACCACCGGCCCGGCCGGGCGGGCGCACCCGCCCCGGGCCGACCGGTCGCCTCGGCGACAAGATATTCCTGGGCCTGTCACAGGGCTCCGGCATCCTGCTGCTCGTGCTCATGGCGTCGATCGCCGTGTTCCTCAGCTACCGCGCCGGCATCGCCATCTCGAAGGACGAAGGCAACTTCTTCACCACCTTCGACTGGAACCCGGCCGGCAGCCCCCCCGTCTTCGGCATCGCGGTCCTGCTCTTCGGGACCGTCGTCAGCTCGATCATCGCGATGGTCATCGCGGTTCCGATCGCTGTCGGCATCGCCCTCTTCATCTCGCACTACGCGCCGCGCAGACTGGCCGCCCCGATCGCGTACGTCGTCGATCTCCTCGCCGCGGTGCCCAGCATCGTCTACGGCATCTGGGGCGCGCTCGTCCTCGTGCCGTATCTCGAAGGCCTCAACCTCTGGCTCGACCAGTTCTTCGGCTGGACGTACATCTTCGAGAAGACCGAGGTCGGCGTCGCCCGCTCGCTCTTCACCGTCGGCATCCTGCTCGCGATCATGATCCTGCCGATCGTGACAAGCGTCAGCCGCGAGGTCTTCCTCCAGGTCCCGAAGATGAACGAGGAAGCAGCGCTCGCGCTCGGCGCCACCCGCTGGGAGGTCATCCGCCTCTCGGTGCTGCCGTTCGGCCGCTCCGGCGTGATCTCCGCCTCGATGCTGGGCCTGGGCCGCGCGCTCGGCGAGACGATGGCCGTCGCCACGGTCCTGTCGCCGAGCTTCCTCATCTCGCTGCATGTGCTCAACCCGGGCGGCGGGACGTTCGCCCAGAACATCGCCGCGAAGTTCGGCGAGGCCGACGCGTTCGGGCGCGACGCCCTGATCGCCTCCGGCCTGGTCCTCTTCGTCCTCACCCTGCTGGTCAACGGCGCCGCGCGGCTCATCATCGCCCGCCGCAAGGAGTACTCGGGGGCCAACGCATGAGCCACACTTCCACCAGCGTCCAGGACCGCCCGACGCCCACACCGCCCGCACCGGGCAACAGCCTCAGCAGCCGTACGCTCCCCCGCCTGGCCCCGCTCGGCTTCGCCGCCCTGTCGGTCGCCCTCGGCGTCGGCACCGGTGCGGCCGCCGGCTGGCACAGCCGCGTCCAGTGGGGCCTGGTCTCCGCGCTGCTCTTCCTGGTGATCTCGTACGTCGCGACCAGCGTCGTGGAGAACCGGCGGCAGGCCAAGGACCGCCTCGCCACCAGCCTGGTGTGGGTGTGCTTCCTGATCGCCATCGTCCCGCTGGCCTCCCTCCTGTGGACGACCGTCAGCCGCGGCTCGGGCCGCCTGGACCTCTACTTCCTGACCCACTCGATGGCCGGCGTGCTGGGGTCCGAGGACAGCGGCGGTGTCTACCACGCGCTGATCGGCACGCTGGAACAGGTCGGCATCGCCACGGTGATCTCCGCCCCGCTCGGCCTGCTCACCGCGGTCTACCTGGTGGAGTACGGCAGGGGCTCGCTCGCCAAGGCCGTCACCTTCTTCGTCGACGTGATGACCGGCATCCCGTCCATCGTGGCCGGCCTGTTCATCCTCTCGATCATGCTGATCGCGGGTCTCGAACCCTCCGGGCTGATGGGCGCGCTGGCCCTGACGATCCTGATGATCCCGGTCGTGGTCCGCTCCACCGAGGAGATGCTGAAGCTCGTACCGAACGAGCTCCGCGAGGCCTCCCTCGCCCTCGGCATCCCGAAGTGGCGGACCATCCTGAAGGTGGTCCTGCCGACCGCGATCGGCGGCATCGCCACCGGCGTCATGCTCGCCATCGCGCGCATCGCCGGAGAGACCGCACCGATCATCCTGCTGGTCTTCGGCAGCCAGCTGATCAACCCGAACCCCTTCGAAGGCGCCCAGTCCTCACTGCCGTTCTACATCTACGAGCAGTACAAGATCGGCGAGACCGCGTCGTACGACCGCGCCTGGGCCGCCGCCCTGGTCCTGATCGCCTTCGTCATGATCCTCAACCTGGTGGCCCGCGGCATAGCCCGCTGGAAGGCGCCGAAGACCGGCCGCTGAGGCCGACGGAAAGCAGTGATTCAGATGGCCAAGCGCATAGACATCAGTGGCCTGTCGGCCTACTACGGTGCCCACAAGGCGATCGACGACATCTCCATGACCGTGGAACCCCGCTCCGTGACCGCCTTCATCGGCCCGTCCGGCTGCGGCAAGTCCACCTTCCTGCGCACCCTGAACCGGATGCACGAGGTCACCCCCGGCGGCCGCGTCGAGGGCAAGGTGCTGCTGGACGACGAGGACCTGTACGGCTCCGGCGTCGACCCGGTCACCGTGCGCCGGACGGTCGGCATGGTCTTCCAGCGCCCGAACCCGTTCCCGACCATGTCGATCTTCGACAACGTCGCGGCGGGCCTGCGGCTGAACGGCACGTACCGCAAGAACGCCCTGAACGACGTCGTGGAGAAGTCGCTGCGCGGCGCGAACCTCTGGAACGAGGTCAAGGACCGGCTGAACAAGCCCGGCTCCGGCCTCTCCGGCGGCCAGCAGCAGCGGCTGTGCATCGCCCGCGCGATCGCGGTCGAGCCGGACGTGCTGCTGATGGACGAGCCGTGCTCCGCCCTCGACCCGATCTCCACCCTCGCCATCGAGGACCTGATCGGCGAGCTGAAGGAACGCTTCACGATCGTCATCGTGACGCACAACATGCAGCAGGCGGCCCGCGTCTCGGACCGCACGGCGTTCTTCAACCTCGCGGCGGTCGGTATGCCCGGCAAGCTCGTGGAGATAGACGAGACGGAACGTATCTTCTCCAACCCGTCGGTCCAGGCGACGGAGGACTACATCTCCGGCCGCTTCGGCTGAGCCGGAACCTCTCCCACAGACGGCCTTGGGGTGCTGCATGGCGGTGCCACCACAAGGCGAAGGGTCCGCCCCGCTCTCCATGAGAGAGCGGGGCGGACCCACATCAAGCCCGTGGTGCCCGGGTCGGCGTCAGCCGAACCCAGGTCGGCGTCAGCCGAACAGCAGCACGACGATCCCGTAGCTCGCCGCGGCGACCAGCGCCGCGGCCGGCATCGTGATGAACCACCCCAGGATGATGTTCTTCGCGACACCCCACCGCACCGCGTTCACCCGCTTCGTGGCGCCCACACCCATGATCGCCGAGGTGATGACATGCGTCGTCGAGATCGGCGCGTGGAACAGGAACGCCGAGCCGAACATGATCGACGCCCCCGTCGTCTCCGCGGCGAAACCCTGCGGCGGGTCCAGCTCGATGATCTTGCGGCCGAGCGTCCGCATGATGCGCCAGCCGCCCGCGTACGTACCCAGCGACAGCATCAGCGCGCAGACGAGCTTCACCCAGACCGGGATCGGGTCGCTGTACTTCTCGTGGCCGGAGATGACCAGGGCCATCACCACGATGCCCATCGTCTTCTGCGCGTCCTGCAGACCGTGACCGAGCGCCATGCCCGCGGCCGAGACCGTCTGCGCGATCCGGAAACCGCGCTTGGCCTTGTGCGGGTTGGACTTCCGGAACATCCACATGATGGCGACCATCACCAGATAGCCGACCACCAGGCCGATCACCGGCGAGATGAACATCGGGATGACGACCTTGTCGAGCACCCCGCTCCAGTGCACCAGCGTCCCGCCCGCGAGCGCGGCGCCGACCATGCCGCCGAACAGGGCATGGGAGGACGACGACGGCAGGCCGAAGTACCAGGTGACCAGGTTCCAGATGATCGCGCCGACCAGCGCGGCGAAGAGGATTCCCATCCCCTTGTCGCCCTCGGGCGTCGCGATGAGGCCCTCACTGACGGTCTTGGCGACCCCGCTGCCGAGGAACGCGCCGGCGAGGTTCATCACCGCCGCCATGGCCAGTGCCGCACGCGGGGTGAGCGCCCGGGTGGAGACCGAGGTGGCGATGGCGTTCGCCGAGTCGTGGAAGCCGTTCGTATACGTGAAACCGAGCGCGACGCCGATGGTCACGACCAGTACAAAGGTGTCCACGTGGTTCAGGACTCCTTGACCGCGATGGTCTCCACCGTGTTCGCGACGTGCTCGAATGCGTCGGCAGCCTCTTCCAGGACGTCCACGATCTGCTTCAGCTTCAGCACCTCCATGGCGTCGTACTTGCCGTTGAAGAGCTGGGCGAGCAGCTTGCGGTGGATCTGGTCGGCCTGGTTCTCAAGGCGGTTGACCTCGATCCAGTACTCGGTGAGGTTGTCCATGGTCCGCAGATTCGGCATGGCCGCGGCGGTGAGTTCCGCCGCCCGTGCCAGAACCTCGACCTGCTGCTCGACACCCTTGGGGAGCTCATCGACCTGGTACAGCACGACGAGGTCGACTGCCTCCTCCATGAAGTCCATGATGTCGTCGAGCGACGACGCGAGATTGTAAATGTCCTCGCGGTCGAACGGCGTAATGAAGGAGGAGTTCAGCTGGTGGAAGATCGCGTGGGTGGCGTCATCCCCCGCGTGCTCCGCTGCCCGCATACGCTCCGCGATCTCGACTCGGGAGGCAGAATCCGCCCCGAGCAGTTCCATCAGGAGTTTCGAGCCCGTGACGATGTTGTCCGCAGACGCGGAGAACATGTCGTAGAAGCTCGTCTCCCTGGGGGTCAGACGAAAGCGCACGTGGGGTCCTCGGGGTGCTTTGGATTCGGTCAGGCTGATGCTAGGCGCATCATCCGGCCACGGCTAACCGGCATTCTTCAGTGTCGCGCATCAGGCAGAGTGATCAGCACGGGGCCCCGGTCACGTTTCAGCTGAATTCGTTAAGATATACCCACCAGGGGTATATAAACGGCAGGGTAAAGGGAAAACGGGAGGCAGTAATGACCACCACCGAGGCCGCCGGGGCGGCCCAGTCGCCGGACGCCGCGGACGTCACGACCCCGGCGGACGCCACGGCTCCCGCGGACGCGATCGTCACCGATCACGACCGGGGCATACACGGCTACCACCACCAGAAGGCGGAGCACCTCAAGCGCCTGCGGCGCATCGAGGGCCAGATCCGCGGCCTGCAGCGCATGGTCGACGAGGACGTCTACTGCATCGACATACTCACCCAGGTATCGGCTTCCACCAAGGCACTCCAGTCCTTCGCACTCCAGCTGCTGGAGGAGCATCTGCGCCACTGCGTCGCCGATGCGGCGGTCAAGGGCGGCGAGGAGATCGACGCGAAGGTCGAGGAGGCCACCAAGGCCATCGCCCGGCTGCTGCGTACCTGAGACACGGCACTCGCCGTACTTGAGACACCGGCACTCGCCGTACCCGAGACACGGCCTCGCTGCCGCGCCGGCCGGGCCGGCGTCGGCCCTGCCAGGCCCGTCACCCCGCCCCCGTCACCGCCGTCACCCCCGTCACCCCCGGTGCTCTCCCTGCCGGGGGACGGTGGTGCGTTCGGTGATCACCTTGACGTCGAGCACCTCGTCGATGCGGTCCGGGCTGAGCCGTTCCCCGATCGCCGCCGACGCCGCGATCATCAGCTCCCCGCACAGCTCGATCTCGGCGAGCGCCACATGGTCCGATACGGTCCGTGCGCTGAGCGTCACCACGTCACTCACCTCTCACTGCCGTCGCCGACTTCCTAGGGTAGGGAGCGCACCACGCACCGCGCATGGCACGGACGGACCATTTCGCCTCAGCCAGATGCCTAGGGTCTGCCCGCCCCTGATCCGCCGGACAGCCCCCGAGGCCCGCCCTCCCGGTCACGCCGGGCTCGCGGGGACCCGAACCGTCCGGGGCGGTCACGGCTGCCGCCCCTGCTCGATCTCACCGGTCTCGATCTCACCAGTCTCGATCTCACCGGTGTAGATGTCGCGCCCGTCCGGGATCGGTACGGAGACCGCCACCCCGAACCCGTACAGCAACGTCGTCGACACCACCTCAACCGCGGGCCCCTCGTTGGCGAAGCTGAACCGGTGGCGCACCTTGCGCAGCCGCCCCTGCTCGTCCAGATAGGCGTCGAACGGCACCGTCTGCGTGCGGAACCCCTCCGCCGCCGCCGTCAGCGCACCCCGCGAGGGGGCCGATGCCTGCCGCGCGGCCCGCGCGATGTCCGTGGTGCCCCGGTAGTGCCGCACCGTCACCCCGGCCAGATCGGTCTCGCCCACATACGTCACCGCGCGCGCCCCGCGCAGCAGCTCCGCCGCCGCCATCGGATCGGTCACCCCACCGGTCACCAGGTTGCCGTCCGCCAGTGCCGTCGTGTCGATCCTGACCCACTTGTCCTTGGGCACCCCGGCGCCGCGGTTCAGCATGTAGAGCGCGCCGGGGGTCAGCAGTTCCGTGATGGGCAGGTGCTCCTCCTCGCCCGCGGCGTCCTGCGGCAGTACGACCCTGAGCCGGCCGGACCGGGTACGGAAGTCGTACGTCCCCTTGCCCCTGATCGTCACCCTGGTACCGCCCGCAGCCGTCTCCATCGACGTACTCACCTTGGCGGTTGCGGCCACGGACCGGTTCTCCGTGCGCGAGTTCCCCGCGGGGGACGCGCCGCCGGTCCCCGTCCCGGCGAGCACCACCGCCGCCCGCCGCACCGCTTCGACGGCCCCGGCGCCGGCCCGGTCGTCAGCCGCGGCCCGGTCCCCGCCACCGCCCGAGCAACCGGCGGCCGCCGCCATCACGCCCATCGCGGCGAGGGCACACACAGCGCGCGCCCCGCCTCCGGATCTGTGCTGCCGCACCACCATCGCCTGCCAACCCCCAACGCCGTGCCGCTTACCGAGCCCCCCACCCGTTCCGGATAACGACCGCCCCTGTCCCCCGTAACGCCGCCCGCCCACCCCTCACCGCCGGACGGCCCCGCCCAGTACCGTGGACGCGTGTATGACCAACACACCGCCGAGGTTCCACCGGCCGCCCCACCGGCCCGGTCCGCCCACGAACCCACCACCGTCGAACGCGGCTCGTTCTGCACCGCCCGATGCGGCTGCGGCTGGTCCGGACCGGCCCGCCGATCCCGCGACCGGGCCCGCGCCGACGCCGACGCGCACCGCGCGGCCCCCTGACCGGGGCCGCCCACCATGCCCCACGAGGACCCGTCCCCCCACCCCGGAGGTCCGATGACCCTGCCGAACCGGCGCACCGTCCTGACCGCGGGCGCCGCAGCCGTACTCACCGGAGCCACCGCCGCCGCCTGCGACGACACCGGATCCGGCACCCCCACCGGCGGCTCGACCCCGGCCGCACCGACGGCCACCGGCACGTCCGCCGCCCCGACGACGACCGCACCCTCCGGCCCGGCGGACTGGCCCGCGCTGGCCAAGAGCCTCGACGGATCCCTCGTACGCCCCGACGACGCGGCCTACCGGACCGCCCGTCAGCTCTACAACACCCGGTACGACGGCCAGAAGCCGGCCGCCGTCGCCTACGTCAGGCACGAGGCCGACATCCGCGAGTGCCTGGCCTTCGCCCGGCGCAGCTCCACACCCGTCGCCATCCGCAGCGGCGGCCACTCCTACGGCGGCTGGTCGAGCGGCAACGGCAGGCTCGTCATTGACGTCTCGTCACTCTCCCGCGTCGACGGGAACGGCACGATCGGCGCGGGGGCCCGCCTCCTCGACGTCTACCAGGGCCTCGCCGCGCACGGCGTGACCATCCCCGGCGGCTCCTGCCCCACGGTCGCCATCTCCGGCCTCACCCTCGGCGGCGGCCACGGCGTCGCAGCCCGCGCATACGGCCTCACCTGTGACAGCCTCACCGCCGCGACGATCATCACCGCCGACGGCAAGACCCTCACCGCAGACGCCAAACACCACTCGGACCTCTTCTGGGCGCTGCGCGGCGCCGGCAACGGCAACTTCGGCGTCGTCACCGAACTCCGCTTCCGCACCCGCCCCGCCCCGCGGACCGTCACCGCGTACATGTCCTGGCCGTGGTCGCGGGCCCGGTCCGTCATCACGGCCTGGCAGGAGTGGGGCCCGGACCAGCCGGACGAGATCTGGTCCTCCGCCCACCTCGCGGCGGGCCCCGGCGGCGGCAACCCGACCGTGACCGTCGCGGCGTTCAGCCTCGGCACGTACGGCGATCTGCAGAACGCCGTCGACCGCCTCGCCGACCGGATCGGCGCCCCGGCCTCCTCCGTCTCGCTGCGCCGCCGCAGCTACCAGGAGGCGATGCTCGTGTACGCGGGCTGCTCGGGCATCACCGACGCCCAGTGCCACCTGCCGGGCACCACACCCGGCCGCACCTCGCAGGGCACCCTCCAGCGCGAGACGTACGCGGCCGCATCCGACTTCTACGACCACTCGCTGCCCCCGGCCGGCGTCCAGGCCCTCCTCGACCGGACGGAGGCCTTCACCCGGCTCGACGCGACGCAGGGCGGCGGGGGTTCGATCGCGCTCACCGCGCTGGGCGGGGCCATCAACCGGGTCGACCCGCAGGCCACGGCGTTCGTCCACCGGAGTTCGCGGATGCTCGCCCAGTACATCGGCGCCTGGCGCCCCGGCACCTCGGGCAGCACCCAACAGAACTGGCTGAAAGACACCCATTCCGCGCTACGCCGTTACGCCTCCGGAGCGGCGTACCAGAACTACGCGGACCCGGCGCTGACCGACTGGCGGAACGCCTACTACGGCACGGCGGCCGCCCGTCTGGGCGACGTGAAGAAGGCGTACGACCCGGACGGCTTCTTCACGTTCCCGCAGTCGCTCTGAGCGCTGGGCGGCCAGTGCGAACAGCCGCCAAGCGCCCGCGGTCACCTGAGCCCTCCGGTGGCGCAGGCACCTGAGCCCTCCGGGGGCTGAGCCCTCCGGGGGCTGAACCCTCCGGGGGCTGAACCCTCCGGGGGCTGAACCCTCCGGGGGCTGAACCCTCCGGGGGCTGAGCCCTCCGGGGGCTGCGTGGTCAAGCACCTGAGCCCTCAAGCGTCTGAACCCTTACGCCGCGAGTCCTTTCTCACTGTCCCCGCCGCCGCCCGATCCGGGCCGCGGCTCGGGAATCCCGAGGGCCTCGCCCCGGCTCCCGGCCTCTGCCGCCGACAGCGGCCGGCGCGACCGCACGAGCCGGCCCAGCCGGGGAGACCGTGAGACGGCACCCACCAGGGGCGTCAGCAGCATCATCGCGAGCGGCGCGAGCAGCAGCGCGGCGGCCGTGCCGAGGGCGAAACCGCCGATGACGTCGGTCGGGTAGTGAACGCCCATATAGATCCGGCAGAAACCCTCCAGCAGCGCGAGCCCGATCGCCGCGATGCCGAACTTGCGGTTCGCCACGAAGAGTCCGACGCCGAGGGCCATCGCCATCGTGGCGTGGTCGCTCACGAAGGAGAAGTCGTTCTTCCCGTCCACCAGGACGTCCAGCCCCTGGTGGTCCTTGAACGGCCGCGGCCGTTCGACGAATCCACGGATCGGGATGTTGATGAGCAGTGCGATCCCCGCGGCGAGCGGCGCCCAGACGATTCCGGAGACAGCCGTCACCGAATCCTCGGAGGTGCCGCGCCTGCGGACACTCCACCAGCACCACAGGACCACCAGGACCATGCCGAGCATGATCCCGTACTCGCCGATGAACTCCATGACCCGGTCGAACCAGGTGGGAGCGGACTTGGCGAGCCCGTTGATGTCGTAGAGCAGGCTGACGTCGGGGTTCGACCCATCCAGTGCGAGTCCAGCCATCTGCCGCGGCCCCTTGCCTTGTCTGCTGTTGGTACTGCGGCACACACCCATGTGCACCGCTTTGACGAACCCCCGTGTTCGCTTCGATCACGTACGTGGGACGACGCTCGGTCAGTGGCTGCGGCCCCGGTCCAACCAGAGAACGACGCGTCCCGTGCGTACGTTCCACTCTCCACCGAATGATCACCATGACGTTATCGAAGAGTGACTCATCGTCGCAGCTCAGGGCCCAGGCTTCACAGAGAGTTCCGGCCACCGCCGCCCACCGGTCAGGCCGCCGGCTGCGTGGTCGGAAGAGCGGCGGCACCGTCCTTGGTGACGCGTGTCGCACCGAAGTAGTCGGGCGAGTCGATCTTGTCGAACCTGATGACGGCACCAGTGTACGGAGCGTTGATCATGTACCCGCCGCCGACGTACAGGCCGACGTGATGGATGGCCCGTGAGTTGGTCAGGTCGTCGGAGAAGAACACCAGGTCACCGGGGAGCAGCTCGTCGCGCGAGGGGTGCGGCCCGGCGTTGTACTGGTCGTTCGCCACCCGCGGCAGCTCGATGTCCACCGTCCGGTACGCGGCCTGCGTCAGCCCCGAACAGTCGAACCGCCCGCCCTGCTCGGCCGTGCCGTTGCCGCCCCACAGGTACTTCGTGCCGAGCTTCTTCTGCGCGAAGTAGATCGCGCCCGCGGCCTGCTGCGAGGGCTGCACGCGGCCCACGGGCTTGGCGAAGCTCTTCTCCAGGGAGCGGATGATCTTGACGTAGTTCTCCGTCTCCGCGATGTGCGGGACCCCGCCCGACTTGATCACCCGGTACGCACCGGCGTTGTAGGCGGCCAGCATGTTGTCCGTCGCGTCACCCGGCACCTTCTTTACGTACCCGGCCAGTTCGCAGTCGTACGACGCGGCGGAGGGAATCGCGTCGGCGGGATCCCAGACGTCCCGGTTGCCGTCGTTGTTCCCGTCGATCCCGTGCCCGGCCCAGGTCCCGGGGATGAACTGCGCGATGCCCTGCGCGGCGGCCGGACTCTCGGCGTGCGGGTCCCAGCCGCTCTCCTGGTACAGCTGGGCGGCCAGGAGGGCGGGGTTGATGGCGGGACAGAGGTTGCCCCACTTCTCCACCAGCGGCTGATACTTGGCCGGCACGGCGCCCTTGGCCAGCCCAACAGCCCCACCGCCGCCGCCCCCGAGGCCGGCTGCGGCGGAGTACGTACCGACGACGAGCAACGCCACGAAGCACATGGCGGCCCCGACGCCGATCCCACCCACCATCCAGAATTTTCGCACCCCTCAACCATCCCCCATCCGGGACGGGTTCATGGGTGGTTTCGACGGTGTGTACGAGTCATTGGGGTCACTGATGGCCCCTCAGGACGCTCCGGCGGACCAGAAGTCGGAGTGGACGTTGGGGCGGGGAATGACTTCAGCATCCGCGTAGCTCGGTCCGTTCGGCTCAGCCATGGGCTCAGCAACCTCTGACTCTCGGACACACGGGCTGTCGACCTCGAAAAAGACCTGCCCCTTGCCCCCAACGATCAGGCTAACCCCGAAGCCATCCCTCGTCTGCGCAAAGATTGCTGGCACATCAACATCCTTATTGACGGCCTTGATCCTGTAGTCACTCTTTCTCCAGAACCGATCAACCAGACCCAAGAAGCTTCCGCGACGCTCAGCGGAGATAGTGGTCATGATCACCCTTCTGCGGGTGACATCGCAACTCCCAGTGGTGGTCGGACCATGCGTCCACTGGACTTCTGGGCGAATCTCTTCCAGAACGTCATCAAGTAGCCCGTCAGCGCGCTCAGCAGCTTCCTGCATATCCATGCCGCCCCTTTCACCATCACCCATTTTCCCAACATCGCTGACACACGAAGAGATTAACGCACACGACGCCAGCGCGATAACCACACTGGCGAGACCACGCATCATCGATACTCCTCGGTCTTCAACTTACCCGGCCGCCCCGCTGCCACAAGGGCAATATTGTTCGCGGACACCGCATCTCTATTTGGATCGAAATAGTGAGAGTGTGCATCAATCGAAAAACCTTCGGCACTTACCAACTTGGGCCCGTCGTCCACTTGGAAACGCCGAGCACCGAAAGCTCTACTTGCTGGGTCTTTACCGAACCAAAGATCATCATCTCCCCGATCCGCCGCCTCACCGAGAAGGTGTGCACCAAGAGGGCCAGCGGCAGCCCAGCCGACGGCGCCGATGGCAGCCTGCTGCTTCGATGGAAGTTTGGTCACGATGTCGTTCTCTGCTGCACCGACGAATACGTGGTCCTTGCCCACTCCAAGGTCCTCAGCGTGGTCAACGCCCACCCCCGGACTTCCGACCAGAACAATGTCATCTACTCCTGGAATACCACCCCCATGCTGCGTCGCTGCCCCAACCGTTCGTGAACCGTACGAATGCCCGATCGCCGTCATATGGGGGTTCTCGTTCTCATTCGTGACAGAAACACCAGCCATGAAGTGATTGAAAGAGACTCCGCCTCTTTCGGCCCGCTCATCACCCATCACGTCGAGACTGTTAAACCCATCTGGTGACTGCGGCGCGTCGTAACCAAGCCACACAATTGCCGCACTCGATGGATCGTAATATCGAGCACCAATCGCCGTATCACGCGCCCGCTTTAGGTCACTATCCGCAAACTCCTTGTCAAGGGAAGTATTCAACCCTGGAACGTACGTAGCGACATTCCTAGCCGTATCTGGATTGCCAAACGAAACAATCGCGCGACCATTCCCTTCATCTCCAATGCCAAGCAAATACATGGGCGGCTCCCCAGGCCTATGGCCTGCCAGGAGTTGCCGGTCAATCTCCCGCAGCCCCGCCAACTGCGTCTCCGCCCTCGCATCGCCCCGCCCCTCCAGCTTGCCGATCAGCAGTTGGAGGTTGTCGCGGTTCGCCGCGTCGCGGACCAGGGCCGGGATGCCGTCCAGGTTGCCGATCTGGTCCGGGTACACCACGAGGTACTCCTCGCGCTGTTCGTCCGTCAGGCCCGCCCACCACGCCCGGCGCGCCGCCGGACTCGCGTCGAGCGGGATGCCCGCCTTCAGGTAGCCGCGCGCCGCGTCCCGTACCGATGCGGCGTCGCGCGCCGCGTCCGTCCACGTCCGGTCCGGGACCTTCAGGCCCTCCTCGGCCTTCAGCTTTCGCAGGATTCCGGCGAACCGCCAGTCGATCTCGGCCGCCGTCCGCACGGCCTTCGTCACCCGGTCCGCGATGTCCTGCGCCTTGGCCGCGTTCGGGTTCGGGGCCACCAGCCCCGACGGCGGCAGCAGTCCCGGCGCCGCCCCCACCGACGCCGTGCCGCCCGCCAACGGCTTCCCGTCGATCAGGCCCTCCCCGGCCGCCGGGTAGGTCACCGAGCCGTCCGCGTGCACGGTGAACCTCAGCGCCTCCGCCTCGTCCAACGCGTCCCGCAACACCCGTTGCTGGGCCCTCATCTCGTGGGCGAGGCTGTTCAGGGCCGTACGGACCAGGCCGCATTCCGTGTACACGTACTGCAGGTTCCGGCCCAGCTGCCGCAGCCTGCCCACCGCAGCGTCCGCCGCCGCGCCCTGCTGGGTCTCGCGCAAGCCGTTCAGCAGTTGCTTCTCGATCCGGTCGCGTCCGGCGTCGGCGCGGTTGCTCGCCTTCCCCCAGCCGTCGGCCGCGCCCTCCAGCTCGGCGCACTTCAGGTCCCGTAACTGGCCCCAGGTCAGCGGGGCGGCCTGCGGCGTCAACGTTCGACTCCGTGCGTGCGACTCGCCACGGCGGAGAAGGACGACCTCACGGTCTCGTTCGTCTCGCCCTGGGCCCGTGCGACGGCCCGCAGGTTCCCGGCCAGGGACCCGCACTCCCGGCGCGCGGACTCGAAGCGCCGCTCCCACGACTCCCGTACGGCCCCCAGCTCCGCAAGCGCGCTCAGCCCCGCCGTACCGGCGAGCAGGCCCTCGTGCGCCACCTCCAGCTCCGTCCTCACCGGCCCGAGGTGCACGGCCATCCCCTCCGCGCCACCGGCGGCCCGCACCCACACCCCGTCGCTGTGCCTCAGCTCGTCCCCGCCGCCACCCCCACCGGCCCCCAGGTCGCTCAGCCTCTGCCGCCCCCCGGGCTGCCCCACAACGGCCACACCGCTCACCCCGCTCACCCCGCTCCTTGATCTTGGAGCGGCACTGTGCCAAACCGGGCAACCGCGACACGCCGCACGCCCAGCGTCAGGGGACGGGCAGTCCCTCTGTTCCCCTGGCCCCCCAACGGAGCGCCATCCTCCATGGATCACCCGAACGGTGGACCGCAGCACCGCGCCCTACGCGCCCTACGCGCCGTACGGTCCGGGTCCCGGAAGTCCGTGCCGACCCGGCCCAGTCGCACGTTCCAACGGGAGAGGAGCTCCGGCCGGTCACCCAGTGCGGCGCCCTTCACCGTCCGGCGCGATCAACCGCGTCCCGCCCCGCCCGAAGGGAAGAATGCGGGCCCATGAGCCATTCACAGCCCGCCCGCGACAAGTCCGCGTGGCACCGGCCGATGGTCGCCCGCCCGGCCGACGAGCAGCACCGCACCGCGACCATGCTGGAACTCTTCTTCGACCTCTGCTTCGTCACCGCCGTGGCACAAGCGGCGGCGGCGTTCGAGCACGAACTCGCCGAGGGGCGCATCGGCCACGGGGTGCTCGGCTACGCGATGGTGTTCTTCGCGATCTGGTGGGCCTGGATGAACTTCACCTGGTTCGCCTCCGCGTACGACACCGACGACGTGCCCTACCGGCTGCTCACCCTCGTACAGATCACCGGCGCGCTCGTCCTGGCCGCCGGCGCGACCGAGGCGGTTCAGCACGAGGACTTCACGGTCATCACCTGGGGCTACGTCATCATGCGGCTCGCCATGGTCGCCCAGTGGCTGCGCGCCGCCCGTGCCGACCCCGAACGGCGCCGCAGCTGTCTGCGCTACGCCGTGGGGATCCTCGTGGTGCAGGTCGGCTGGGTCGCCCGCCTCGCCCTGCCCGAAGGAAGCGGACTCGCGACGTTCGCGGTCCTCGTGGTCGCCGAGATCGCCGTCCCCATCCGGGCCGAGCGGGCGGCCGTCACCACCTGGCACCCGCATCACATCGCGGAGCGGTACGGCCTGTTCACGCTGATCGTGCTCGGCGAGTCGATCACCGCCGCCACCGGTGCCGTACGCACGTCCCTCGACACCCACGCGGCTCTCGGTGACCTCGCGGCGCTCGTCGTCGGGGGGATCCTGACCGTCTTCGCCCTGTGGTGGCTGTACTTCGCGCAGAGTGCGCCCCGACGGCTCACCACCCTCCGCATCGCGCTCCTCTGGGGCTACGGGCACTACTTCGTCTTCGCCTCGGCGGCCGCCGTCGGCGCCGGCCTCGCGCTCAACGTGGCCCACACCGCGGGGCACGGCCACCTCTCCGACCACGCGGCGGCAGCGGCCTACACCGTTCCGGTCGCGGTCTTCGTCACCCTCGTGTGGCTGCTGCACCACCCCACCCCGGTGCGGCGCGAGGCCGCCGACCTCGTGCATCCGGTCGCGGTCGTCGCCGTTCTCGCCGCGACGTTCACGCCCTCGCCGGTCCTCGTCACGGGCATCATCGCCGCGCTCCTCATCGCCGCGAAGCTGACCCTCGCCGCACGCGGCGCCACGAAGGCGTCAGCCATCTGACGAACCCCCGCCCAGCCCCCGGCCCCGCCCTCGCGCCGGCCTCGCCCCGGCCCGGCCCCCGCCCCCGGCGGTAGCGTGGCCCGGGTGAAGGTGGGAACCGCCGAGACCCGGCTCGTCCTGCTGCGGGGCAACTCCGCCTCGGGCAAGTCGAGCATCGCCGCCGGCCTCCGGGAACGGTTCGGCCGCGGCCTGGCGCTGGTCGGCCAGGACAACCTGCGCCGGACGGTCCTGCGCGAGCGCGACCGCCCCGGCGCCGCGAACATCGGCCTGATCGACGCCGTCGTCCGCTACTCGCTCGACGCCGGGTACCACGTAGTCCTCGAAGGCATCCTGTACGCCGGCCACTACGGGCCGATGCTCATGCGGCTGCGCGAGGACCACCGCGGCCGCACCCACTGCTACTACCTGGACATCGACTTCGCCGAGACGGTGCGACGGCACGCCACGAAGCCGCAGGCGGACGAGTACGGGGAGGCGGAGCTGCGCGACTGGTACCGGCCCCGTGACCTGCTCCCCGGCGGCACGGAATCCGTGATCGGCCCGGACAGCAGCCTGACCGCCACGACGGCCCGCGTCATGACCGAGACCGGCCTGGCCGGCCTGCCCCCGCTCGATCGCTGAACAGCCCCGCGGCGCGGTCAGCGGGTGCTGCGGGCCGCCTGCCCCGGCAAGGCGATGCCATGGGCCTGGGCGACCCTCCCCGGACGCAGGGTCCACGGCACCGGTGAGGTGTCGGTCAGCCAGTCCTCGGCGACGATCCGGTGCACGACGAAGCCTCGCAGCGACCGCGGCAGCTTCCAGCCCAGGCCCTTGCACAGCTGGCCGTAGGAGGGGCCGTGTCCGTGTTCGGCGCGGAAGGCCGCGGCGAAACCCGCGGCCTGCGGACCGCGGTCGGGATGCCCGTCCTCCCAGACGTCGTAGGCGGTGAGCACGGACCGGGGGGCGGGGATGTCGGCGGGGGGGTACATGAACGCCTTCGCGACCCGTCCGGTGGAGAACCGGCACAGCGCGCAGTGTTCGACCGCCTCGACGTGCCGCCGCAGAGCGGGACTGACACCGGACTTCCACGCGTCCCACTCGGCCGGGCCGATCGGCTCCGGTTCGGGGGCGGATGGCGTCCGGCTCGCCTCGGCGCGCGCCTCCTCCGCGATCTCGGCGGGGGTACGGAACAGGCCCGCGAGGTGGCGCACCACCGGGTCGAGCCGGTACGCGTCGCCGGAGAGGTCGGCGAGGAATCCCTTGACCGCGAGTTCGGGCACGGCGGCGCGGCAGGCCTCCGGCAGCTGGGCGGGGATCTGCCCGTGGAGCTCGGAGGTGCTGTGGGCCGCCAGGAACAGGGCGGCCAGCCGGGTGGCCGGCGACGCCTTCTTGACGGGTTTCGCGATCCGCGCGCGCATGGCCCATCCCGACACCCGCGACCGTGTTCCCTTGCCCAGGGGCAGCGGGTGGTCCGTCTCACTGCTCATGTCCGGCACCCGGATCCCCACCGGGACGTCCTGGTCACCGTCGACCAGCGGACCGGGCACCTGCCATCCGACGGCCTCCAGGTCGGCCACGGCCCGGCGCGGGTCTTCCAGCTTCAACGAGCGCACGTCGGTTCCGGTGACGTTGCCCACGCCGCCCCGCGCGGCCCGGATGGCCACGACGACGGCGAGGAACTGCGCATCGACGGACGCGAGCGGCAGTTCGGCCACGTAGGAGAGGAGCGCGCGCGCCGCCTCCCCTTGCCGTGTGGTCAGCAGGAAAGGCGGGGGGACGGGCTTCACGGGCGGCGAGGCGGCGGTCTCTTGCGAGATGACAGTCTTGGGCACATCTCTCCTAACGCGGTTCGGCCGTCGAGGTCACGGGCAATGTCGCACCCGGACGAAATTCCGCACCTGACAACCTTAGTGAGACGCGAGGGCGGTCAACGGCCGGGCGGGCAGCCACCGGCCGGGTCGGCGGGGTCCCGGTCGCGTGGTGCCCCGTGGATGCCATGGTCACCAGCCGCGATATACCCGGCAGAGAGCCGGCCAGGAGAAGGACGTTCCCGAATCCTTCCTGACACGGATACCGATACGGATACCGACACCCGTACCGGTACCGATATCGAATCGCACATCCTTACGGAATATCCCGACCCGGAAGTTCCTCTTCCTCAACTCGGTTCATTCTTATACCCATTCGTGGGCTATCCCGCCTCTTCCCCGTCTGCCACAGTGACATGGGTTGACCGACAAGTGCCGAACGGCACCTGTCCGAACGGGGGAAGAAACGGGATGAGGATCAAACAACGCATTGCCGGGCTGCTCACCGGAACGGCTCTGGTGGCAGGGGCGTTGGCCGGCACGGCCGCGCCGGCCCAGGCCTACAGCCCGAACCCGACGGTCAAGACGTACTACCGCGACACGGGCAGCTGCCCGTGCAGCGGCGGCACGCTCAGCGACCCGTTCGACGGTACGTACTTCCAGCGCGACCCCGGAGGTTACGCCGTCAAGATGGAGCTCTCGGCCGGCGGTGATTTCATCGGCAAGGTGGAGTTCCATCCGTACGACGAGAAGCTCTACGTCTATGACACCAAGAACGACGGCGACACGTTCTACGTACACATCCAGTACTCGTACAAGGGCAGTACGCACAGCCTCGGCACGCACGCGGCTCCGGGCACGTCGGCCGTGGTGGACCGCGGCGTCTGGGACTTCGACATGCCCGAAGGCGCTTACGTGGACATCGCGGTGTACGACGGGAAGGCCATGACCGACTACATCGGCGGAGCGACGGGTACGGGCGGAGCAATCGCCTGAGTCCTGTCCCGGCGTTGTACGTGTCCCGCCCTCCCCGGTGCCGGGTAGGGCGGGACAGGCGTTCCTGACGGGAGCTCGGGCCCCCGCCCGGTTACGCGGACCGCAGCCGGTAGGCGTACGTATAGGTGCGCCCCGCGTGCAGCAGGTACTCCGCGAGCGGCGGGGCTCCCCAGGAGTCGTTGCCGCCGACCCCCATCTGCCGGTGGTTGACGCCCAGGATCGTCTCGTCGCGCCGCTTCACCTCGTAGGGGTGCCTGGGCCCGTCCAGGTCGAACGGCGAGTGGTGCAGCACGCTCGTCTCCAGCATGGGACCGCCCTCGTCCGGATCGGCCCGCACCAGAAGTCCGGTCCCCGACCGGTCCGTGACCGACAGATGGCGCACGTCGGTCATGTTGCCGGTCTGCTCGGGCCGGACGTACGGCGCGACCTGCTGGTCGACCGTGGAGCGGTAGCGGCCCACGAACGCGCCGGTGTGCCGGTCCCAGTAGTTCTCCTGCGGGCCACGCCCGTACCAGTCGATCTGCTCGAAGCCCTTCGGGACCGTCAGCAGCGCGCCCACCATGGGCAGATCGGGCAGCCCGTCGGCAGCCTCCAGGGTGTGCCGGACCCGGATCTCGCCGTCTCCGCGCACGGTGAACACCGTGGTCCAGGTGGAGGCCGTGGGAGCGGTGGGCAGGGTGCACTCCACCTCGACGGTGACCACTCCGGGGGAGGGCCGGCCGGTCGTGACGGAGGTGACCTCGCGGTCGGTGCCGGCGTCCCGCCAGGTCCGCAGGGAGTTCTGGGCGCCGCGGCCGATGTCGTTGTCGGTGGGCCCGCGCCAGAAGTTCGGCACCGGGCCGCCGGCCAGCAGCAGCCGTCCCTTCACCCGGTACGACGCCAGCGTTCCGGTGGACTTGTCCAGGACCACGTCCATGTCGCGCCCGCTGATCCGCACCCGCGCGTCGGTCTCGTCGAGGTCGAGGGCGGGCAGCGTGCCGGGGGCCGGGCCGGCGGGGGCCGGGGTGTGCCAGTCGAGGCCGAGCTGTTCGGCGGCCACGGTGTGCCCGGCATCCGCCCAACTGGCCGCTGCCTTCAGTACGAAGGAGACGTTCAGCCAGTACTCGGCACCCGGCTCGGGCTTCCGCGGCTTCCGGCAGGGGATGCGCACGGTCCCCTCGTCGCCCGGGGCCACCTTCGGTGCCGCGAGCCTGCCGTGCTGCACGCTGTGGCCGTCGCAGGTCACCTCCCAGCGCAGCTCGTACGCGTCCAGGCCGCTGAACAGGTGCTTGTTCCGCACCGTGACCGTCCCGGCCGCGAGGTCCGCGGCGTCGACGGCGACCGGCTGGTAGACCTTCTTGAGCTCCAGCAGACCGGGGTGCGGCGTACGGTCGGCCGCGACCAGGCCGTTGCAGCAGAAGTTGGCGTCGGTGGGGTATCCGTCGTGCCAGTCCCCGCCGTACGACAGATAGGTGTGCTTCGCGTCGCCCGGCACCGGGAGCCGGATCGCCTGGTCCACCCAGTCCCACACGAACGCACCGTGCAGATTCGGGTAGCGGTCGAAGATGTCCCAGTACTCCTTGAGGTTGCCGCTGCTGTTGCCCATGGCGTGCGCGTACTCGCAGAGCATGAAGGGCGTCTCCTTGCCCGACTTTCCGTACGCCTCCACGTCCGCGGGCTTGGTGTACATCTCGCTGTGCAGGTCGGCGACCTCGTTCATGCCCTCGTAGTGCACGGGCCGGGAGGCGTCCCGGGCGTGCACCCAGTCGGCCATCGCCCGGAAGTTGGAGCCCCCGCCGGCCTCGTTGCCCAGCGACCAGACCACGACGCTCGGGTGGTTCTTGTCGCGCTCGACCATGGAACGGATCCGGTCGACGCAGGCGTCGGTCCACTCCGGCAGGGAGGCGGGCACGGTGTCGCGCACCCCGTGCGTCTCCAGGTTCGTCTCGTCGACGACGTACAGCCCGTACTCGTCGCACAGTTCCAGCCAGCGCGGACTGTTGGGGTAGTGCGAGGTGCGCACGGCGTTGATGTTGTGCTGCTTCATCAGCCGGATGTCCTGGAGCATCCGGGGCTCGCGGATCGCCTGGCCGTGGTCGGGGTCGGACTCGTGACGGTTGGTGCCGCGGAACATGACGGGCTTGCCGTTCACGGTGAACTTCCCGGGCCCGTACTCGACCTCGCGGAAGCCGGTGCGGGTCCGCTGGACGTCGACCGTCCGCCCCGAGCCGTCGGTGAGCGTGACGACCACGGTGTAGAGGTTCGGGTCCTCGGCCGACCACAGCGCGGGTGCGGCGACCTCCGCCTTCAGCGTCACCTCCGCGTCCCCCTCGCCCTGCCCCGATCCCTTCGGGTCGACGTCTCCGGTGAGGGGACGGCCGACCCGCCGCCCCCGGCCGTCGTACAGCACCGCTTCGATCCGGTGGCCGCCCGCGTCGGCGTCGCCCCGGTTGCGTACGGTCGCGGTGACCGTGAGGACCGCGTCGCGGTACGCGTCGTCCAGCGCGGTCCGCACGAACAGGTCCTGCACATGGACCGGCGCGACCGCGTACAGATAGACGTCCCGGAAGATCCCGGACAGGTCGATCATGTCCTGGTCCTCCAGCCAACTGCCGTCGGACCAGCGGTAGACCTCGACGGCCAGGGTGTTGTCGCCCGGCCGTACATGGTCGGTGATGTCGAACTCGGCGGGGGTGTAGCTGTCCTCGCTGTAGCCGACCCGCTCGCCGTTGACCCAGAGGAAGAACGCCGACTTCACGCCCTGGAAGGAGATCAGGGTGCGCCGGCCCGACCAGTCGCGCGGCACGGTGAAGGTGCGGCGGTAGGAGCCGACCGGGTTGAAGTCGTGCGGGACCGCGGGCGGCTCGGGGGTCTCGTAGCCGATCCACGGGTAGCGGATGTTGAGATAGATCGGTTCCGGGTAGCCCTCGATCTCCCAGTTCGACGGTACGGGGATCCGGTCCCAGCCGGCGTCGTCGTAGCCGGGTGCCTCGAAGCCGGCCGGCCGGGCGTCGGGGTTCCTGGACCACTTGAAGCGCCAGGTCCCGTTCAGGGAACGGAAGTAGGGCGACTTCTCCACGTCTCCGCGCAGCGCCTCGGAGCCGCTCGCGTACGGCACGAGCCGGGACCGCGCCGCCTCTCTGCCGACCTGGAACACTCTCGGCTCCGCGTCCCACTCGGGGCCGGGACCGTCCGCGGCGAAGGCCTGTCTCTGCGCTGAGAAGACGGCCCAGCCCGCGAGGGCAGCACCGGTCGAAAGGACGGAACGACGGCTCGGACGGTATGCGCTCATGAAGCGACTCCGAACGGAAGACAACAAGAACCATCACCATCAGACGGAATCGCTCAACACGCAAGGCTCCGCGCCGGATCGCCGCGCGGAGCGGCCGAGGCCACCCCGGCATCAGAGGCCTGACCACATCAAAGAGCGACGCGGTGCCGCCGAAGGTGGCCGGAAGTAGGCGATGGGCTGCTTCCGCTGCCCCGCGGCGGCCGCCACACTGACCCGATGGCGAATCAGAACCGTGCGGTTCACATGACCACCACCGAGACGCCCCTGCCCGGACGCGAGGTGTCCCACAGCTGGCTGATCTGGGGCGCCCAGGCCCGCTCCTTCGGCCAGGCGATGTCCGAACTCCAGACAACAGCCGCGAGCCACCGGGCGGACACGGTGATGGCGGTGCGCGTCACCACGGTCTCGGACACGTGCACGAAAACGCACTTCATGGCTGACCCGACGGTCGAGACCACAGTGCTCTACCAGGCGTACGGAACAGCCGTCCGGTACGGGTGACGGCGCCGGTCGCCGGGCCGGCCGAGCCAGAAGGGCGGCGGCGGTGAGCGACGGCCGGGTACGGGTCGTGGCCGGTTGTCGACAGATACCCCCGGCCACGTGTCCCGACGCCCCGCCGCGGGCATGATCATCTGCATGAACGCGGGCACGGGCGAGGACGCGAGCGACAAGCCGGGGCAGATCCTGCGCTGGAACTTCTTCATAGGCGGCCACCTGAGCGCCTCCGTACCCGTGCGCCTCGTCGAACGTACGACCGCGGGTCAGCTGGTGTGGATGGAGACCGGCACACCGATGTGGCGGACCGTCCTCCCGCGCGGCGCCACACACCTGCGGGACATCCCCCCGCACGACCGCCCCGCCGAGGGCTACCCCGTGGTCCCCGACCGGTGGCCGATGGGCAACGCCCTCTTCTACCAGCCAACCGCCGCGGCCCACTCCGTCCTGTGGCTCTTCGGGCGCAGACAGAAGTTCCGCGGCTGGTACGTCAATCTGGAACGCCGGGTCCACCACGGTGACGACATCGACATCGCCGACCACGAACTCGACCTCAACGTGGCGCCGGACCGCACCTGGCAGTGGAAGGACGAGCAGTCCTTCGCCGAGAAGACCGGCCACCCCGCGTACTGGACGGCCGAAGAAGCCGCCGCCATCCGGACCGAGGGCGACACGGTGGCACGGCTCGCCGAGGCCGGAACGTTTCCCTTCGACGGCTCCTGGTGCGATTTCCGGCCACCGCCGACCTGGACGACACCACCCCGCCCACCGAACCCCCGCCGCTCGCTCCTCTGAACGATGCGCCCACCACCTCGCCCCGCCTGCCCCGATGGGTGCGGTTCGGGCCTCGATGCAGGTCTCGGCCAGGGTGGCGTGATGGCAATCATTGCCCGGCGTCACCCTCCGTGATACATAGAGTAACGATACGTAATTCACTCACACACCGATTCGATCCGCAGGTCAGGGCGGTCAGACCGGTCAAATGTGCGAGATCCGGGTAAAGAGAGCCGCCAAGTCGTCGTACGAAGGCAGTTTCATCAGCGAAGATAGAGGGTGACTCGTGCCGAGCGGCACGGGCATCGAACTACCCAGCAGGGGCGGTGACTTACATGATCCTGGCAGCTGAAAAAGGCGACATCACCACCATCATCGGCGGAATCGCCCCGAACTGGGGGCCGTTCGGGACCTTGGGCAACGAGGCCCGCGTAATGATCGAGGTGGTGATGGCGATCGCCATCCTGCTCTGCCTCGGCATCGCGATCTGGGGAGCGGCGAAACAGCGGATCGGCGCGACGGCTCTGCGCGACACGTTCAGCGCTGAGCAGGGCAAGGGGCTGATCGTTGCCGGTCTGACCGGTGTGTTCATCATCGGATCGCTGGGAACCTTGTTCACCATCGTCTACGGGATGGCCGTCTAACCAGCCGTCAGCCCGCGTCCGGGGGCGATCCCGCCCCGTCCCCACCATCCGTCCGTCGTGCCCACCGGCAGAGGTTGCGTCTCCCTGATGTCGAGTCACCACACCGCGCCCGCGCGGGAACCAGCACGGCTACCGTCGTACCACGAGGCGGTTCAGGCAACGGTTGAGGGGGCGTACGCGGCATGAGTCCCGGCGACGATGACGGCTACGGCAACGACTCCGGCCGTTCGAACGACGGCTACAGCACCCTCGGCGGTACGCGCCAGACCCGTACCCGCCTCCCCGACGGCCAAGGCGGCGACGGCTACGGCCCCCGCCGTCCGGCCCGTAAGTCCCGCTCCCTCCTCACGGTCCTCGGCGTGGTGGTCCTGCTGCTGGCCGCTATCACCTTCGCGAACATGGGCGGAGGCGGCGGCGGTGGTGACGGCGGCGACGGCACACCGGGAAGCGAGGGCAAGAAGGCCGGCTCGGCGCCCACCGCGGCCACGGGGACGAAGCCGGTGGCGGGGAAGAACGGCTCGATTCCCTCGGGGTTCGCGCATGACGAGCAGGGGGCGCAGAGTGCGGCGGCGAACTATTCCGTGGCGCTCGGGTCTGCGGAGATGTTCGACAAAGACCGTCGACGTGCGATCGCAACCGCGGTATACGCGCCGGCAGTCGCTATCGCCCGCCAGGATGCCCTCGACAAGGTGTACTCCGGCGAAGCCTTCCTGGCGAACATCGGCCTGAACGCCGACGGCACCGCCCCTGCTGGTCAGACCTTCATCTCACGTTCCAATCCTGTCGGAACCAAGGTAGTGAAGTTCAACGGCGACGCCGCCAGCGTCTCTGTCTGGTATTCAGCGTTGTTCGGTCTGGCCGGCGAAGGTTCAAAGAACCCTGTTTCCGAGAGCTGGTTCACCAACACCTTCGATCTCACATGGATCGACGGGGACTGGAAGGTCACCGACTTCACGCAGAAGGACGGCCCCGCTCCGGTCGGCCGTGACCAGGCTGCCTCCCCCGCCGGAGAGATGGCCGATGCCGTGGAACAGTTCGGAGGGTTCACGTATGCCCGGTAAACGACAGAGGCGCGCCCTCTCGTTGACAGCCCTTGTGGGCACTGTGCAGGTCTCTCTGGTGCTGCTGGCCAGCCGCGCATTCGCCGAGCCCTCGCCGAGCCCAACGCCCAGCAAGGGCAGCAACGCGTGTGATCTGATCCGCGGCCCCGCCAAGGACTACTGCGAAGGCGGCGCAGGCACCAGTAAGTCCAACGCCCCCAAAAGCACCGACCCCGCCCTGGACCCCCTCACCTCCCTCGGCCGCGGCTGTGCCGACGCCGCCGCCTGGATCGTCGGCAAGCTCAGCGACGCCGTCAAAAGCACCGCGAACGTCGACTTCACGAACACCCGGTTCCTCCAGCAGTACGCGATCGTCTTCGCCGCCTCCACCGTGCTCACGCTCATCCTGTGGCTGCTCGCCGTCGCCAAGCGCGCCATCCGCGGTGTGCCGCTCACCACCGCCATCTCCGAGGCCATCGGCTTCCTGTGGCTGACGGTCCTCGCCTCCGCGTTCACACCGCTGATCCTGTACACGATCGTCTCCGCGACCGACGCCGTCACCGAGGTCATCGCCTCGTCCTCCGGCGGGCAGACGGACGTCTTCTTCGGGTCGTTCGCCGAGGCTCTCAAGAAGGACTCCGACATCGGCGGCGGGCCGATCATGCTGATCGTCGTCTCGCTGGTGTCGATCCTCGCCGCGGGCATCCTCTGGCTGGAGCTCGTGATCCGGGCCGCCCTGCTCTACGTCGGCGCCCTGCTCGGAACCGCCGTGTACGCGGGGCTCGTCGACAAGAACATGTGGGGACACGTGCGCCGCTGGGCAGGCATCATGATCGCGGTGATCATGGTGAAACCGGTCATCGTCATCGTGCTCGGCCTCGCCGGCGCACTGTCATCGGACGACGGGCCCAACGCGTTCTCCGCCGTCGTCTCCGGGCTGGCCATCATCCTGCTCGCGATCTTCGCCTCCGGCATGATCTACCGCTTCGTCCCCGGCTTCGGCGACGAGATCCAGGGCGCCCGTACCAACCGCAAGCAGGCCACCGACGGCTCCCAGGCCGCCGCGATGATCAGCTCGCCCGCGGCTCTCGTCTCCCAGGGCATCAAGACCCACAGCAGCCGCGGCGGCGGCCAGGGCGGCGGCGGAGGCAACAACAGCGGCGGCGGACGCCCCGCCAATCCGGTCAGCGGCGGAGTCGCCGCCCACAGCTCCCGCAACTCCGGGAGCGGGGTCGGCGGCGGATCTGTCCCCTCCGCCGCACCTCCGCCCCGCAGCGGATCGGGTCCCACCTCCGGCACCCCGCACAGCAGCCGCGGCCCACGCCGCGGATCAGGCGGTTCAGGTAACAGCAGCACAGGAGGTGGCGGGCGTTGAGCACGCAGTCCCAACCGATCGCGCCCCGCCGTACGTATCTCATCGGCCGGGCCAGGCCCAATGCGATGGTCGGCAAGAACCGCGAGACCGGCGAGATCGCCCTGATCATCGGCGGCGCGTTCCTCGGCATGATGAGCGGGCTGCTCGTCCCGGTCCTGTCCATGCGGATCGTGCTGCTCACCGGCTTCCCGCTGCTCGCCCTGGCGATCGTCTACGTCCCGTACAAGCACCGGACCTTCTACAAGTGGTTCGAGATCAACCGCAGCTACAAGCGCTCCCTGCGCCGCGGCACCACGTACAAGTCCGCCGCCATGGAAGCGGGCGTGAGCGCCGACGGGCGTGAGGTCGAGATCGGGCCGCCCCCCGGCATCGGCCGGATCAACTGGCTGGCCGCACCCTTCGGGCCGGACGAGATCGCCGTACTCCTGCACGCCGACCGCCGCACCGTCACCGCCGCGATCGAGATCGAGGGGCCCGGCGTCGGGCTGCGCGACAGCGAGGACCAGGAAGCACTCGTCGACCGGTTCGGCACGCTGCTCAAGCACGTCGCCAACGGCGACGGCTTCGTGACCCGCATCCAGATGCTGGCCCGCACCCTCCCCGCCGACCCCGACGCACACGCCAAGGACGTCGCCCAGCGCGGCGACAAGGCCTCCCCGGGCTGGCTCCAGGAGTCCTACGACCAGCTCCAGTCCATGGTCTCCACCTCCAGCGAGCAGCACCGCGCCTACCTCGTCGCCTGCATGGAGTTCGACCGTGAGCTCGCCGCCGAGGCCAACGTCATGGCCCGCGCCGCCCGCCCGCACGGCGGCCGCAAGCTCGACCGGGACGCCGGACTCGCGGTCGTCATGGCCCGCGAGCTCACCGACATCTGCGCCCGCCTCGCCGAGGCCGACATCCGGGTACGCCAGCCGCTCGGCCAGAGCCGCCTGGCCTCCCTCGTCCACTCGATGTACGACCCCGACCACCCCATCGACCACATCCAGGCCATGACGAAGCGCAACGCCTGGCCGGCCGAACTGGACGCGGTCGAGCCGACGTTCCTCCAGGCCAAGACCCGTGAGTCGTCCACCCGCGCGCCCTGGTGCCACTCCACGGCCTGGGTGAAGGAGTGGCCGATGACACCCGTCGGCGTCAACTTCCTGGCCCCACTCCTCGTCCACACCCCCGATGTGATCCGTACGGTCGCGGTCTGCATGGACCTCGAACCCACCGAGATCGCCATCGAGCGGATGCTCACCGAGAAGACCAACGACGAGGCCGAGGCCAGCCGCCAGGCCAAGATGAACCGCACCGTCGACCCCCGCGACATCGCCGCCCACGGCAGGCTCGACCAGCGGGGTGAAGATCTCGCGAGCGGCGCGGCCGGGGTGAACCTGGTGGGGTACATCACCGTGTCGTCGCGTTCGCCCGAGTCCCTCGCCCGAGACAAGCGGACGATCCGGGCCTCGGCCGGCAAGTCGTACCTGAAGCTGGAGTGGTGCGACCGCGAGCACCACCGCGCGTTCGTCAACACCCTGCCGTTCGCCACCGGCATCCGCCGCTAGCCGCACACGACCGAGAGAACCGAGAGAGACGAGAGGGAGGTCGGTCACGCCATGCGAGATCCGCTGTCCGCGATGTCGGACGCCTTTACCGCCTTCCTCTTCGGGAAGGTGGAGACGACCCGGCTGCCCGTCCGCACCTCGACCGGACAGGCCCAGGCGGTCTACCTGCCCACCGCCGCCCCCGGCCTCGGTGACTCCGGCGTGATCATCGGCCGCGAGGTGTACTCCGGCAAGGGCTACATCTACGACCCCTTCCAGCTGTACGGACAGCAGCTCCCCGCCCCGCACTGGCTGGTGCTCGGCGAGTCCGGGAACGGCAAGTCCGCGCTGGAGAAGACGTACGTGCTCCGCCAGCTGCGCTTCCGCGACCGCCAGGTCGTCGTCCTGGACGCCCAGGGCGAGGACGGCGTCGGCGAATGGAACCTCATCGCCCAGGAGCTGGGCCTCACCCCCATCCGCCTCGACCCCACCTCCGCGCTCAACGGCGGCATCCGGCTCAACCCGCTCGACCCCGCGATCACCACCACCGGACAGCTCGCCCTGCTCCGCACGATCATCGAAGTCGCCATGGGCCACGGCCTCGACGAACGGTCCGGCTTCGCGCTCAAGGTCGCGCACGCCTTCGTGAACGAGACAAAGGACGAACGCCAGCCCGTCCTGATGGACATCGTCGAGCAGCTCCGCCACCCGAAACCCGAGTCGGCCGAGGCGATGAACGTCGACATAGACGACGTACGGGCCTGGGGCCTGGACGTCGCCCTCGTCCTGGACCGGCTCGTCGACGGCGACCTGCGCGGCATGTTCGACGGGCCGACGTCCGCCGACATCGACCTCGACGCCCCGCTGATCGTCTTCGACCTCTCGCACATCGACCGCAACTCGATCGCCATGCCGATCCTGATGGCGATCGTCGGTGTCTGGCTGGAGCACACCTGGATCAGGCCCGACCGGAAGAAACGCATCTTCCTGGTGGAGGAGGCCTGGCACATCATCAACTCCCCGTTCGTGGCCCAGCTCTTCCAACGTCTGCTGAAGTTCGGCCGACGGCTCGGGCTGTCCTTCGTCGCCGTCGTCCACCACCTCAGCGATGTGGTCGACGGAGCCGCGGCACGGGAAGCGGCGGCCATCCTCAAGATGGCGTCGACCCGCACGATCTACGCCCAGAAAGCCGACGAGGCCAGAGCGACCGGCCGGGTGCTCGGGCTGCCCCGATGGGCGGTCGAGATCATCCCCACGCTCACCCCGGGCATCGCCGTCTGGGACGTCAACGGCAACGTCCAGGTCGTCAAACACCTGATCACCGAGGCCGAACGCCCCCTCGTCTTCACCGACCGCGCGATGACCGAGTCCTCCCCCGTCGACCTGCTCCCGGAGGACGTACGCGCCGCCGAACTGGAGGCGGAACAGCGCGCGGCCCGGATCGAGAACCAGCAGCGGCTCAACGAGTCGTCCGAGTCAACGGTGGCATGACATGGCACGGCGCGGCGAGGCACGGCCCGGTGACAACGGGAACGGCAGCGGCGGCATCCCCGACGGGCTGCTGATCGGCCTGCTGGCGTTCCTGCTCGGGCTGACCCTGCTGGCCTGGACGGCCACCGGTCTGTCCGGACTCCTCGCGCACGGCGCCTGGCCGCACGGCGTCACCCTCGCGGAGACCCCGCTGGCCATGCGCCGGCTGGTGGAGGCCCCGCACGACCTGCCGGCCGCCTGGCCGACCACACCCGCGGGGGAGTTCTCCGGGTACGGCCTGTTCTGGGGCCTGTTCATCGGCGAACTGATGGTGCTGGTGGTGCTGGCCATCTTCGTCATGGGCGTGGTCGCGCGCTGGCGCGGCGTACGGTCCCGGCAGCGCACCCAACGGCTGGAACAGCTGGAGCACCACCAGCCGGAACACCCCCAGCGGCGGCCCGACCTGAGGAAGCGACAGGAGTACGCGCACGAGGCCCCGGCCCACCAGCCCACGGAACCCCTCACCGAGCCCCTCGCCGAGCCCTTCGCCAAACCACAGCCAACCCCACAGGCCACACCCCCACCTGCCACCTCAGACGCCACCACAGCCACCACAGCCGCCGCGGCGGCCACCGAGCTCCTCGCGACCGCACCGCCGCTCACCGTGCCCTCTCCCCGCGCCCCCCTCGTCGTCTACGGGCCCGCCGCCACCCGTCGGCCCACCGTCGTCCAGGCCATCAGCGAGGCCGACGGACCCGTGCTCGTCGTCACCTCCGACCCCAGCGTCTGGGCCGAGACCAAGGACGCCCGCGCCAAGCTGGGCCCGGTCCTCATCTACGATCCGGGCCACCTCTGCGACACCCCGGCCCGGCTCCACTGGGCCCCCACCGCCGGCTGTGAGCTGCCCGACCGAGCGGCCACCCGCGCCGCGGCCCTCCTCGCCCCCGTCCGGCCGCAGGCCCGCATCGACGCGGCGACGGCCGACACCGCCGAGACGCTCCTCCAGTGCTGGCTGCACGCCGCCGCCATCGACGGCCGCCCCTTCCGCCAGGTCCACCGCTGGGCACAGGGCGGCACCGCCCACGAACCGGTGCGGCTGCTCCGTACCCACCCCAAGGCCGCGTCCGGACTCGCCGGGCTGCTGGAGTCCGCGCTCACCGCCCACCCCGAACGCCGCGAGATGGCCCAGGAGCTCACCGTTCGGGCCTTCGGCGCGCTCTCCTCCGTCCACATCCGCGACGCCTGCACCCCCAACCGGGCCGACGCGCTCGCGCTGGATTCCTTTGCGGACGAGGGGGGCACCCTTTATGTGGTGGGCGAGCCCATCGAGAACCCCCGGTCGGGCCCCGGAGCCATGCCCCTGCTCACGGCGCTCGCCTCAGACGTGGTCGAGCACGGCCGCCGCATGGCCGCACGGTCATCCGACGGTCGGCTCGACCCACCAATGACGCTCGTCCTCGACGACGTCGCAGCCGTGGCACCCCTGCCCCGGCTGCCCGAGCTGCTGGCGACCGGCAGGAATCAGGGCCTGCCCACCGTCGCCCTGCTCCGCTCCCCCGAACAGGGCCGCGCCCGCTGGACCCAGCAGCTCCGCACGCCGAGCACCCTCTGATCGCCCGCCCCCGGATCCCCTGATCGCCCTCTGATCTCCTGATCCCCTGCGCCTCACCGGGACCGCTACGGCCGGGCCACCGCGTACTCGACTTCACGGGCCGTGGGCTCCCCCTGGGCCGGCACTGTCTCCCCGGTCGGCACGAACCCGATCCGGCGGTAGAACGCCGAGGCCCGCGGGTTGTTCTCGTGCACATACAGCCGTACGCGCTCGATCCGCGGCTCGCCCAGCGACCAGGCCCAGTCCATGCCGGCCCGGAACAGTTCCTCGGCCACGCCCCCGCCCCGCACCTCGGGGCGTACGAACACCCCCACCACATGGGCCTGGTGGACGTCGGCCGCCGTGCCGAAACGGACCTCCCCGTCGGGCCGCTCGATCAGCACGGTCACCGAGCCGGCCCAGCTTCCGTCCGGCGCCTCGGCGACGAACTGCCGCACCCCGCCGTCCCCCGCCTCGGACGCATCGGCAGTCCGCTCCCGCCAGAAGTCGTCGGACCGCTCCAGGCCCTGCTCGTACGTCTCCAGGAACGCCACCGGCGCCGCTGGATCCTGCAACGCGGCCAGGCGGAGTTCCTTCACCAGCTGCCATTCCTCGGCACGTACCGGGCGTATCACGTAGTCCATACACCGATCCTGACCCGCCGCCCCGCACCGTGCAAACAGATTCCGGCGGCACCCCGCGCGCCACAGCCCGTCTTTCTGGTCCGGAACGCAGAAAAGCCCCGTGCCACAAGGGCACGGGGCTTAACTATAAAAGGAGTTCGGCGGCGTCCTACTCTCCCACAGGGTCCCCCCTG
>NZ_JBVJHB010000009.1:0-419513 GCF_055587045.1 Streptomyces sp. NPDC048671 | reverse complement strand
TCGCCGCCGAGATCATCCAGCACCGCTGGGGCGGCACGGGGCGGCCGCTCGGCGAACTGACAGGCGCGATCCACCACCAGCAGCAGGAGTAGCGGGGGGGGGGGGGGGGGGGGGGGGGGGGGCGGGCCCCCCCCCCCCCCCCCCCCCCCCCCGCGTCCTTCGCTCACTCCCCGTCCGGGTCGGCCCGGTCCAGCGCGGGCTTGCGCGGCGCGGCCGAGTCGGTCAGCAGATAGTCGGCCGCCGCGGTGTCCGTCACCAGGCTGGTGACCAGACCGGACCGGAGCACCGCTCCGATCGCGGCGGCCTTGCGCTGGCCGCCCGCGATCGCCACCACCTCGGGGATCCGGCGCAGCCGGTCCGCCTCGACCGTGATGCAGCGCTCGCCGAGGTCCCGGCCGACCCGCCGGCCCTCCGAGTCGAAGAGGTGCGCCGACATCTCGGCGGCGACGCCGAGCGAGGCGTAGTGCCCGCGCTCCTCGTCGGACAGCATGTCGTGGACCGTGGAGATGCCGGGCTCCCAGGAGCCGATGGACACCGCCGCGACCGTCACCTTGTCGAAGTACTCGAAGGCGCGGGCGATCCCGGTCTGGTGGCGCAGCGCGGCGGCGGTGGCCGGGTCGGGCAGCAGCATCGGCGCGTAGATGGGGTGGGCCTCGCCGCCGGAGACCTGGGCGGCCCGCCGGACCGCCTCGACCGAGCCGCGCTCGGCGGTCCCCGCGTCGTACACCCCGGTGAGCTGCACGACCGTGCACGGCGGGAGCCGGTCCAGGGCGGCGGCCATGTGGATGGTGGACCGGCCCCAGGCGAGCCCGAGCACATCGCCCTCGTTCACCAGTTCGCCCAGCAGATCGGCCGCGACCTCGCCGAGGTTCTCCGGGTCGGCGGCGTCGTCCTGCTCCTCGGCCGGGGATTCGACCACGACCGCGTGGCGCAGCCCGTAGCGGGCGCGGAGCGCGTCGGAGCGCTCGGCGTCCAGCTCGGCCGGGACCCGGATCTCGATCCGTACGAGGTCACGCTCCAGCGCCGTCTCCAGGACCCTGGCGACCTTGAAGCGGCTGACGCCGAACTCCTCCGCGATCTGGATCTTGGATTTACCCTGAAGGTAGAAGCGGCGGGCCATGGCCGCCGCCTGCACCAGCTCCGCGGGCCCCATCCGCAGGGCGGACCGGCCCGCCGACATTGCAGACACCGCGTTCTCCTCACTGCTGTTCACGCTCTCGATACGCCGTTCATCCTGTCAGATACGGCGATCCTTGACCGGTCCCGTCGGACCGCGTTCATCTGCCCTTGGCCGGGCCGACCTGCGGTCGGGGGCCGGAGCGGCTGGCTGCTCCGTCGCCCGCGTCAGTGGCCGCACGCCCACTGCGCCGAGGCGATGGCTCCGTCGGCCTTGGCGCGCAGGGCCCGTACCGCCGCGGCCGGGTCCTTGGCGCCGTACACGGCGGAGCCCGCGACGAAGACGTCGGCGCCGGCGTCGGCGCACCGCTCGATGGTGGACTCGGAGACCCCGCCGTCGACCTGGAGCCACAGTTCGAGACCGTGCCTGGAGATCAGCTCACGGGTGCGGCGGATCTTCGGCAGCATGATGTCCAGGAAGGACTGGCCCCCGAAGCCCGGCTCCACCGTCATGATCAGCAGCATGTCGAGCTCGGGGAGCAGGTCCTCGTACGGCTCGATGGGCGTCGCCGGCCTGAGCGCCATGGACGCGCGGGCGCCCTTGGCCCGGATCTCCCGCGCCAGCCGCACGGGGGCGGCCGCGGCCTCCACGTGGAAGGTGACGGATCCCGCCCCCGCCTCGACGTACTGCGGGGCCCAGCGGTCCGCGTCCTCGATCATCAGATGGCAGTCCAGCGGCGTGGCCGTGGCCCTGCTGAGCGATTCCACGATCGGAACGCCGAGGGTCAGATTGGGCACGAAGTGGTTGTCCATGACATCGACATGGAGCCAGTCGGCGCCTTCGACGGCCTGCGCCTCCTCGGCGAGGCGTGCGAAGTCGGCGGAGAGAATGCTGGGGTTGATCTGGGCCATGGGCCAAGCCTGCCATGTTCTGCGGCACTTCCCCGCTTCGGTGCGCCCCAAAGCCTCACGGGATCATTACGGTTCGCACATTCCCGGCTTTTTCGCCCCCCGGTCGGGCGACGGCCGCCCCGCCGGGCGGATCCGGTCAGCCCGTACGCCGCAGCACGGCGAGGTACATCGCGTCCGTGCCGTGCAGATGCGGCCACAGCTGGACGTCCGGTCCGTCGCCCAGGGCGGGCACCCCGGGCATCAGCGGACGGGCGTCCACCCACTCGGCCTCGACCGGCGCCCCGCCGCGGCCCTTGAGTACGTCCTCGACGACCACCCTGGTCTCCGCGAGGTGCGGGGAGCAGGTCGCGTACCCGACGACGCCGCCGATCCGTACGGCCTTCAGCGCCTCGCGCAGCAGACCGCGCTGGAGCGGCGCGAAGCTCTCCAGATCCTCCTTGCGGCGTCGCCAGCGGGCCTCCGGCCGGCGGCGCAGCGCGCCGAGGCCCGAGCACGGGACGTCCATCAGGATCCGGTCGAAGGTGTCGGGCCGCCACGGCGGGCGGGTGCCGTCGGCGGTGATCACCTGGTACGGGCCGGGGTTGCCGGCGAGGGAGCGCTCGACGAGGCGGGCCCGGTGCGGCTGCTTCTCGGCCGCCAGCAGGGCGGCGCCGCGTCCGGCCGCGAGGGCGGCCAGCAGGGCGGCCTTGCCGCCGGGGCCGGCGCAGCCGTCGAGCCAGCGGGTGTCCCTGCCCTCCAGCGGCGCGTTGGCGAGAGCCGCGGCGACGAGCTGGCTGCCCTCGTCCTGGACACCGGCCCGGCTCTCCTGCACGGCGGTCAGCGCTCCGGGCTCGCCGCCCTCGGCCATCCGCACGGCGTAGGGCGACCAGCGGCCCGGCAGCCCGTTCTCCTCGCCGAGCGCGTCGAGCAGCTCTTCGGTGGTGGAGCGGCCGGGGCGGGCGACGAGGGTGACCTCGGGCCGTTCGTTGTCGGCCTCCAGCAGGTCCTCGATGCCGGCGCGGCCGCCGCCGAGGGCGTCCCAGAGCGCGGAGACGACCCAGCGCGGATGCGAGTGCACGAGGGCGAGGTGGTCCTCGGCGTCGTCCTCGTACGAGGGGGCGACCCGTGCCACCCACCCGTCGAGGTCGTCCGCGGAGACCTTGCGCAGGACGGCGTTGACGAACTTGGCGCGCCCCTCGCCGAGCACCACCCGGGCCAGTTCCACACTGGCGGAGACCGCGGCGTGGGTCGGGATACGGGTGCCGAGCAGCTGGTGCACGCCCATGTTCAGCACGTCCAGGACCGGCGGGTCGACCTCGCGCAGCGGCCGGTCGATGCAGGCGGCGACGATCGCGTCGTACGTGCCCTGGCGGCGCAGCGTTCCGTAGACCAGCTCGGTCGCCAGCGCCGCGTCCCGGCTGTCGAAGTCGCCCTTGGCGCGGGCCTTCTTCAACAGCGGGGGAAGGACGAGGTTGGCGTACGCGTCGCGTTCGTCGACGGCCCTGAGGGCCTCGAAGGCAAGGAACCGGACCTGGTCCTTCTGCGGGCGGCGGTGCGGTGTGGCGGGACGGCGACGCGGCTGGTCGTTCACGTGAAAGGTGCTCCGCTGATGGTGAGAGGGCGAACTGCCCCAGCCTACGTCCCCGCCCCGCCCCGCTCCGCCGTCCGGACGGATCCCCGGACCATGGATCCCTGGATCCCTGGATCCCTGGATCCCTGGATCCCTGGATCCCTGGATCCCTGGATCCCTAGATCCCTAGATCCCCACGAGTTCGCCGGGAACGATGCGCACCCCGCGCGCCCAGTCCGCGGCGCGCATCGGCTTCTTGCCCTGCGGCTGGACCCAGAGCAGCTCGATCGCGTGCGATCCGGTGCCCACGTGGACGTTGTTCTTGGCCGCCGACAGCTCGCCGGGCGCCAGATCGGTCCGGTCCAGGACGGGCACGGCCTGGATCAGCTTGAGCCGTTCCCCGCGGAAGAGCGTCCAGGCGCCGGGGGCGGGGGTGCAGCCGCGGACCACCCGGTCGACGCGCAGCGCGGGCGCCGACCACTGGACCTGGGCGTCCTCGACGGTGATCTTCGGCGCGACGGTGATTCCGCTGTCGGGCTGCGGAACGGCGTGCAGGGTGCCGTCCTCGATGCCGTCCATGGTGGCGGCGAGCAGCCCCGCTCCGGCGAACGCCAGCCGGGTCAGCAGATCACCGCTGGTGTCGGTGGGCCGGACCTCCTCGGTCAGGACGCCGTACACGGGCCCGGAGTCGAGCCCCTCCTCGATCAGGAAGGTGGAGGCACCCGTGACCTCGTCGCCCGCCATGACGGCGTGCTGCACGGGGGCGGCGCCGCGCCAGGCGGGCAGCAGCGAGAAGTGGAGGTTGACCCAGCCGCGGGCGGGCACGTCGAGCGCGGTCCTGGGCAGCAGTGCCCCGTAGGCGACGACCGGGCAGCAGTCAGGCGCGATCTCCCGCAGCCGCGCCAGGAAGTCCTCGTCCCGTGGCCTGGCCGGCTTGAGGACCTCGATCCCGGCCTCCTCGGCCCGTTCGGCGACGGGACTGGCGACCAGGCGGCGGCCGCGCCCCGCGGGCGCGTCGGGCCGGGTCACGACGGCGGCGACCTCGTGCCGGCCGGAGGCGATCAGGGCATCGAGTGCGGGTACGGCTACCTCGGGGGTGCCTGCGAAGACGAGCTTCATGGGTGGCTGACTGCCTCTCAGGCCGAAACGTTACGGTGACGAGCAACGCACAAGTCTATGGGCCCGGCGGCCGGGGGGCGTACGCGCCATTGCGCGCCCCTCGCAGGTGCGTATACGCCCCCGGAGCGTGACCAGATCCCCGGCTGAGGCGTTGGTCAAGAGAGATTGACCGAAGCGAGCCGCCACGGTGCGGCCCGATCCCTTTCAACGCCGGTTCGAGAGGCTTCTTCATGGCCGACCACGCAACCCACGACGCCCAAGCGCGGGCCAGCCTGCATCTTCTGGTGCGGGACATCGAGCGGGTCCGGCGGCAGGTGGACGCGCTGCGCACGCTCACCGCCCAACTGGGCAACGTCTACCGTCCGCGCCGCTCCGGCCCGTCCGCGGGCTTCGTCGTCTACGGCAGGGCCCCGGCCCCCACCGTCAGGCTGGCGCAGGAACTGCGGGACAGTGTCGAGACCCTGGTGACGGCGGCAGTGGACTTCGACCGTTCGCTGGGCTTCTCCTGGGACGCGGTGGGCTCCGCGCTGGGAGTCACCAAGCAGGCGGTCCACCGCCGCTACGGCACACGGCGCGCCACCCCCCAGCCGTTGGCGGCCGAGGCCGCCGAGCCCGCGGTGCAGCGACCGGTGCCGATGGCTCCCGGATCACCCGCCGCTCCCGCACTGCCCGCCGTCCCGGCCGCGCGCTCGATGCCCCCGCAGCCGTCGGCGGACCGCCCATCCCTGCGCGAGGACCTGCGCCCGGGGGCCTTCCCCGGTCCGCGCAACGGCTGACGCACCCCACCCGTGCCTGTCCCGCCGCACCCCGCCGGGACAGGCACACCCCACCCTCGGCCCGTCCGCAGGCCACTCAAACCCGCCCGCGCACCACTCAAACCCGCCCGCGCTCAGCCCAAGCCCGTCCGCAGGCCACTCAAACCCGCCCGCACACTCAAGCCCGTCCGGCGATTGAGGACAAAGCGCCCAGCGGGCGCCCCCGCACCCTCAGCCGCACCCTCCGCCGCACCGTCCCGAGCGCCCCCGCACAACCGCCCCCTCACCCGATGTCCGGCGGATCCACCCGAATCCGCACCGCACCACCACCCCCACCGCCCCGCGACATCCGCGCCGCCTGCGCCGCCTTCAGCGCGGCCGCCAGCGCCGCCCCGCTGCCCGGACGAACCCGGACCAGGGCCCGCTCCCAGGTCTCCCCCGGCGGTGCGTCGAAGGGCCTGCGGGGCCGTCCCGGCTCGCTGCCGGGGACCGGTACCGGACCGAGCACCTCCGCGTCCGGCGGCAGTTCCGCGGCGGCCAGGAACGCGGCGAGCGCCTGCGGCTCTCCCGTCACCGAAGCCATCCGGGACACCGGCGGAAAACCCAGCTCGGCCCGTTCCGCGAGCTCGCGGCGCGCGTGCCCGACCGGGTCCCAGCGCACCAGGGCCTGCACCGGCCGCAGCGTCGGCTCGGCGACGATCACCACCGTGCCGCCCTCGGGCTGCCCCCGCACCAGCGCGGCGGCGGCCGTCCAGCGGCGCAGCGCCTCCTCCCCGGCCCGCAGGTCGGGGCGGCCGACCATCGCCCAGCCGTCCAGCAGCAGCGCCGCCGCGTACCCGCCATCGGCGACCGGTTCGGCGCCCGGGGTGCTGACCACGAGCGCGGGCTGATCCGGTACCGAGTCCAGCACATGGTCGCGCCCCGAGGTCCGCACCGGCACGGCGGGGAACGCCCGGCCGAGCTCCTCCGCGGTCCTGCGGGCCCCGACGATCTGCGCGCGCAGCCGGCGGGCCCCGCAGGCGACGCAGTGCCAGGACGTCTCGGCCCGGCCGCACCAGGCGCAGTTCAGGTCCTGCTGGTCGGGCGCCTCCAGCGGCCCCGCGCAGTGCCGGCACCGCGCGGGCTCCCGGCAGCGCTCGCAGGCCAGTCGCGGGGCGTACCCGCGACGCGGCACCTGCACGAGCACCGGGCCGCTGCGCAGTCCGTCCCGCACGGTCTGCCACGCGAGGCTCGGCAGCCTCGCGGACCGGGCGGCGCCGTCGCGCGCGAGCTCGCCGTCGCCGACGGTACGCACCAGGGGCGCCGCGATCCGCGTCTGCTCCCGGTCGGCGCGCAGCGGCAGTGCCCAGCCGCTCTCCACCAGCTGGGCGGCCTCCACGGTGCAGTTCGTACCGCCGAGCAGGAAGGCGCATCTGCTGTGCGCGGCCCGTAGCTCAAGGACCTCGCGGACGTGCGGGAAGGGGGCGTTGTCATCGCTGTGGCTGGAGTCCCCGTCGTCCCAGACGGCGACCAGGCCGAGGCCGGCGACCGGGGCGAACATCGCGGCCCGCGTCCCGACCACCGCCCGGACGGACCCGCGCCGCACGGCGAGCCACTCCCGGTAGCGCTTCTCGGGCCCCGAGTCGGCGGTCAGCAGGGCGTGGCGGCCCTCCCCGAGGATCCCGGAGAGCGCGGCGTCGACCCGCCCCGCGGTCCGTCCGTCGGGGACCACGACCAGTGCGCCGCGCCCCGACGCGAGGGTCGCGGCGACGGCCCCGGCGATCTCCTCGGGCCAGTGCGGGCCCGGCAGCGCGGTCCACACGGCCCTGGGCGCGCCGCCCGAGGCGAGCGCGTCCAGGAACGCCGCGCCCTGCCCGTACCGCGCCCAAGTGCCGGGAGAGGGCGCCGGAGGCGGCGGCAGCGGTTCGGGAGACGGTCTGGACTCGGCCCGTGCGTTCCTCGGCGGCACCGCGAGCTGGAGGACGTCCGCGAGGCTGCCCGCGTACCGGTCGGCGACGGCGCGGGCGAGGCCGAGCAGCTCGGGCCCGAGGACGGGTTCGGGTGACACGACGGAGGCGAGCGCGGCCAGTGCGCCGCTGTAGTCGGACTCGGCCAGCCGCTCGATCAGGAATCCGTCGATCAGCCCGCCGCCCTCGCGCCGCCCGCCGCGCACGTTGCGCCCGCCGGCGCCGAAACGCACCCGCACCCGCACCCCGGGCTGCGCGTCGGCGTCGAGCTCCTCGGGGACGGCGTAGTCGAAGTACTGGTCGAGATGGAGCGCGCCCTTGTTCACCAGGACACGGGCCACGGGCAGCTCACCGGCGAGGGCTGCCCCGCGCCAGGTCCGTGGTTTGGCTCGGGGCACCTTGGCCCGGCGCACCGTCTCCCGAATCAGCGCAAGCTGCTCCGGCGCCCCGGTGCCGGGCTCGTCGGACCGCTCGTTGTCGCTGCTCACAGCCAAATTCCTACCAGATGCCACTGACAGCGCGCGGCGCCGGCCGCTCCGGCCCGGCGCCGCCCCCGGCCGTTCGGGCGGGGAGAGACGCCGGAGCCCGGACACCGATGAGGCGTCCGGGCTCCGGCGGGAAGGGGTTGCCCGCGAGGGGCGGCCGACGGCCTACAGGCCTGCGGCCTTGCGCAGTGCGTCCACCCGGTCCGTGCGCTCCCACGTGAAGTCGGCGAGCTCGCGGCCGAAGTGGCCGTACGCGGCGGTCTGGGCGTAGATCGGGCGGAGCAGGTCGAGGTCGCGGATGATCGCGGCCGGGCGGAGGTCGAAGACCACGCCGATGGCGTGCTCGATCTTCTCGGTCTCGATCACCGCGGTGCCGAAGGTCTCGACGAAGAGGCCCACCGGCTCGGCCTTGCCGATCGCGTAGGCGACCTGCACCTCGCAACGGGCCGCGAGGCCCGCGGCGACGACGTTCTTGGCCACCCAGCGCATCGCGTAGGCGGCCGAGCGGTCCACCTTCGACGGGTCCTTGCCGGAGAAGGCGCCGCCGCCGTGGCGGGCCATGCCGCCGTAGGTGTCGATGATGATCTTGCGGCCGGTCAGTCCGGCGTCGCCCATCGGGCCGCCGATCTCGAAACGTCCGGTCGGGTTGACCAGCAGGCGGTAGCCCTCGGTGTCCAGCTTGATGCCGTCCTCGATCAGCTGCCCGAGCACGTGCTCGACGACGAACTCGCGGATGTCGGGCGCGAGGAGCGAGTCGAGGTCGATGTCGCTGGCGTGCTGCGAGGAGACGACGACCGTGTCGAGACGGACGGCCTTGTCGCCGTCGTACTCGATGGTGACCTGGGTCTTGCCGTCGGGACGCAGGTACGGGATGGTCCCGTTCTTGCGGACCTCGGAGAGGCGGCGGGACAGCCGGTGCGCGAGGTGGATCGGCAGCGGCATCAGCTCGGGCGTCTCGTCGCAGGCGTACCCGAACATCAGGCCCTGGTCGCCGGCGCCCTGCTTGTCGAGTTCGTCCTCATCGCCCTCGACCCTCTTCTCGTAAGCGGTGTCGACACCCTGCGCGATGTCGGGCGACTGCGCGCCGATGGACACCGACACGCCACAGGAGGCGCCGTCGAAGCCCTTCTTGGAGGAGTCGTAGCCGATTTCAAGGATCTTGTCGCGCACCAGCTGTGCGATCGGGGCGTAGGCCTTGGTCGTGACCTCACCCGCAACATGCACCTGACCTGTGGTGATCAGGGTCTCGACGGCGACACGCGACGTCGGGTCCTCACGGAGAAGTGCATCGAGAATGGTGTCGCTGATCTGGTCAGCGATCTTGTCGGGGTGACCCTCGGTAACGGACTCCGAGGTGAAGAGACGGCGGGACACATCGCTCCCTGGGGTTGCAGCGGCTGCTGGCTGATCATTTGGCGGACGGCCCGGGAGCTGCGCCCGGTAAGGTCCGCGACCAGTTTATCGGTCGGCTCCGGCTGTCGGACAACGTGTCTCGCCCTTTGGGAGATCTGTGACATGCGGCACGGCCGCCGAGATGCCCTCCGGCGGCGCCGGAAGGCCCGGTCGAAGCCCCGTTTCGCAAGGGATCGGACCCGCCGGGCGAGGACACCGGAAATTCATCCAAGACGCGGCGACACGAGGTCCCAGACCGTGTCGGCGAGCGCCTCCTTGGGCCCGAACGGCACTGGGGTCTCGCCGCCGTCGGCCGCGAGCACCACCGCCTCGTTCTCCTCGGAGCCGAAGGTCCTGCGCTCCCCCACCTCGTTGACCACCAGCAGGTCGCAGCCCTTGCGGCGGAGCTTCTCGCGCCCGTTGGCCAGGACGTCGTCGGTCTCGGCGGCGAACCCGACCACGATCTGTTCCGGGCGGGCGCGCCGCGCGGCGACCTCGGCGAGGATGTCCGGGTTGCGGACGAGCGTGATCGGGGCGGGCTCCTGGCCGTCCTTCTTCTTGATCTTCCCCGTGGCGTACTCGGCCGGGCGGAAGTCGGCCACCGCCGCCGCCATCACCACGACGTCCGCGTCCGCCGCCGCCTTCAGCACGGCCTCGCGCAGCTGCGTCGCGGTCCCGGCCCGGACGACGTCGGCCCCGGACGGGTCGGGCAGGCCGGTGTTGGCCTCGATGAGCGTGACCCGCGCGCCTCGCGCGACCGCGGTGCGGGCGAGCGCGTACCCCTGCTTCCCGGAGGAGCGGTTGCCGAGGTACCGGACCGGGTCGAGCGGTTCCCGGGTGCCGCCCGCGCTGATCACCACATGGCGGCCCACCAGGTCGGGGGCGACGGGGCCGCGGGCCAGCACGCGGCGGCAGACCTCGAAGATCTCCGCCGGGTCGGGCAGCCTGCCCTTGCCGGTGTCGACGCCGGTGAGCCGGCCGACGGCGGGCTCGATGACGAGGGCGCCCCGGCGGCGCAGGGTGGCGACGTTCTCGCGGGTGGCCGGGTGCTCCCACATCTCGGTGTGCATGGCGGGCACGAAGACGACCGGACAGCGCGCGGTGAGCAGCGTGTTGGTCAGCAGGTCGTCGGCGAGCCCGTGGGCGGCCCTGGCCAGCAGGTCGGCGGTGGCGGGGGCGACGACGACGAGGTCGGCGTGCTGCCCGATCCGCACGTGCGGGACCTCGTGGACGTCGTTCCAGACCTCGGTCGAGACCGGGTGGCCGGAGAGCGCCGACCAGGTGGCCGCGCCCACGAAGTGGAGCGAGGCCTCGGTCGGCACGACCCGTACGTCGTGGCCGGACTCGGTCAGCCGCCGCAGCAGCTCGCACGCCTTGTACGCGGCGATGCCCCCGCTGACGCCCAGAACGACCTTCGGCTTCTCCACTGCGTCTCCCCTCACTCGGATACGTACTCGGATACGTACGCACCCATGCTGCCTCACCGTCGCGGACGCCGGTCTGCCGCCCCGGACACACCACAGGCCCGGCGGTGGAGACCGCCGGGCCTGTGGTGAAGGTGCGTTTCCTGCTTACTGCGCGGGGCCCTCGATGGCCTCGGAGGTGAGCAGGCCCGCGTTGATCTCGCGGAGTGCGATCGAGAGCGGCTTCTCGTGCACGTGGGTGTCGACGAGCGGGCCGACGTACTCGAGGAGTCCCTCACCGAGCTGCGAGTAGTACGCGTTGATCTGGCGCGCGCGCTTGGCGGCGTAGATCACGAGGCTGTACTTCGAGTCGGTTGCTTCGAGGAGCTCATCAATCGGCGGGTTGATGATGCCCTCGGGCGTGGTGATGGAAGAGGACACTCTCTGCCTTCCGAAGGGGGTGAAGATCAAAGAAATCTTTGACAGTCAGGGGCTGTGTGGTGCGGTTCCGTGTCGGTACGACCCGTTCGTTCAGTCGCCGGCGGCACGGTGGCCGGAAGCCTCCAGCATCAAGGCTAGCAGCTCACGTGCCACATCCTCGACGGAGGTATTGACAAGCGTCGTATCGAACTCCGATTCGGCAGCCAGTTCGATCTTGGCCGCGCCGAGACGGCGTTCGATCACCTCGGGCGCCTCGGTGCCGCGGCCGGTGAGCCGGCGGACCAGCTCGTCCCAGCTCGGCGGTGCCAGGAAGACCAGCTGCGCGTCGGCCATCGACTGTCTGACCAGCCGGGCGCCCTGGAGATCGATCTCCAGCAGCACCGGCTCACCCGCCTCCAGCCGCTCCTGCACGGCGCGGCGCGGCGTGCCGTAGCGGTTGCCGGCGAACTCGGCCCACTCCAGCAGCTCGCCGTTGGCGATCAGCTTGTCGAACTCCTCGTTGTCAACGAAGAAGTAGTGGACACCGTTGCGTTCGCCGGGGCGGGGCTTGCGGGTCGTCGCCGACACCGAGAGCCATACCTCGGGATGGACCTTGCGCATATGCGCGACGACCGTGCTCTTGCCGACACCCGAAGGGCCGGAGAGCACGGTCAGCCGCGGACGTACGTCCGGGGGCACGGGGGACGTCCCCCGGGATGTTGCAGCCATGGAGTGATTATCCAGGTTCTCAGGAGTGCCTGAGAACGTCAGGCGGCGCTGCCGCCGAACTCACGCTCCAGGGATGCGATCTGGTTGGAGCCAAGACCCCGGACCCGGCGGCTCTCGGAGATGCCGAGCCGCTCCATGATCTGCTTGGCGCGGACCTTGCCCACGCCGGGCAGGGACTCGAGCAGGGCGGAGACCTTCATCTTCCCGATGACGTCGTTCTCCTGGCCCGACTTGATGACCTCGTGGAGGGAGGCGCCGGAGTGCTTGAGTCGATTCTTGACCTCGGCCCGCTCCCGGCGAGCCGCGGCGGCCTTTTCGAGCGCGGCTGCGCGCTGTTCAGGGGTAAGGGGCGGAAGAGCCACGCCTACGTCACCTCGGATGTCGATCTGTCGGATACGGACCGGTGAGGCAACTGGATCGCCCCTCACCTGGTGAGCAACGAACAACCTGTGCGCGTTGGCTCTCGACGGAGACTAGCGGCCAAGGCCGCCGGAGTCAGCGAGAACAGACTAAAAGTCCTGGTCAGCCTTTGCCGACCAGGACATTCCCGGCATAACAGCCCGGTTTTTAGGTCAGGATTACGTCAACTCGCTGTTACGTGGGATGGTCAGCCGTCCGAGAGGGCCGCGCGGACCTCGTCCGTGAACCGCTCGGCGGCTTCGCGCAGCCCTGCCGCGTCCGGACCGTGGCGCAGCACGCCCCGGCTCACGCTGGGCAGCACATTGTGAACCGCGTCACCGAAGACCCCCGGCAGATCCGCGGGGGTCGCGCCCTGCGCGCCGATGCCGGGCGCGAGCAGCGGACCGTTGATCGCGAGGTCCACGCCCGCGTCCCCGAGCGTGGCCCCGACCACCGCGCCGACCGAGCCGAGCGGGGTGGCCCCCTCGTTCTCGGCCGCCATGTGGCCGAGCATCAGCTGAGCCAGCGAGCGGCCGTCGGCCGCGGTGGCGCGCTGCACCTCGGCGCCCTCCGGGTTGGAGGTGAGGGCGAGCACGAAGACCCCCGAGCCGGAGACCGCGGCCGCGTCGAGCGCCGGCCGCAGCGAGCCGAAGCCGAGGTACGGCGAGACGGTGACCGCGTCGGAGAACAGCGGCGAGTCCTTGTCCAGGTAGGTGGCGGCGTAGGCGCCCATGGTGGAGCCGATGTCACCGCGCTTGGCGTCCATCAGGACCAGCGCGCCGGCCTCCCGGGCCTCCTCGACGGCCTTCTCCAGGACGGCGATGCCGCGCGAGCCGAAGCGCTCGAAGAACGCCGACTGCGGCTTGAGCACGGCGACCCGGCCGGCCAGCGCCTCCACGACCGTACGCGTGAAGCGCTCCAGGCCCGCCACGTCGTCGTTCAGCCCCCAGGAGGTGAGCAGGGAGGCGTGCGGGTCGATGCCGACGCAGAGCGGGCCACGGGTGTCCATGGCCCGGCGCAGACGCGCGCCGAAGGGTTCCGGGGTCATTTCACGGCCTTCCTGGTCTCCGCGCCGACGGCGTCGGCGAGGGTGGCGTACGGGGACGCGGCCAGGCGCGCGGCCAGGCCCTTGTGGATCGCGCGGGCGTAGAACGGGCCCTCGTAGATGAAGGCGCTGTAGCCCTGTACGAGCGTGGCGCCGGCGAGGATGCGCTGCCAGGCGTCCTCGGCGTTCTCGATGCCTCCCACGCCCACCAGGGTGATCCGGTCGCCCACGCGCACGTAGAGGCGGCTCACTACCTCCAGGGAGCGTTCCTTGAGGGGCGCGCCGGACAGCCCGCCGGTCTCCCCGGTCAGGGACGGTGAGGACTTCAGGCCCAGGCTGTCGCGGGCGATGGTGGTGTTGGTGGCGATGATGCCGTCCAGGCCCAGCTCGACCGCGAGGTCGGCGACCGCGTCGATGTCCTCGTCCGCGAGGTCGGGGGCGATCTTGACGAGCAGCGGGACCCGGCGGCCGGTGACCGTCCGGTCGGCGGCCTCGCGCACGGCGGACAACAGCGGGCGCAGCGACTCGGTGGCCTGGAGGTTGCGCAGCCCCGGCGTGTTCGGCGAGGAGACGTTGACGACGAGGTAGTCGGCGTGGGCGGCGAGCCGCTCGGTGGACTTCACGTAGTCGGCGGCGGCCTCGGCCTCGGGGACGGCCTTGGTCTTGCCGATGTTGACGCCGACCGTGGTCCGGAAGACCGGCACGCGGGCGGCCAGGCGCTCGGCGACGGCGGCCGAGCCCTCGTTGTTGAAGCCCATGCGGTTGATCAGCGCGCGGTCCGCGACGAGGCGGAACAGCCGCTTCCCGGGGTTTCCGGGCTGCGGCTCGCCGGTGACCGTACCGATCTCGACGTGGTCGAAGCCGAGCATCGACATGCCGTCGATCGCGACGGCGTTCTTGTCGAAGCCGGCGGCGAGGCCGAAGGGGCCGTGCATCCGCAGGCCGAGGGCCTCGGTGCGCAGCTCCTGGTGGCGGGGGGCGAGCGCGGCGGCGACGAGGGTGCGCAGGACGGGGACGCGGGCGGCGAGCCGGATCCACCGGAACGCGGCGTGGTGGGCCCGCTCCGGGTCCATGCGCTTGAAGACCAGCTGGAAGAAGAGTCTGTACATCGGGGGTGTCCTCGGTGTTCTCACGAAGAGGGGGGACACCGTTTCCGGTGTCCCCCCTCTGCTGGCTTCTCTAGTCGCGGGCCGCGGTCAGACGTTCCGCGTGTTCCTGGAGGGAACGGACGCCCACGTCGCCGTGGTTGAGGGCGTCGATGCCCTGGACCGCCGCGGCGAGCGCCTGGACCGTGGTCAGGCACGGTACGGACCGGGCGACGGCCGCGGTACGGATCTCGTAGCCGTCGAGCCGGCCGCCGGTTCCGTACGGCGTGTTGACGATGAGGTCGACCTCGCCGTCGTGGATCAGCTGGACGATCGTCTTCTCACCGTTGGGGCCCTCGCCCTCGGACTGCTTGCGCACGACGCGGGCGTTGATGCCGTTGCGCTTGAGCACCTCGGCGGTGCCGGAGGTGGCCATCAGCTCGAAGCCGTGGGCGACCAGCTCGCGGGCCGGGAAGATCATCGAGCGCTTGTCGCGGTTGGCGACCGAGATGAAGGCGCGGCCCGTGGTGGGCAGCGGGCCGTACGCGCCGGCCTGCGACTTGGCGTAGGCCGTGCCGAAGACCGAGTCGATGCCCATGACCTCGCCGGTGGAGCGCATCTCCGGGCCGAGGACCGTGTCGACGCCGCGGCCGTGGATGTCGCGGAAGCGCGACCACGGCATGACGGCCTCCTTGACGGAGATCGGCGCGTCGAGCGGCAGCGTGCCGCCGTCGCCGTGCCTGGGGAGCAGGCCCTCCTCGCGCAGCTGCGCGACGGTCGCGCCCAGCGAGATCCGGGCGGCGGCCTTGGCGAGCGGGACCGCGGTCGCCTTCGAGGTGAAGGGGACGGTGCGCGAGGCGCGCGGGTTGGCCTCCAGGACGTAGAGGATGTCGCCGGAGAGCGCGAACTGGATGTTGATCAGTCCGCGTACGCCGACGCCCTTGGCGATGCCCTCGGTGGAGGTCCGCAGCCGCTTGATGTCGTAGCCGCCGAGGGTGATCGGGGGCAGCGCGCAGGCGGAGTCCCCGGAGTGGATACCGGCCTCCTCGATGTGCTCCATGACGCCGCCGAGGTAGAGCTCGGTGCCGTCGTAGAGCGCGTCGACGTCGATCTCGATGGCGTCGTCGAGGAAGCGGTCGACCAGGACCGGCCGGGTGGGGCTGATCTCGGTGGACTCGGAGATGTACGAGGCGAGCCGGGTCTCGTCGTACACGATCTCCATGCCTCGGCCGCCGAGCACGTACGAGGGGCGTACGAGGACGGGGTAGCCGATCTCGTCGGCGATGGCCTTGGCCCCGGCGAAGGTGGTGGCGGTGCCGTGCTTCGGGGCGGGCAGACCGGCCTCGGCCAGGACCTGGCCGAAGGCGCCGCGGTCCTCGGCGGCGTGGATCGCCTCCGGCGGGGTGCCGACGACGGGCACGCCGTTGTCCTTGAGCGCCTGGGCCAGGCCGAGCGGGGTCTGGCCGCCGAGCTGCACGATGACGCCCGCGATCGGGCCCGCGAGGGACTCCGCGTGCACGATCTCCAGCACGTCCTCAAGCGTCAGCGGCTCGAAGTAGAGGCGGTCGGAGGTGTCGTAGTCCGTGGAGACGGTCTCCGGGTTGCAGTTGACCATCACGGTCTCGTAGCCGGCGTCGCTCAGCGCGAAGGAGGCGTGGACGCAGGAGTAGTCGAACTCGATGCCCTGGCCGATGCGGTTGGGGCCGGAGCCGAGGATGATCACCGCGGGCTTGGTGCGGGGCGCGACCTCGCTCTCCTCGTCGTAGGAGGAGTAGAAGTACGGCGTCTTCGCGGCGAACTCGGCGGCGCAGGTGTCGACCGTCTTGTAGACCGGGCGGATGCCGAGCGCGTGCCGCACCTCGCGGACGACGTCCTCGCGCAGGCCGCGGATACCGGCGATCTGGGCGTCCGAGAAGCCGTGCCGCTTGGCGTCGGCCAGCAGTTCGGGCAGCAGCTTGTCGGCGGCGGCCAGCTCGTCGGCGATCTCCTTGATCAGGAAGAGCTGGTCGACGAACCAGGGGTCGATCCTCGTGGCGTCGAAGACCTCCTCCTGGGTGGCGCCGGCCCGGATCGCCTGCATGACGGTGTTGATCCGGCCGTCGGTCGGGCGGACCGCCTCGGCCAGCAGCTCCGCCTTGTCGCCGGGCTCGCCGGTGAAGGTGAACTGCGAGCCCTTCTTCTCCAGGGAGCGCAGGGCCTTCTGCAGCGCCTCGGTGAAGTTCCGGCCGATCGCCATGGCCTCGCCCACCGACTTCATGGTGGTGGTGAGGGTGGAGTCGGCGGAGGGGAACTTCTCGAAGGCGAAGCGCGGGGCCTTGACCACGACGTAGTCGAGGGTCGGCTCGAAGGAGGCCGGGGTCTTCTCGGTGATGTCGTTGGGGATCTCGTCGAGCGTGTAGCCGACGGCCAGCTTGGCGGCGATCTTGGCGATCGGGAAGCCGGTGGCCTTCGACGCCAGTGCCGAGGAGCGGGAGACGCGCGGGTTCATCTCGATCACGATGACCCGGCCGTCGACCGGGTCGATGGCGAACTGGATGTTGCAGCCGCCGGTGTCGACGCCGACCTCGCGGATGATCGCGATGCCGATGTCGCGCAGCCGCTGGTACTCGCGGTCGGTGAGGGTCATCGCCGGGGCGACGGTGATGGAGTCGCCCGTGTGGACGCCCATCGGGTCGAAGTTCTCGATGGAGCAGACGACCACGACGTTGTCGTTCCGGTCGCGCATCAGCTCCAGCTCGTACTCCTTCCAGCCGAGGATGGACTCCTCCAGGAGCACCTCGGTGGTCGGGGAGAGCGTGAGGCCCTGTCCGGCGATGCGGCGCAGCTCCTCCTCGTCGTGGGCGAAGCCGGAGCCGGCGCCGCCCATCGTGAAGGAGGGGCGTACGACGACGGGGTAGCCCCCGAGCGTGTCGACGCCCTTGATGACGTCGTCCATGGAGTGGCAGATGACGGAGCGGGCGGACTCGCCGTAGCCGATCTTCGCCTTGACCGCCTCGACGACGCCCTTGAAGAGTTCGCGGTCCTCGCCCTTGTTGATGGCCTCGACGTTGGCGCCGATGAGCTCGACGCCGTACTTCTCCAGCACACCGTTCTCGTGCATGGAGATCGCGGTGTTCAGCGCGGTCTGGCCGCCCAGGGTGGGGAGCAGCGTGTCGGGGCGCTCCTTGGCGATGATCTTCTCGACGAACTCGGGGGTGATCGGCTCGACGTAGGTGGCGTCGGCGATCTCCGGGTCGGTCATGATCGTCGCCGGGTTGGAGTTCACCAGGATGACGCGCAGGCCCTCGGCCTTGAGGACGCGGCAGGCCTGGGTGCCGGAGTAGTCGAACTCGGCGGCCTGGCCGATGACGATCGGACCGGAGCCGATGACCAGGACGGACTGGATATCGGAGCGCTTAGGCACGCTGGCCCTCCATCAGGGATACGAAGCGGTCGAAGAGGTACGCGGCGTCGTGCGGGCCGGCGGCCGCTTCGGGGTGGTACTGGACGCTGAAGGCCGGCCGGTCGAGGAGCTGGAGGCCCTCGACGACCTGGTCGTTCAGGCAGACGTGGGAGACCTCGGCCCGCCCGTAGGCGGTGTCGGAGACCTTGTCGAGGGGGGCGTCGACGGCGAACCCGTGGTTGTGCGCGGTGACCTCGACCTTGCCGGTCGAGCGGTCCTGCACGGGCTGGTTGATGCCGCGGTGGCCGTACTTCAGCTTGTAGGTGCCGAAGCCGAGCGCGCGGCCCAGGATCTGGTTGCCGAAGCAGATGCCGAAGAGCGGGGTCTTGCGCTCCAGGACGCCCCGCATGACGGAGACCGGGTGGTCGGCGGTGGAGGGGTCGCCGGGGCCGTTGGAGAAGAAGACGCCGTCGGGCTTCACCGCGTACACCTCCTCCAGGGTGGCGGTGGCGGGCAGGACGTGCACCTCGATGCCGCGCTCGGCCATCCGGCGCGGGGTCATGCCCTTGATGCCGAGGTCGACCGCGGCGACGGTGAACTTCTTGGTGCCGATCGCGGGGACGACGTAGGCCTCCTTGGTGGCGACCTCGGCGGAGAGGTCGGCGCCGGCCATCTCGGGGGCCTGGCGCACCCTGGCGAGCAGGGTGCCCTCGTCGGCGAGTGCGTTGCCGGAGAAGATGCCGACGCGCATCGCGCCGCGCTCGCGCAGGTGGCGGGTGAGGGCGCGGGTGTCGATGCCGCTGATCCCGACGACGCCCTGGGTCGTGAGCTCCTCGTCGAGCGAGCGCCGCGAGCGCCAGTTGGAGGGCACCCGTGCGGGGTCGCGCACGACGTAGCCGGCGACCCAGATCCGCTTCGACTCGGGGTCCTCGTCGTTCACACCGGTGTTGCCGACGTGCGGGGCGGTCATCACGACGACCTGGCGGTGGTACGAGGGGTCGGTCAGCGTCTCCTGGTAGCCGGTCATGCCGGTGGAGAACACCGCCTCGCCGAAGGTCTCCCCCACAGCCCCGTAGGCGCGGCCGCGGAAGGCGCGGCCGTCCTCCAGGACGAGTACGGCGGGAGACACCCTATCCCTCTTCGAGGCGTGCCCCGGATTGGAGATCGTCATCGTGCGGTGCCTTCCGTAGAGCTGGTGAGGTGGTTGACGGCCTCGACCCAGGCAGGGTGTTCGGCCGAGTGGTCGGAGCGGAATCCGGAGTCGATCAGCTGGTCGCCGAGCGCCCAGGTGATGATCAGCAGACCGCCCTCGGGGAGGACCTTGCCCGCGAGGGCCTTGTCGGTGCGGGCCGCGCGCAGGTCGGCGGCGGGGACGAAGAAGTCCGCCGCGCCGGGCCGTACGACGTCGAGGCCCTGATCGGTGAGGGTGAGCTCGACGCGGCTGCGGGTGCCGAGGCCGTGGGCGACGATGCGGTCGAGCCACTGCCCGGCCGTCGTCGAGGCGTGGTAGCGCCCGGTCAGGGTGAGCAGCTTCTCGCCGTCCGCGAAGCCGTCCGGGCGGGCCGCGAGGTCGGGCAGGCCGGACTGGAGGCTGCCGCGCCACTTCCATCCCTGGCGCATCAGCCAGTAGACGAAGGCGACGAGGACGGCCAGCCCGATCACCCAGCTGATCCGGGCGGACCAGTCGGTCACCTCCGCCGACTTCTGCTCGGCGGCCAGTTGGTACAGCTGATGGTTGAGGCTGAGTGTTGTCACGCGAGTTTCCCGTCGACGACCGTGGCACGGCCCCGCAGGAAGGTGTGGGTCACTCGGCCCGGCAGCTCGCGCCCCTCGTACGGAGTGTTGCGGCTGCGGGAGGCGAAGCCCGCGGGGTCCACCGCCCCACGGTATGCCGGATCGACCAGGGTGAGGTTGGCGGGCTCACCCGGGGCGACGGGCCGGCCGTGGCCGTCCAGCCGGCCGATGGCGGCCGGGCGCAGCGACATCCGGTCGGCGACGCCGGCCCAGTCGAGGAGTCCGGTCTCGACCATCGTCTGCTGGACCACGCAGAGCGCGGTCTCCAGGCCCACCATGCCCATGGCGGCCGCGGCCCACTCGCAGTCCTTGTCCTCGTGCGGGTGCGGGGCGTGGTCGGTGGCGACGCAGTCGATGGTGCCGTCGGCGAGGGCCTCGCGCAGGGCCAGGACGTCGGCCTCGGTGCGCAGCGGCGGGTTCACCTTGTAGACCGGGTTGTAGGACCGTACGAGCTCGTCGGTGAGGAGCAGGTGGTGCGGGGTGACCTCGGCGGTGACGTTCCAGCCCTTGGACTTGGCCCAGCGGACGATCTCGACGGATCCGGCGGTCGACAGGTGGCAGATGTGCACCCGGGAGCCGACGTGGGCGGCGAGCAGCACATCGCGGGCGATGATCGACTCCTCGGCGACCGCGGGCCAGCCGCCGAGGCCGAGCTCGGCCGAGACGATGCCCTCGTTCATCTGGGCGCCCTCGGTGAGGCGGGGCTCCTGGGCGTGCTGGGCGACGACTCCGTCGAACGCCTTCACGTACTCCAGGGCGCGGCGCATGATCACCGCGTCGTGGACGCACTTGCCGTCGTCGGAGAAGACCTTCACTCCGGCGGCCGAATCGTGCATGGCGCCGAGTTCGGCGAGCTGCTTGCCCTCCAGGCCGACGGTGACGGCGCCGATGGGCTGCACGTCGCAGTAGCCGGACTCCTTGCCGAGCCGCCAGACCTGCTCGACGACGCCGGCGGTGTCGGCGACCGGGAAGGTGTTGGCCATGGCGTGCACGGCGGTGAAGCCGCCGACCGCCGCGGCCCTGGTGCCGGTCAGGACGGTCTCGGAGTCCTCCCGGCCGGGCTCGCGCAGGTGGGTGTGGAGGTCGACCAGGCCGGGCAGCAGGACCTGGCCCGCCGCCTCGACGACGGTGGCGCCGGCGGCGTCGAGGCCGGTGCCGACCGCCGCGACGGTCTCGCCGTCGATCAGGACGTCCATCGGCTCGCCGCCGAGGATCTTCGCGCCGCGGATAAGGATCTTGCTCATGGTTACTTGTTCTCCTCGGTACGGGCGGCGGGCGACGGTTGGGAGGGGGCGGCGGGTCCGGAGCCGCCCAGGAGCAGGTAGAGCACGGCCATCCGGATGGAGACCCCGTTGGCGACCTGCTCGACGACCGTGCACCGGTCGGAGTCGGCGACCTCGGCGGTGATCTCCATGCCGCGGACCATCGGTCCTGGGTGCATGACGATGGCGTGCTCGGGCATCTTGGCCATCCGCTCGCCGCCCAGGCCGTAGCGGCGGGAGTACTCCCGCTCGGTCGGGAAGTACGCGGCGTTCATCCGCTCACGCTGCACACGGAGCATCATCACCGCGTCCGACGCGGGCAGCACCTTGTCGAGGCTGTAGCTGACGTCGCACGGCCACTGTTCGACGCCTACGGGGACCAGGGTCGGCGGGGCCACCAGCGTGACGTGGGCGCCGAGGGTGGTCAGCAGGTGGACGTTGGAGCGGGCGACCCGGCTGTGCAGGATGTCGCCGACGATCGTGATCCGGCGTCCCTCCAGGTCCTTGCCGAGTCCGGCGTCGGCCCCGACCAGCCTGCGGCGCATGGTGAACGCGTCCAGGAGGGCCTGGGTCGGGTGCTCGTGGGTGCCGTCACCGGCGTTGACGACCGCGCCGTCGATCCAGCCCGAGGTGGCCAGGCGGTAGGGGGCGCCGGAGGCGCCGTGACGGATGACGACGGCGTCCGCGCCCATCGCCTCCAGGGTCAGGGCGGTGTCCTTGAGCGATTCGCCCTTGGAGACGGAGGAGCCCTTGGCGGAGAAGTTGATGACGTCGGCGGACAGCCGCTTGGCGGCCGCCTCGAAGGAGATGCGGGTCCGTGTCGAGTCCTCGAAGAAGAGGTTGACGACGGTGCGGCCGCGCAGGGTGGGAAGCTTCTTGATCGGCCGGTCCGCGACCCTGGCCATTTCCTCGGCGGTGTCGAGGATCAGGACGGCGTCGTCGCGGGTGAGGTCGGCGGCCGAGATGAGGTGACGCTTCATCTGGGTGTTCTCCGGGTGGCTGGAGGGTTCAGGCGTGCGGGCGTGCGGAAGCCGCGGTACGGCGGATGAGCCGTACGGATGCGCAGCTACTGCTCGACCGCCGGGGCGGCCCGCCCGATGCCGAGCAGCACGGCGTCGCGGCCGTCCTCCTCGTCGAGCTGGACCTTGACCGTCTCCCGCAGCGACGTGGGGAGGTTCTTGCCGACGTAGTCGGCGCGGATCGGGAGTTCGCGGTGTCCGCGGTCGACCAGGACCGCGAGCTGCACCGCGCGGGGCCGGCCGATGTCGCCGAGCGCGTCGAGCGCGGCACGGATCGTACGGCCGGAGAAGAGGACGTCGTCGACGAGGACGACCAGGCGGCCCTCGATGCCCTCGCCGGGGATCTCGGTGCGGGCCAGGGCCCGTGCCGGGTGCATCCGCAGGTCGTCGCGGTACATGGTGATGTCGAGGGAGCCGACCGGCATCTTCCGGCCGGTGATCTCTTCGAGCTTGTCGGCGAGCCGGCGGGCGAGGAAGACGCCCCGGGTCGGGATGCCGAGAAGCACCACATCGTCGGCGCCCTTGGCGCGTTCGACGATCTCGTGGGCGATGCGGGTCAGTACTCGGGCGATGTCGGGAGCCTCGAGAACGGGGCGTGCCGCATTGCCGGTGGCGTCGTGCTGTGCGTCCATAAGAAACGGACCTCCTTCTCCGCCTCTCTGGACGGATCTTAAAGGACGTCGAAATTGCGTCATCCACGTTACCAGGGCTTGTGCGGGGCCCTCGCAGCACCCCCGGGAGGTACCGGTCCGACCCTTTCAGCTTGACGCACCCAAGTAACGCTGCGTAACCTCACAGTGAGTTACCAGACCCACGCGGCGGAGCCGCGAAACGTTCCAGCGTCCCGGGAGCCTTATGTCCAGCGAATACGCAAAGCAGCTCGGGGCCAAGCTCCGTGCCATCCGCACCCAGCAGGGCCTCTCCCTCCATGGCGTCGAGGAGAAGTCCCAGGGCCGCTGGAAGGCCGTCGTGGTGGGTTCGTACGAGCGCGGCGACCGTGCCGTGACCGTACAGCGCCTCGCCGAGCTGGCCGACTTCTACGGTGTCCCCGTGCAGGAGCTCCTGCCCGGCACGACGCCCGGCGGCGCCGCCGAGCCGCCGCCGAAGCTCGTCCTGGACCTGGAGCGCCTCGCCCACGTCCCGCCGGAGAAGGCCGGACCCCTGCAGCGCTACGCGGCGACGATCCAGAGCCAGCGCGGCGACTACAACGGCAAGGTGCTCTCGATCCGCCAGGACGACCTGCGCACGCTTGCCGTGATCTACGACCAGTCGCCGTCCGTGCTCACGGAACAGCTGATCAGCTGGGGCGTACTGGACGCGGACGCGCGTCGCGCGGTCGCGCACGACGAGGGCTGAGCCCCTCAGCAGAAACGTACCGCCGGATCGGCGGGGCCCTTTCCCGGATGCCCCGCCGGTCCGGCGTTCCTGTTTTCCGGGGGCCGCGCCCGGCGGGCGGGCCCTAGTACGACGAAGGGCCCCCGGTCGGTCGACCGCGGGCCCTTCGTCGGCTGAGCTCCTGCGGCGGCTACTGCTCCCGGCGAAGGTTCGGCTTGAGGTCCTTGAAACGGGCCAGCAGGCCGTTCACGAAGGACGGGGAGTCGTCGGTGGAGAACTCCTTGGCGATCTGGACCGCCTCGTCGATCACCACCGCGTCCGGGGTCGCGTCCACCCAGATCAGCTCGTACGCACCGAGCCGCAGGATGTTCCGGTCGACGACCGGCATCCGGTCGATCTCCCAGTCCACCGCATAGGTGACGATGAGGTCGTCGATCCGGTCCGCGTACTGCGCGTACCCCTCGACAAGCTCCATCGTGTACTCGGTGACCGGCGGCTGACGGGTGTCGGACCGCGAGTGCCGCACCCAGTCCGCGAGGACCGTCTGCACGGACTCACCGCGCTGGTCGGCCTCGAAGAGGATCTGGAAGGCACGCTTGCGGGCCGTATTCCGGGCAGCCACGGTTAGCTGTTCACCCGGCCGAGGTAATCGCCCGAGCGGGTGTCGACCTTGATCTTCTCACCGGTCGTGATGAAGAGCGGGACACCGATCTCGTAACCGGTCTCCAGCGTGGCGGGCTTGGTGCCACCGGTGGACCGGTCGCCCTGGACGCCCGGGTCCGTGTGCTGGATGACGAGCTCGACGGCGGCCGGCAGCTCGACGTAGAGCACCTCGCCCTCGTGCTGCGCGACGGAGGCGGTGAAGCCCTCGATCAGGAAGTTGGCGGCGTCGCCGACGGACTTGCGGTCGACCATCAGCTGGTCGTACGTGTCCATGTCCATGAAGACGAAGTACTCGCCGTCCATGTACGAGAACTGCATGTCGCGTCGGTCAATGGTGGCCGTTTCGACCTTCACACCGGCGTTGAACGTCTTGTCGACGACCTTGCCGGAGAGCACGTTCTTGAGCTTGGTGCGCACGAAGGCCGGGCCCTTGCCGGGCTTGACGTGCTGGAACTCGACGACGGACCAGAGCTGGCCTCCGTCGAGCTTGAGCACCAGGCCGTTCTTGAGGTCGTTCGTGGAAGCCACGGTTGCGGAATCTCCTGGACTGAAGCTGGTGGAACGACCGAGGATCCGCGCTAGAGCGCGAGCAGCTCCTTGGTCGTAATGGTGAGTAGCTCGGGTCCGCCGTCCGCCTCGGGGCGCACGACGAGCGTGTCATCGATCCGGACCCCGCCCCGGCCCGGGAGGTGGACCCCGGGTTCGACAGTGACCGGCACACAAGCGTCCAGTTTACCCATGGCCGCCGGTGCCAGTTGCGGGTCCTCGTCGATTTCGAGCCCCACCCCGTGCCCGGTCCGGGCCGGGAGCCCCTCACCGTGGCCCGCGGAGTCCAGGAGGTGGCGGGCCGCACGGTCCACGTCGCGGTAGGCGGCACCGGGCACAAGTGCCTCCCGTCCAGCCCTCTGAGCGGCGAAAACCAGGTCGTAGAGCTCGATCTGCCAATCGGCCGGAGCCGTTCCGATGACGAAGGTACGGCCGATCTCGCACCGGTAGCCGCGGTAGTTCGCACCGAGGCAGACGGAGAGGAAATCTCCTTCCTCCACCCTCCGGTCCGAGGGCCGGTGACTGCCCCGGCCGGAGTTGGGGCCGGTGGCGACGGAGGTGGCGAAGGCGGGGCCGTCGGCGCCGTGGTCCACCAGCCGGCGCTCCAGTTCCAGCGCGAGGTGCCGTTCGGTACGGCCGACCAGGATCGATTCGAGGAGTTCGCCGAGCGCCTGGTCGGTGATCTCGGCGGCGATCCGCAGGCAGCCGATCTCCTCCTCGTCCTTGACGATGCGCAGTTGCTCGACGGTGACCCCGAGGTCGGCCAGCCGGAGCTTCGGGGCGACCGCGCCCATGGCCCGGTGCCGGGCCACCGTCAGATCGTGCTCCTCGACGGCCAGGGACTCCGCACCGCTGGAGGTGGCCAGATCCGCGGCGGCGACCACCGGATCGCCGCCGGTGACCGACAGCAGGTCCACCCGGAGCTGTTCGTCGGTACGTCCGTCGGCCGGGTCAGCGGTCGGGGGGCGCGGGCAGAGCAGAACGTCCTCGTCGGGGCCGAGCAGCAGCACGGCGCCCGGGGGCGCTCCCCCCGCCAGGTAGCGGACATTGGCGGGGCGGGAGACCAGGGCGGCCGCGGATCCGACGGCGGCGCACCGGTCGCGGAGCAGCCCGCGGCGGACGGCGTACACCTCTGACATGCATCGAGCGTACGAGCGCGGACGCGGGCCCGCGCGGTCAGCGCACCCGACCGGGGGGGGCGGCTCGGCAGGCGGGCGGCGGCTACCAGGCCGGGGGGCTGGCTATGGAGCGGGCGAGTATGTCGTCCAGGACGCGGGCGGTGGTCTCCACGTCGTACGTCGAGTTGTCGATGATCGGCAGCCCGGAGCCGTACCAGCCGGCCATCCGGCCGTGGATGCGGGCGACCTCCTCGTCCGAGAGGCGGCGGTTGCCGCTGCGGGCGGCGTTGCGCTCCAGGACGACCTCCAGGCCGGGCAGCAGAACGACGGGCAGCAGTCCGGGGCCGACGTGGCGCTTCCAGCCGCCGAGGCCGACCACGGGGCGGTCCGGGAAGACCGCGTCGTCGAGGATGCAGGAGATCCCGTTGGCCAGGAAGTTGCGGGCGGCGAAGCCGCAGGTGCGGCGGGCCAGCCGGTACTGGGCCTCCGACTGGTCGTTCCACCCCGCCTGCGGGTCCGCGAAGCCGGAGCAGACCCACTCGCGGACGTCGTCGAGGCTGACGTGGGCGGTGGGGACCCGGCGGCGGGCGGCCCAGAGCTTGGCCACGGTGGTCTTCCCGGCGCCTGCCGGGCCGATCAGGAGCACGGCGAGGGTCGCGGTGCCGGTACCGGGCTCGGCGGGCGGTGCGGGCAGCGGTACGGGCCCGCCGGGCGGCAGCTGGATGTGCCCGGTGGTCTCCCTGGAGACCGGCGCGGGCGCCTGGTGCGGTGCGGGCCCGCTCCAGCCCTGGTTCTGCCCCTGCCGGGCGGGCGGGGCCTGGAGCGGTGCGACGGGGTGGCCGGCGGGGGGCGGCGGGGCGGGACGGTTCGACGGGGGCGGGCCCGGGGGGCCGGCCGGGGGTGGGACCGGCGGGCCGGGATGGCCGGGGTGCTGGGCCTGGGGCGGCCGGCCGCCGGGCCCGTTTCCGGGTCCCTGGGGCGGCGGCAGCGGTGCCCCCACTGCGTGCTGCATCCGGTGGCACTCCGTCTCGTACAGGCAACTGGCGCTGGTGGAACGCCAACCGTACCGTCCCCGGCCGCCGCAGAGAGAACGGCCGGGGGCGGTGCGCAGTGCCCCGTCGGCCAAGTCGGCCGTCCGGTGCGACGGTTCGTCAGTCCGTCAGCTCGTCCGCGAGAGCGCGCAGGGCGAGCCGGTAGGAACCGATGCCGAATCCGGCCACGGTCCCGGTGGCGACCGGTGCGACCACGGAGTTGTGGCGGAATTCCTCCCGCGCGTACGGGTTCGAGATGTGCACCTCGATCAGCGGGGCGGTGCGCTGGGCGGCCGCGTCCCGCATTCCGTACGAATAGTGCGTGAAGGCACCCGGGTTGAGAACGACCGGAATTGAACCGTCCGCGGCCTCGTGGAGCCAGCGGATCAGCTCCCCCTCGTCGTTGGTCTCCCGGACGTCGACATCGAAGCCGAGCTCCTTGCCGAGGGTGCGGCAGGTGTCGACGAGTCCGGCGTACGAGGTGGCTCCGTAGACATCGGGCTCGCGGGAGCCCAGCCTGCCGAGGTTCGGCCCGTTGAGCACGAGGACCCGGCGGGTCACGCGGAGACCTCCCCGAAGGCGGCGAGCAGAACGGCCGGGTCGGGCCCCTCGAGGACGGTGGGCTTGCCGAGGGCGTCCAGGACGATGAAGCGCAGCAGGTCGCCGCGGGACTTCTTGTCGACCTTCATGTTCTCCAGCAGCTTGGGCCACTGGTCGCCGCGGTAGGTGAGCGGCAGTCCGACGGACTCCAGGACGGCGCGGTGCCGGTCGGCGGTCGCGTCGTCCAGGCGTCCGGCGAGCCGGCCCAGTTCGGCGGCGAAGACCATGCCGACCGAGACGGCCGCGCCGTGCCGCCACTTGTAGCGCTCGTTCTTCTCGATCGCGTGGGCCAGTGTGTGGCCGTAGTTGAGGATCTCGCGCAGCCCGGACTCCTTGAGGTCGCTGGAGACGACCTCGGCCTTGACCCGGATGGCGCGCTCGATCAGCTCGGAGGTGTGCGGTCCGGCGGGCGTGCGGGCGCCCTGCGGGTCCGCCTCGACGAGGTCGAGGATCACCGGGTCGGAGATGAAGCCGGCCTTGATGATCTCGGCCATGCCGCTGACGTAGTCGTTGACCGGCAGCGAGTCGAGGGCCGCGAGGTCGCAGAGCACTCCGGCCGGCGGGTGGAAGGCGCCGACGAGGTTCTTGCCCTCGGCGGTGTTGATGCCGGTCTTGCCGCCGACGGCCGCGTCCACCATGGCGAGCACGGTGGTGGGTACGGCGATCCAGCGCACCCCGCGCAGCCAGGTCGCCGCGACGAACCCGGCGACGTCCGTGGTCGCGCCGCCGCCCACCCCGACGATGACGTCGGTGCGGGTGAAGCCGGTCTGGCCGAGCGCCTTCCAGCAGTACGCCGCGACCTCGACGGTCTTGGCCTCCTCGGCGTTCGGCAGCTGGATGGCGATGGCCTCGTAGCCCTGGTCGGCGAGGTCCTGGCGGACCGCCTCGCCGGTGCCGGCGAGCGCCTCGGGGTGCAGGACCGCGACGCGCTTGACGCGGTCACCGATGAACGTGGGCAGCTCGCCGAGGAGCTGGCGCCCGATCACCACCTCGTACGGGTCGGTGCCCGCGCTGCCGGCGACCTGGATGCGGGTGGGGCCCTGATCGGTCATCGTTGCGTTCTCCCGGCCGGACGACGGCGCGTCCGGCAGTTCCAGTGCGTCGAGGACCGCCTGGGCGACCTCGTCCGGTGTGCGCTCGTCGGTCGCGACGACCGCGCGGGCCATGTCCGTGTAGAGGTGGCGGCGGGCCTCCATGAGTTCGCGCCACTGCCGGCGCGGATTCACGGCGAGCAGCGGACGCGCGGTGTTCAGCCCGACCCGCTTCACCGCCTCGTCGACGTCCATCGAGAGGTAGACGACGGCGTGGCCGGCCAGCAGGGCGCGCGTCGTCTCGTCGAGGACGGCGCCGCCGCCGAGCGAGAGCACGCCCGTGTGCTCGGCGACCGCGTCGCGGACGGCCCGGCTCTCCAGCTCGCGGAACCGCTCCTCGCCCTCGTCGTAGAAGATCTCCGCGATCGGCTTCCCGGCCGTGGCGACGACATCCGCGTCGGTGTCCCGGTAGGTGGTGCCGAGCCGTCCGGCGAGCAGCTCGCCGACGGTGGACTTGCCGACGCCCATCGGGCCGACGAGAACGACCAGCGGGGCGCTCATCGGATCTGCAGGTGGTCGAGGTACGACTGCACATTGCGGTGGGTCTCGGGGACGCTGTCGCCGCCGAACTTCTCCGCGACCGCGTCCGCGAGCACCAGCGCGACCATCGCCTCGGCGACGATCCCGGCGGCCGGAACGGCACAGACATCGGAGCGCTGGTGGTGGGCCTTGGCGGGTTCACCGGTCACCACGTCGACGGTGGCCAGGGCGCGCGGCACGGTGGCGATGGGCTTCATCGCGGCCCGCACGCGCAGCAGCTCACCGGTACTCAGCCCGCCCTCGGTGCCGCCTGCGCGGCCGGAGGCGCGCTTGATGCCGTCCTCGGTCACCAGGATCTCGTCGTGCGCCTGCGATCCGGGCACCCGGGCCAGATCGAAGCCGTCCCCGACCTCGACGCCCTTGATGGCCTGGATGCCCATGAGCGCGGCGGCGAGGCGGGCGTCGAGGCGGCGGTCCCAGTGCACGTGCGAACCGAGGCCGACCGGCACTCCGTACGCCAGCACCTCGACCACACCGCCGAGGGTGTCGCCGTCCTTGTGGGCCTGGTCGATCTCGGCGACCATCTGCTTGCTCGCGGCGGCGTCGAGGCAGCGCACCGGGTCCGCGTCGAGCTTCTCGACATCGGCGGGGACCGGGTAGACGCCGTAGGGCGCCTTGGCGGCGGCCAGCTCGACGACATGGCTGACGATCTCGATGCCGGCCGTCTCCTTGAGGTATGACCGGGCGACGGCCCCGAGGGCGACGCGCGCCGCGGTCTCCCGCGCGCTGGCGCGCTCCAGGATCGGCCGGGCCTCGTCGAAGCCGTACTTCTGCATGCCGGCGAGGTCGGCGTGACCGGGCCGGGGGCGGGTCAGCGGGGCGTTACGGGCCTGGGCGGCGAGTACGTCGGGGTCGACCGGGTCGGCCGACATGACCTGCTCCCACTTGGGCCACTCGGTGTTGCCGACCATCACGGCGACCGGCGAGCCCATGGTCAGGCCGTGCCGCACCCCGCCGAGGAAGGTGACCTCGTCCTTCTCGAACTTCATCCGGGCGCCGCGGCCGTATCCGAGCCGCCGCCGGGCGAGCGCGTCCGCCACCATCTCCGTGGTGACAGGGACACCGGCGGGTAGACCCTCCAGCGTCGCCACCAGTGCGGGGCCGTGCGACTCCCCCGCGGTCAGCCAGCGCAACCTGCTCAACGGTGCTCCTCATGCTCGCGCCTGAAAATCCAACGGCGCGACCGGGTGCGCGGCCCTGGCCCGCCGCCCCCGATCCTCCCACGGACGGGGACGCCGCCCGGCCGCCGGTCCAGCAGACGGACGGTTCCGGCCCGCCGGGAGCGGGGTCAGCGGGCGGCTAGTGCCCGCTCGCCGGCCTGCCGCATGGCGGCGAGAGGCGCCGGCGTACGGCCCGTCATCTGCTCGACCTGGAGGACGGCCTGGTGCACCAGGAGATCGAGACCTCCGACGACTGCACCGTCGCGGGCCGCCCAGGCGGCTGCGAGCCCGGTGGGCCAGGGCTCGTACAGCACGTCGAAAAGCGTGCCGGGAGCCTTCGGTACCGACTCCGTCAGCGCGTCGGTGGCCCCCGCCGGAGTGGTCGCGATGACCAGCGGGGCCCGCAGGGCCTGCTCGGCCTCTGCCCAGTCGGCGATGCGGACGTCGACGCCGAGCCGTTCGCCCCAGCCGCGCATCTCGTCACCGCGTTCCCGGCTGCGGACGTAGGCCGTGACCGGTCCCGTGCAGATCTCGGAGAGGGCGGCGAGGGCGGAGGAGGCGGTGGCTCCTGCGCCGAGGACGGCCGCGGACTCCGTCTTCTCGACGCCCCGCTCGCGCAGGGCGGCGATCATGCCGGGGATGTCGGTGTTGTCGCCCGTTAGCCGGCCGTCCTCGGTGAAGACGACCGTGTTCACGGCCTCGACCGAGGAGGCGGTCTCGCTGATCTCGTCCAGCAGGGGGATGATCGCCCGCTTGAGCGGCATGGTCAGCGAGAGCCCGGCCCAGGACCCGTCCAGCCCCTCGACGAACCCGGGCAGCGCTGACTCGTCGATCTCGAAGCGGTCGTAGGACCAGTCGTCGAGGCCGAGTGCGGCGTACGCGGCCCGGTGCAGGACCGGGGAGAGCGAGTGGGCGATGGGCGAGCCGAGAACGGCGGCGCGGTGGCGCCCGTCAGCCGATGCCATGGATTTCATTGAATTTCGCTGTGAGAATCGCATGCTCCGCAGCCGTCTTGGTGAACTCGGTCTTCTTGCCATCGAGCGAGATGAAGAACATCCATCCACCGGTAGTGGGACTGAGCGTCGCACGAAGGGCTTCGTCCCCGGGGTTACTGATGGGGCCGGGGGGAAGGCCGGCGTGGTAGTAGGTGTTATAGGGATCCGAATTGCTCCGGATCTTCTTGAGGTTAATCTTGATCTCGCTCTGCTTACTTAGGTAATTGAACGCGGAGTCGAATTCGAGCAACCGGTTCGTCGCCGTGTTGTCAGGCTTCAGGCGGTTGTAAACGACTTCGGCCATCTTGCGGAAGTCGTCATGCGTGAGACCTTCCGCCTGGACCAGACTGGCCACGGTCAGCACCTGCCAAGGACCGTCCAGCTTGTACTTCTTGGCGGTTCCTTCGAGGTCGAGCTTCTTGTACTCGTCGTTGGACCGCGAGACCATCTTCTCGAGAATTGTCTCCGGCTTGGATTCCTTCGTCACCGGATACGCGGCCGGGTAGAGGAATCCTTCCAGCGGGTCCTTGATGTCCTTGTTCTTACTCGCCCAGCCGGGCAGCCCCAGGTCGGACTTCTTGGACTTGGCGACGCCCTCGGTCGTGCCCTTCTTGAGGTGCAGCTTCTTGTCGATCATCGCGTAGACGGTGATGTTGCGGGTTCCCTCGGGAATCACCAGAAGGTTCTGGCTCTTCGGGTCGATCATCATCTTCAGGGCCTCGGCCGCGGACATCTTCTCGTGCAGGAGATAGACACCGGCCTGGATCGACTTCCCCTTGGGGTCCTTGCTCTGCGCGGAGACGAAGGCGTCGACGCTCTTGACCACACCCTGCTTCTTCAGGATGTTGGCGATGTCGTACCCGTACGAGCCCTTGGGGATCTCGATCTCGACGGTCCCCGAGCCGCTGCCCGCGTAGTCCTCCGCCGGGCCGAATTTGTCCTGGTAGTACGAGTAGCCGAAGTAGCCCACTCCGCCTACGCCGCCGACCATGACGAGCGAGATGACCAGGCAGGCGCAGCCGTTGCGCCCCTTCTTCTTCTTGCCCTTGCCCCGGCGCTCGTCCCCGCCTCCCCGGCGGGAGTCGCGGGGGTCATCGTCGTCGTCGTAGTCGTCGTCCTTGCCGTCGCTGTCGTCCACGCCCGTGAAGAAGGGGTGGGTCTCCTCCGGCTGGACCTCGGGGTCCCAGTCGGGGTTCTGCGCAGGCGTCTGCTCGGGTGCTTGTTCGGGTGTTTGTTCGGGTGCTGCCTGGCGGCGGCCCGGAGGCTGCGGAGGCGGGTAGGCCTCGGGGGTGCCGTAGTAGTCGTTCGTCTCGCCGTAGCCGTACCCGGCGGCGGGCTGGCCCTCGTACGGCATCGCGGCCGGCTGCTGGCCGGTGTCCCAGCCGCCGTTATAGGGAGGCTGCTGGGCGTACGGGTCCTGCTGGGCGCCGTACGGCTGCTGCTGCTGGTACTGCTGCTGGGCGTAGGGATCCTGCGGGTGCTGCTGCGGGTATGAGTCCTGCTGCTGCTGCTGTTGCTGCTGCGCGTACGGGTCGTGCTGCTGCTGCGGTTGGGCGTACGGGTCCTGCGGCTGCTGGTGCTGCTGGGCGTAAGGATCCTGTTGCTGGTGCTGCTGCTGCGCGTAGGGATCCTGCGGGTGCTGCTGCTGCGCGTACGGGTCCTGCGGCTGCTGCTGGGCGGCGTACGGGTCCTGCGGGTAGGGCTGCTGCTGGCCGCCGTACTGGCTCTGGCCGTGGGCAGGCTGCTGGCCTCCCCATCCCTGGTCCCCGTACAAGGGGTCCTCGGGATGCCACGGTTCGGAGCCGGGGCCCCGGCCATACTCAGTCATCGATCCCCTTGAGCCGCGAGACGACGTTCCGTCTCTTTGCTGTGCGGTGTTTGTTCGAACACCCGCCGCATCGCGCGGAACGTTACCGTATCGCGATCAGACAACCACTTCGACGCCCTCGCCGGGAGGATTACCCGAAGCCCGTTCGGACTCCAGAGCGTTCTGAAGGATCACCACAGCGGCAGCCTGGTCAATGACGGATCGGCCTTTTTTGGACTTCACGCCCGATGCGCGCAGGCCCTGACTCGCCGTCACTGTGGTCATCCTCTCGTCCACCAAACGCACCGGAATGGGTGCGACCGCGCGGGCGAACACGTCGGCGAAGGCGCGGACCTTGACCGCGGCCGGGCCCTCTCCACCGCCCAGGGACCGGGGCAGACCGACGATGACCTCGATCGGCTCGTACTCCGAGACGATCTGGCCGAGCCGCCGGTGGGCGGCCGGGACATCGCGTCCCGGCACGGTCTCCACCGGGGTGGCGAGGATCCCGTCGGGGTCGCACGAGGCGACCCCGATCCGGGCGTCCCCGACGTCGATCGCCAGCCGGCGACCGCGGCGCATCTGCGTCATGCCGGGCGTCACGCCGTCTCGGTGACGAGGCGTTCGACAGCGGCGACGGCGTCACCGATGGCGTCCGGGTTGGTGCCGCCGCCCTGGGCCACGTCCGGCTTGCCGCCGCCTCCGCCGCCGAGCGTCTTGGCGGCGGTGCGGACCAGGTCACCGGCCTTGAGGCCGCGCTCGCGGGCGGCCTCGTTGGTGGCGATGACGGTCAGCGGGCGGCCGTTGGCCGTGGTGAACAGGGCCACGACGGCCGGGCGGCCGCCCTGGATGCGCCCGCGCACGTCGAGGACGAGCCTGCGCAGGTCGTCGGCCGAGGTGCCGTCCGGGACCTGCCCGGTGACCAGGGCGACGCCCCGGACGTCAGAAGCGGATTCGACCAGTCCGGCGGCGGCCTGGAGGACCTTCTCCGCGCGGAACTTCTCGATCTCCTTCTCGGCGTCCTTCAGCTTGCCGAGCATCCCGGCGATCTTCTCCGGGAGCTCCTCGGAACGGCCCTTGACCAGCTCCTGGAGCTGGGCGACGACCGTGTGCTCCCTGGCGAGGAAGTTGTACGCGTCGACGCCGACGAGGGCCTCGATGCGGCGCACGCCGGAGCCGATGGACGACTCACCGAGCAGCTTGACCAGGCCGAGCTGGGCGGTGTTGTGGACGTGCGTACCGCCGCACAGCTCCTTGGAGAAGTCGCCGATGGTGACGACCCGGACCCGCTCGCCGTACTTCTCGCCGAACTCGGCGATGGCGCCCTGCTTCTTGGCGTCGTCGATGGACATGACCTCGGCCTGGACATCGAGCTCGCGGGAGAGCACGGCGTTGATCTTCTGCTCGACATCGGTGAGGACTGTGCCCGGCACGGCGGCGGGCGAACCGAAGTCGAAGCGGAAGCGGCCCGGGGAGTTCTCCGAACCGGCCTGGGCGGCCGTCGGGCCCAGGGCGTCGCGCAGCGCCTGGTGCGTCAGGTGGGTGGCGCTGTGGGCGCGGGCGATGGCGCGACGGCGGGTGTTGTCGATGGAGGCGAGGGCGGCGGCACCGACCGTCACCTCACCGACCTGGACGACGCCCTTGTGGACGTGGACGCCGGGAACCGGCTTCTGGACGTCGCGGACCTCGATCACCGCGCCGGTGTCGAGCCGGATCCGCCCGGTGTCGGCGAGCTGGCCGCCGCCCTCGGCGTAGAACGGGGTGCGGTCCAGGACGACCTCGACCTCGTCGCCCTCGGAGGCGGCGGGCGAGGGGACACCATTGACGAGGAGGCCGACGATCGTCGACTCGCCCTCGGTCGTGGTGTAGCCGGTGAACTCGGTGGCGCCGGAGTTGTCGGCGACCTCGCGGTAGGCGGACAGGTCGGCGTGACCGGTCTTCTTGGCCCGCGCGTCGGCCTTGGCCTTGTCCCGCTGCTCCTTCATGAGGCGGCGGAACCCGTCCTCGTCCACGGACAGGCCCTGTTCGGCGGCCATCTCCAGGGTGAGGTCGATCGGGAAGCCCCAGGTGTCGTGGAGCAGGAACGCCTTGTCGCCGGCGATGACCCGGCCGCCGGCGGCCTTGGTCTCGGTGACGGCGGTCTCAAGGATGTTGGTGCCGCCCTTGAGGGCCTTGAGGAAGGCGGCCTCCTCGGCTAGGGCGACGGTCTCGATGCGCTTGCGGTCGGTGATCAGCTCGGGGTACTGCAGCCCCATCGTGTTGATCACGACGTCGACCAGCTCGGTGACGACCGAGCCGGTGGCGCCCATCAGCCGCATGTTGCGGATGGCGCGGCGCATGATGCGGCGCAGCACGTAGCCGCGGCCCTCGTTGCCGGGGGTGACGCCGTCGCCGATGAGCATGACCGACGTACGGATGTGGTCGGCGACCACACGGAGCGAGACGTCCGTGGCCTGGGCGGCTCCGTAGCGCACACCGGTGAGCTCGGTGGCCTTGTCCATGACGACGCGCAGGGTGTCGGTCTCGTACATGTTCTGCACGCCCTGAAGGATCATCGCGAGGCGTTCGAGGCCGAGGCCGGTGTCGATGTTCTTGGAGGGCAGGTCGCCGAGGATCGGGAAGTCGTCCTTGCCGTCGCCGGCGCCGCGCTCGTACTGCATGAAGACCAGGTTCCAGATCTCCACGTACCGCTCGTCGTTGACGGCCGGGCCGCCCTCGGCCCCGAACTCGGGACCGCGGTCGTAGTTGATCTCGGAACAGGGACCGCAGGGACCGGGGACGCCCATGGACCAGAAGTTGTCCTTCTTGCCCAGGCGCTGGATGCGCTCGGCCGGCACACCGATCCTGTCGCGCCAGATCTGCTCGGCCTCGTCGTCGTCCAGATAGACCGTGATCCACAGACGCTCGGGGTCGAGACCGAAGCCGCCGTCCGCCACGGAGCCGGTGAGCAGCTCCCAGGCGTACTCGATGGCGCCTTCCTTGAAGTAGTCACCGAAGGAGAAGTTCCCGCACATCTGGAAGAAGGTGCCGTGCCGGGTGGTCTTGCCGACCTCTTCGATGTCCGGCGTACGGACGCACTTCTGCACGCTGGTGACGCGCGGGGCGGGCGGCTTGACCTCGCCGAGGAAGTACGGCTTGAAGGGCACCATGCCGGCCGGGACCAGCAGCAGAGTCGGGTCGTCCGCGATGAGCGACGCCGAAGGGACGACGGTGTGACCGCGCTCTTCGTAGAAGCTCAGCCAGCGGCGACGAATTTCAGCCGACTCCATCAGTGGTCCTCATTCCGGTTGTACGAGTTGTAGGGAAACTTGCGGTATCTGGCGGGCGTCTTGCGCGCGTCGGGCTCGGCCGCTTCGACGGCGAAGTGGCGCCGCACGGGGAGATCGGGGTCGACCGGGGCTTCGAGGCCCAGTGCCTCGCCCAGTTCGGCCTCGCGTCTGGCCATGCCGTCGCGGACGTCGAGGGCGAAGTCCTTGAGCTTGTGACCGGCCACGACCGCCTTGTCGGCGGCCTGCGCCGCAAGGCTCTCGGGGGTCAGCTGCTTGATCTTCCGGTTGACCTTGGCGGTGGCCCAGACCCCGGCGGCTGCGCCGGCGGTGAACCAGAACGTACGGCGGAACATCGCTGCGTCAGTCCTTCGATCCGCGGGAATTTCTGCCGTTGCGCTTCCTGCCACGCGCGGACGGCACGGTCCGGCCGACGATCACCGATCGCCGGGAACGCGCCTCCGGTTCGGGAGCGGCCTTGCGGCCGATGGCCTGCCGGACGCCGTAGCCGAACGCCGCGACCTTGACCAGCGGGCCGCCGAAGGCCGAGGCGACGGTGGTGGAGAGCGCGGAGGCGTTGGAGGTGACCTCCTGGACGTCCGTCGCGATCGCGTCGACCTTGTCGAGCTGGGTCTGCGCGGAACGTACGGTCGCGGAGGCGTCGGCGAGCAGCGGGACGGCCTGTTCGGTCACGTCCGCCACGAGTCTGGTGGTCGCCCTGAGCGTCTGGGCGAGCCTCACCAGCACGACGGCGAGGAACGAAACCAGGATCGCCCAGAAGACGGCCACCAGGATCCCGGCCACCTCACCACCGGACACAGTGCACCGCTCTCTCTCGCTTGTCGTCTGTCTCTGCGTTGTTCTCTGCGCAGTTCTCTGCGTGGTTCTCAGGTTGTTCTCTGCTTGCTCGGTGACGGCCTTCGTAGCAGCCCGTCACCGCCTCCGAGCCTATCGCGCCGGGCTCGTACCCCGTACCGCATTACCGTTGGGCACGGCGGGAGTTCCTGCTACAAGATTGTACGGAGTGCTTTCGGGCCAGTACTCTGCGTGTTTCATGCGACGCTCTCAGCGCCCCTTCCCCTCCTCCGACGGTCCGGGTCCGCCGGCCACCGCCCGCGGCGGACTCGTGCGTGGCTTTCCGGGCAATCTCCCGGCGGAACTGAACAGGTTCGTGGGACGTGACGACGAGTTGGCCGACCTCGCCGGACTCCTGGAGGAGTCCCGGCTCGTCACCGTCGTGGGGGTGGGCGGGGTCGGCAAGACACGGCTGGCCACCAGGGCCGCCGCTCTGTTGGAGAAACGGTACTGCGACGGGGTCTGGCTGGTGGAGCTGTCCACCGTCCACGATCCGGGGCTGCTGGAGCACGCGCTCGTCGACGCGCTGGGCCTCACCGATCACACCAACAGGCCGCCCCGCACGACACTCCTCGAACACTGCGCCGGGCGCCGGCTCCTGCTGGTGATCGACGGATTCGAACATCTCGTGGACGCCTGTGCGGAGTTGGTGCGGGATCTGCTGCGCCGGGCCCCCCGGCTCCGGGTGCTGGCGGCCGGCCGGCTGCCGCTGGAACTCGACGGCGAGGCCACCTACCCGCTCGCGACCATGACCGAGGAGGACGCGCTCCGGCTCTTCGCGGAGCGGGCCGCCGCGGTGCGGCCCGAGTTCCGGCTGACCGAGCACAACCGGGGCGCGGCCCGGGAGCTCTGCCGGCGGCTGGACGGGATTCCGCTCGCCCTTGAGCTGGCGGCCGGGCGGCTGCGGGCACTGTCGACCGAGCAGGTGCTGGAGCGCCTTGACGACCGCTTCCGGCTGCTGACCGGTGGCAGCCGCAGCGCGCTGGCCCGGCATCAGACGCTCCGCACGGCCATCGGCTGGAGCCATGAACTGTGCGCCCCGGAACAGCGGCTGCTGTGGTCGCGGCTCTCGGTCTTCGCCGGACAGTTCGACCTGGAGGCGGTCGAGTACATCTGCAGCGGTTCCGATCTGCCGGCCGACTCGGTGCTCGATGTGCTCTCCGGGCTGCTGTCGCAGTCCATCGTGCTGCGGGAGGACTCACCGGCCGGTACCCGCTACCGGCTGCTGGACACGGTGCGCGAGTACGGCGCCGAGTGGCTGGCGGCCACGGGTGAGACGGAGCGCCTGCGCCGGCGCCACCGCGACTGGTTCCTGGGGCTCGCGACCTGGTGCGAGCTGGACTGGTTCAGCCCGCGGCAGAGCGAGGTCGCGGCCCGGGTGGAGAGTGAACTGCCGAATCTGCGGCGGGCCATGGAGTGTTCGCTGGAGTGCCCGGACGAGGCGCATCTCGCCCAGTACCTGGCGGGCACGCTCTGGTTCCTGTGGGTCGGCTGCGGGCGGCTCTCGGAGGGGCGGCACTGGCTGGACCATGTACTGGAGGAGGAGACCCCGTACGACTCCTCGCGGCTGAAGGCACTGTGGGTGCTCGGCTATGTCGCGGTGCTGCAGGGAGACCCGGTGGGGGCGATCGCGGCGCTCACCGAGTGCCGGGACGAGGCGGAGCTGACAGGTGACGCCACGGCCTCGGCGTACGCGTTGCACCGCACCGGCTGCCTGGCACTCGTCACGGACGACACGGCGCGCGCCCAGGAACTGCTGCACGAGGCGCTCGGCCGCTACCGGGAGCTCGGGGAGCTGAACAGCAATGTGCTGATGGCCCAGGTCGAGCTGGCGATGTCGGTCGGGTTCCGGGGCGAGCTGGACCGTGCGGCCGCGATCTGCGAAGAGGTCAGGGACATCTGCGAGGACCACGGGGAGCGGTGGGCCCTCAGTTACGCGTTGTTCGTACTGGCCTTCACCACGCTGGAGCGGGGCCGTCCGGCCCGCGCGCGGGAGCTCCTCGGGGAGTCGCTGTCCATCAGCCACGCCTTCCACGACCTGCTCGGCACGGTGCTCTCGCTGGAACTGCTGGCGCTCGTCACGGCGGTCGAGGGCGACGCGGACGAGGCGGCGCTGCTCCAGGGGGCCGCCGCACAGATCTGGCCATCGGTGGGACTGCCCCTGTTCGGTTCGGCGCACTACGGGGCGCCGCGGGCCCGGTGCGAGGAACTGGCCCGTCGCGAGCTGGGCGAGAAGCGGTACATGTCGCAGCGGCGGGCCGGCGCGGTGCTGGGCGCGGACGCGGTGGTGGCCAGGGCGCTGGCGGGCCGCCCCGGACAGCGGCGGAACGACGCGGACACCGGCGCACCCGAGACGCCGGGCCCGCCCCTTCCCGATGCCGGGAAGACGCGAAAGCCCGCCGCCTCCCCGGCATCGGGAAGGGGCGGGCCTGAGCGCTGGTGAAGAGCGGCTACGCCTGAATCAGCGGGCGTAGTACTCGACGACGAGCTGCTCGTCGCAGATCACGGGGATTTCCTTGCGGTTCGGGTCCCGGTCAAGGCGGAAGGCCAGGGCCTTCAGGTTCACCTGCAGGTAGCGCGGGGTCTCACCGTCGGTGTCGTAACCACCCTCGCGGGCAACCTGGAAGGGGTACTTCTCGCGGCTGCGCTCGCGGACCATCACGATGTTGTCGGGACGGACACGGAAGGACGGCTTGTCCACCTTGTGGCCGTCGACCTCGATGTGACCGTGCACGACCATCTGGCGGGCCTGGTAGATCGTCTTGGCGATGCCCGAACGCAGAACCAGCGCGTCGAGACGGCGCTCCAGCTCGACGACGAGCGCCTCGCCGGTCTTGCCCTCGGCCTTCTTGGCGCGGTCGTAGGCACGCGCCATCTGGCGCTCGCTGATGTCGTACTGGGCGCGCAGACGCTGCTTCTCCAGCAGACGGACCTTGTAGTCCGAGTTCTGCTTGCGGCCGCGGCCGTGCTCGCCCGGCGGGTAGGGGCGGGCCTCGAAGTACTTGACGGCCTTCGGCGTCAGCGCAATGCCGAGCGCGCGGCTCTTCTTGACCTTGGGACGCGACTGATTAGGCACGTTCTCCAGACCTCCGTTGTAGGTTAGGTTAGGCTCACCTTACTCAAGGAGATCGCATGTCTCGCCCTGGGAACACCACACACGTCACGGACAGCACAGACAGCGGCAGCACAGAGAAAAGTGCTGCTACGACGGAAGGCCGATCTGATCGTGGTCAGCCGCGTCCCAGCGGGCTTGAAAACACTCGGATGCCGTCAGCAGCCGAGCGCACACGAACTCTCGTACAGAGTACCTGCTCCTCGGCACTGCTCATCCCCGGCCTCGACTCGGCGGGCCCGGACCAGCTGATGCCACTGTCGCGCAGCGTGGGTCCGGACGGGGATCTCTTCCTCGAATTCCCCGCGGATTCCCCGGCGGTACGGGCCGCGACGCGCGCAGAGGACGACGAGCTGACGGCTGTGCTGGAGATCACCGACGTGGCCCCGGTCTCCGTACCGCACCGCACCGCATCCGCGGCCGGGCGCTGAGGGGCCGGAGCCCCGGGGGCCCCGGCTAGGTACCGGACGGGCTCGCGTCGCCGTCGGTGTCCGTGCGGCCGAGCCGCTCGCGGACCCGGTCCGCCACGTCGGCGTACCGCGCCTCGGCTCCGTAGCGGGTGGGCTGGTAGTAGCGCTTGCCGCGCACGGCGTCCGGGGCGTACTGCTGGGCGGCGATACCGCCGGGGACGTCATGCGGATAGACGTAGCCCTGCGCGTGCCCCAGCTTGGCGGCTCCCTTGTAGTGCCCGTCGCGCAGATGGGCCGGAACGGGGCCGGCCAGGCCCTTGCGCACATCCTCCCGGGCGGCGGAGATCGCCAACGTCGCCGCGTTGGACTTGGGGGCGAGGGCCAGCGCGATCGTGGCGTGGCTGAGGGTGAGCGCCGCCTCCGGGAAGCCGATCATCGCGACGGCCTGGGCCGCCGCGACCGCGATGGGCAGCGCCGTGGGGTCGGCGAGACCGATGTCCTCGCTGGCCGAGATCATCAGCCGCCGGGCGATGAACCGGGGGTCCTCCCCCGCCTCGATCATCCGGGCCAGATAGTGCAGCGCGGCATCGACGTCCGAGCCGCGGATCGACTTGATCAGCGCACTCGCCACGTCGTAGTGCTGATCGCCGTCCCGGTCGTACTTCACGGCGGCGCGGTCGACGGTCTCCTCCAGGGTCAGGAGGGTGATCTCCTCGTCCCCCTTGGACAGCGCCGCGCCGGCCGCCGCCTCCAGCGCCGTCAGCGCACGGCGTGCGTCGCCGCCCGCGATGCGCAGCAGATGCTCCTCGGCGTCCTCGGGCAGCGTCACCGCGCCGCCGAGTCCGCGCTCGTCGGTCAGGGCCCTGTGCAGCAGATCACGCAGGTCGTCGTCGGTCAGCGACTCCAGGGTCAGCAGCAGTGAGCGCGAGAGCAGCGGGGAGATGATCGAGAAGTACGGATTCTCGGTGGTGGCCGCGATCAGCGTCACCCAGCGGTTCTCCACGGCCGGGAGCAGCGAATCCTGCTGCGCCTTGGAGAAGCGGTGGATCTCGTCCAGGAAGAGGACGGTTTCCTTGCCGTAGCCACCAGTGGCGCGGCGGGCGCCCTCGATGACCGCCCGCACCTCCTTGACCCCCGCGGTGATCGCCGAGAGCTCGACGAAGCGCTTGTTGGTGGCCTTGCTGACCACGTAGGCCAGGGTCGTCTTCCCGATGCCGGGCGGTCCCCAGAGGATCACGGACGAGGGGCCCGCCGGCCCCCCGCTTCCCTCGCCGACGAGGCGGCGCAGCGGCGAGCCCGGCTTGAGCAGATGCTGCTGGCCGACGACCTCGTCGAGGATACGCGGACGCATCCGGACAGCGAGGGGGCTGCTGGACGGGTCCTTCTCCTGGCGGTCTTCGGCTGCTGCGGTAAAGAGGTCGGGCTCCACGTTTTGAAGCCTATGTCACCGCACTGACATCCCTGCCGGGCCCCGGTGCGGCCCGGCGCCGGAGGAAGGGCCGGTCAGCTGGTCCAGAAGTCCCACCAGCGGGTCAGGATCAGCATGCCGATGATGCCGACCCACAGGATCGGCGGCACCCAGTGGAACTCGGTCAGCCCGTTGCGCAGCCAGTTCGGCGCGGGAATGATCCGGTGCTTGATGTTGTGCGTGGTGACGTAGCAGAACATGAGGATCGTGGCGACCCAGGCCAGGCAGCACCAGAGGCAGAGGGAGTTGATGTTGTACAGCGACTGGTACTGGAGCCAGGTGCAGAAGCCGACGCCGAACAGCGTGCCCGCGTTCATCCCCAGCCAGTACCAGTTACGGAAGCGCGCTCCGGCGAGCAGTGCCAGGCCGATGCCGATGATCACGGAGTAGGTGGCCAGGCCGAGCATCGGGTTGGGGAAGCCGAAGGCCGCCGCCTGGTCGCTCTTCATGATGTTGCCGCAGGCCACCACCGGGTTGAGACTGCAGCCCGGAACGAAGCTGGGGTCCTCCGCCAGCTTGAGCTTGTCGATCGTGATGACCCACGCGGCGAGGAGTCCGGCAGCGCCCGTGATCACCAGCAGCAGCGCGAACGCACGACTGCCGCCGATGGTCCTCTTCCCGCCGTCCTCGTCCTGGTCGGATGAGGGATGGTCAACCGCTGCAGTCGTCATATCGCCGTTCCGTCGCTGAGTAGCCTGCTGGGCACGGTCATTGTGCCGTACCGTTGCGCCGTTCTTCCGTTCGATGAACATAAAGAGGCGCGTAAAGACGCACGGCGCGCGGGCCGGACGCGGCCGGAAAGAACACGGTCGCGGGGCTTCCAGCGGGCTGTCCCGCCCGTGGCCGGGGGACGGCCGTCGTCGGCGCTGTTCGGCCGGAATCCTCCGGGAGGATGAATCCCCGCCCGCCGGGTTGACGCTACGGGCGGCCCTGGTGGAGCGGGCCGGGGCCGCGGACTCCGTCCGGTCGCGGGCGGGCGGGAGCACCGCCCGCCCGCGACCGGGAGGGGAAACTACGCGAGGCGCGTCCGGATCGTCTCGGTCACCTCGGCCAGGGCGACAGCCGTCTGCTCGCCGGACTCCATGTCCTTGAGCTGTACGACGCCCTCGGCCAGGTCGCGCTCGCCGGCCACGACGGTGAACCGCGCGCCCGACCGGTTGGCGCTCTTCATCGCGCCCTTGAGCCCGCGCCCCCCGAACGCGAAGTCCGCGGCCACGCCCTCGCGGCGCAACTGCGTGACGACGGCGAACAGCTCGCGCCGCGCCTCCTCGCCGAGCGGTACGGCGAAGACACTGGTGGTGGAGGGCAGTTCGAGCTCGATGCCCTCCGCCTCCAGGGCGAGCACGGTGCGGTCCACGCCGAGCGCCCAGCCCACCGACGGGAGCGCCGGGCCGCCGATCATCTCGGAGAGGCCGTCGTACCGGCCGCCGCCGCCCACCGCCGACTGCGAGCCCAGTCCGTCGTGGACGAACTCGAAGGTGGTGCGCGTGTAGTAGTCGAGCCCGCGGACGAGCTTCTCGTCGTCCTCGTACACCACGCCCGCGGCGTTGAGCAGGTCGCGGACCTCCTCGTGGTACGCCGTGCAGGCGTCGCAGAGGTAGTCGCGCAGCACCGGGGCGCCGGTCAGCTGCTTCTGGACCTCGGGGCGCTTGTCGTCGAGGACCCGGAGCGGGTTGATCTCGATGCGGCGGCGGGTCTCCTCGTCCAGGTCGAGCTCGCGCAGGAAGCCCTGGAGCGCGTCGCGGTAGACGGGCCGGCACTCCTTGTCGCCCAGCGAGTTCAGCAGGATGCGGAACTCGCGCAGGCCCAGGGTGCGGTACGCCTGGTCGGCCAGGATGATCAGCTCGGCGTCCAGCGCCGGGTCCTCGGCGCCGATGGCCTCGGCTCCGACCTGCGAGAAGTGGCGGTAACGGCCCTTCTGCGGACGCTCGTAGCGGTAGTACGAGCCGGAGTACCAGAGCTTCACCGGCAGGTTGCCGAGCTTGTGGAGGTTGGCCTCCAGGGCGGCGCGCAGCACGGACGCGGTGCCCTCGGGGCGCAGCGCCAGCTGGTCGCCGCCCTTGGTCGTGAGGGTGTACATCTCCTTGCTCACGATGTCGGTGGACTCACCGACGCCCCGGGAGAAGAGGGCCACGTCCTCGAAGCCGGGCGTCTCGATGTAGCCGTAGCCGGAGTTCTTCAGGGGTGCGGAGATCGCCTCACGCACCGCGAGGTACTTCGCGGAGTCGGGCGGGGTCAGGTCGTACGTGCCCTTGGGGGCCTTGAAGGTGCTCACGTTTCGCTCTCGTCACATTCCTCGTCGGGGCGCGTCCATACCGCTCAGATACGGATTGGTGGCGCGCTCGCGGCCGATGGTCGTCTGGGGGCCGTGGCCGGACAGCACCACGGTCGAGTCGTCGAGCGGCAGGCACACACGGGCCAGCGACTCGAGCAGCTCGGCGTGGTCGCCGCCCGGCAGGTCGGTGCGTCCGACGGAGCCGGCGAAGAGCAGGTCGCCCGAGAAGAGGACCTGCGGAACCTCCGCGGCCTCGGGCATCCTGAACGTCACCGACCCCTTGGTATGGCCGGGCGCGTGCGAGACACCGAACTCCAGACCGGCCAGCGTCAGCCGGGCACCGTCGGTCAGCTCCTTGACGTCGTCCGGCTCCCCCACCGTCAGCTCGCCCATGAGCGGCATCCCGATGGAGCGGCCGAGGGCCTTCTCCGGGTCGCTCATCATGTAACGGTCCTCGGGGTGGATCCAGGCTGGGACGTCATGCGCGCCGCACACCGGGACGACCGAGGCGACGTGGTCGATGTGGCCGTGGGTGAGCACGACGGCGACGGGCTTCAGCCGATGCTTCCTCAGCGCTTCCTCGACCCCGGAGGCGGCCTGGTGGCCCGGGTCGATGATCACGCACTCCTCACCCGCGGCGGGGGCGACCAGGTAACAGTTGGTCCCCCAGGCCCCGGCGGGGAACCCGGCAATGAGCACGATCGTCCTTAATGGTCGTCCGACGAGGGGTTGCGGCTATGAGGTCGCAGCAGTTCAGAGCCTACCGGCGCTCCTCATTCCACAGCTAACCCATATACGGTACGGGGCAACTCAGGCCCGATCACACGACGTACAAGGAGATCACCCGGTGGTCAGCAGCGATCAGCGGCGGCGGCAGCTCGCCAGGGAGAAGTTCGAGCGGCAGCAGCAGCGCCGGGAGGAGGCTCGCCACCGGACCCGGCGGCTGACGGTCATCATCACCTCCGCGGTGGCCGTGGTGGCCGTCATAGGCGGCGTCACGTACTTCGCCACCGGCGACGACGGCAAGAAGGACAAGACCGACGCGGCCGCGAGCGCGAGCCCGTCGGCGTCGGCGTCGGCGTCCCCGTCGGCGAGCGAGAAGAGTACGCCCGAGCCGGCGATGAAGATCGACAAGAAGGCGAAGTACTCCCTGTCGCTCAAGACGAGCCAGGGCGACATCGCGTTCACCATGGACGCGGCGAAGACCCCGCACACGGCGAACTCCTTCAAGTCACTCGCCGACAAGGGCTTCTTCGACGGCACGAAGTGTCACCGGCTGACCACGGAGAATATCTTCGTCCTCCAGTGCGGCGACCCCAAGGGCGACGGCACCGGCGGTCCGGGGTACACGATCCCGGACGAGAACCTGACCGCGCTGGGCAAGGCGGGCAAGGACGGCACGGTGACCTACCCGGCGGGCACGGTGGCGATGGCCAACACGGGCCAGGAGCACACCGGCGGCAGCCAGTTCTTCCTCGTCTACAAGGACAGCAAACTGCCGCCCACCTACGCGCCGTTCGGCACGATGGACCAGCCTTCGCTGAAGGCCGTCGAGGCCATCGGCAAGGCGGGTGTCACCGGCGGCGCCCCCGACGGTGCGCCGAAGAAGGCCGTGAACATCTCGAAGGCGGCCGTCGACAAGGCGTGAGCCCGGCGGGCCCGGCGTGATCCGCACGACAGGCACCCTGCGCGGGGCCGGATAATTTCGGCCGCGCGGAGTGCGGACAGCCGGGTGGCCCGTCGCCTAGATTGGCGTTGTGCAGGGCGGGCGCTGCCCGCCCAAGGAAACTGTGGACGATGCCAGGGGGGCGAACCCTCTCGCGGGCATCAGGTGGAGGAGGCGCTGTGAGCAGCGACCCGTGGGGCCGTGTCGATGAGACGGGCACCGTGTACGTGCGTACAGCCGACGGCGAGCAGGTCGTCGGATCGTGGCAGGCCGGTTCTCCGGCGGAGGCCCTGGCCTACTTCGAGCGCAAGTACGAGGGCATTGTGGTCGAGATCGGCCTCCTTGAGCGGCGGGTGAAGACCACCGATCTGTCCGCGAAGGACGCGACGACCGCCATCGAGCATCTGCGTGCGCAGGTCGACGAGCACCATGCCGTCGGCGACCTCGACGCGCTGCGCAAGCGGCTGGACGCCCTGGTGGCGACGGTCGACTCGCGGCGCGAGGAGCGCAAGGCCCAGAAGGCGAAGCAGACCGACGAGGCGAAGCTCGCCAAGGAGGCGCTGGTCGTCGAGGCCGAGGAGCTGGCGCAGAGCGAGCAGTGGCGTTCCGCGGGCGAGCGGCTCCGTGCGCTCGTCGACACGTGGAAGGGACTGCCGCGGCTCGACCGCAAGTCGGACGACGAGCTGTGGCACCGCTTCTCCCATGCGCGCTCGGCGTTCTCCAAGCGCCGCAAGGCCCACTTCGCCTCGCTGGACGCCCAGCGCGAGGAGGCCCGCAAGGCCAAGGAGAAGCTGGTCGTCGAGGCCGAGTCGCTGTCCCGCTCCTCGGACTGGGGCACGACGGCTGCCCGCTACCGCGACCTGATGACGGAGTGGAAGGCCGCGGGCCGCGCCCAGCGCGAGGCCGAGGACGATCTGTGGAACCGTTTCCGCGGTGCCCAGGACGTCTTCTTCGCCGCGCGCGGCGAGGTGTTCGCCGAGCGGGACGCGGAGCAGGGCGAGAACCTCAAGCTCAAGGAGGAGCTCGCGGTCGAGGCCGAGAAGCTGGTGCCCGTGAAGGACCTGAAGGCCTCCAGGGCGGCGTTCCGGGCCATCAACGAGCGCTGGGAGGCCATCGGCCATGTGCCGCGTGACGCCCGCCCGAAGATCGAGGCGCGGATGCACACGGTGGAGCGGGCGCTCCAGGAGGCCGAGGAGTCGGAGTGGCGCCGGACCAACCCGGAGGCACGTGCCCGTGCCGCGGGTCTGACCGGACAGCTCCAGTCGGCCGTGGACAAGCTGCGTACCCAGATCGACACGGCGCGCACCTCGGGCAACAACGCCCGTGCGGACAAGCTCGCCCGCGAGCTCGAGGGGCGGCAGGCACTCCTGGACCAGGCTCTGAAGGGCCTGGAGGAGTTCGGCGGCTGAGACGGGCCCGATCCGTCGTGAAGGGCCCCCTCCGCCGGTCGCGGAGGGGGCCCTTCACGTGGTGCGGGGGGCCGGCCCCGCGCACCACGGCCCCCCGCGTGGTCACGCGAGGGGCCGCAGGGGCGGTCTCAGGGTCCGGGTCAGGGCCGGCGGGCCGAGGTCACCCGGTAGACGTCGTAGACGCCCTCGACGCCGCGTACGGCCTTCAGGACATGGCCGAGGTGCTTCGGGTCGCCCATCTCGAAGGTGAACCGCGAGGTGGCCACCCGGTCGCGGGAGGTCTGCACGGCCGCGGACAGGATGTTGACGTGCTGGTCGGACAGGATCCGTGTGACGTCCGAGAGCAGCCTGGACCGGTCCAGCGCCTCGACCTGGATGGCGACGAGGAAGACCGAGGACTGGGTGGGCGCCCATTCGACCTCGAGGATCCGCTCCGGCTCCTGCGAGAGCGAGTCGACGTTGACGCAGTCCGCACGGTGGACGGAGACTCCGCTGCCCCGGGTGACGAACCCGATGATCGGGTCACCGGGAACGGGCGTACAGCAGCGGGCCAGCTTGACCCAGACGTCCTCGACGCCCTTGACGACGACGCCGGGGTCGGCGTTCGCGCGGCGCTTGTTGCGGCCGTGCGAGGGCGGCGAGCTCTCCGCGAGGTCCTCGTTGGCCTCGTCCTGGCCGCCGAGCGCCTGGACCAGCTTCTGCACGACGCCGGCCGCCGCGACATGTCCCTCGCCGATCGCGGCGTACAGGGACGAGATGTCGGGGTAGCGCATCTCGTGGGCGAGGGTGACCAGTGAGTCGCCGGTCAGGATCCGCTGGATCGGCAGGTTCTGCTTGCGCATGGCCCGCGCGATGGCGTCCTTGCCCTGCTCGATCGCCTCGTCGCGGCGCTCCTTGGAGAACCAGGCGCGGATCTTGTTGCGTGCCCGCGGCGACTTGACGAACCCGAGCCAGTCACGGGAGGGTCCGGCGCCGGCCGCCTTGGAGGTGAAGACCTCCACCAGATCGCCGTTGTCGAGCGTGGATTCGAGCGGTACGAGCCGCCCGTTGACCCGGGCTCCTATGGTCCGGTGGCCGACCTCCGTATGGACGGCGTACGCGAAGTCGACCGGTGTCGCCCCTGCCGGGAGCGCTATCACGTCGCCCTTCGGTGTGAAGACGAAGACCTCGTTGCGCGAGAGGTCGAAACGCAGGGACTCCAGGAACTCGCTGGGGTCCTCGGTCTCCTTCTGCCAGTCCAGGAGCTGGCGCAGCCACGCCATGTCGTTGACGGTGTCCTGGCCGCGGCCGGTGTTCTTGGGGACGTCGGTGCGCACCTTGGAGGCGCCCGCGACGGCCTCCTGCTTGTACTTCCAGTGCGCGGCGATGCCGTACTCGGCGCGGCGGTGCATGTCGAACGTACGGATCTGCAGCTCGACGGGCTTGCCGCTGGGACCGATCACCGTGGTGTGCAGCGACTGGTACATGTTGAACTTGGGCATCGCGATGTAGTCCTTGAACCGGCCGGGGACCGGATTCCACCGCGCGTGGACGGTGCCGAGCGCCGCGTAGCAGTCGCGGACCGTGTCGACGAGGACACGGATGCCCACCAGGTCGTAGATCTCGGCGAAGTCCCGGCCCCGCACGATCATCTTCTGGTAGACGCTGTAGTAGTGCTTCGGCCGGCCGGTGACGGTGGCCTTGATCCGGGCGGCGCGCAGGTCGGACTGGACCTCGTCGGTCACTATGGCGAGGTATTCGTCGCGCTTGGGCGCCCGCTCGGCGACGAGGCGGACGATCTCGTCGTACATCTTCGGGTAGAGGATCGCGAAGGCGAGGTCCTCCAGCTCCCACTTGATGGTGTTCATGCCCAGGCGGTGGGCGAGCGGGGCGTAGATCTCCAGCGTCTCGCGGGCCTTCTTCTCCTGCTTCTCCCGCTTGAGGTAGCGCATGGTGCGCATGTTGTGCAGCCGGTCGGCGAGCTTGATGACCAGCACCCTGGGGTCCTTGGCCATCGCGACGACCATCTTGCGCACGGTCTCGGCCTGCGCCGCCTCACCGAACTTGACCTTGTCCAGCTTGGTCACGCCGTCGACCAGCAGGGCGACCTGGTCGCCGAAGTCGCGGCGCAGGGTGTCCAGGCCGTACTCGGTGTCCTCGACCGTGTCGTGCAGCAGCCCCGCCATCAGAGTGGCCGGATCCATACCCAGCTCGGCCAGGATCGTGGTCACGGCGAGCGGATGGGTGATGTAAGGGTCGCCGCTCTTGCGCTTCTGGCCGCGGTGCCAGCGTTCCGCGACCTGGTAGGCGCGCTCGATCTGGCGCAGCGTGGCGGTCTCGATCTTGGCGTCGTTGCTGCGGACGGTACGCAGCAACGGTTCGAGGACCGGGTTGTACGGGCTGGAGCGCTGGACGCCGAGACGGGCCAGCCTGGCCCGGACCCGGTTGGAGGAGCCGCCGCCGGTACGGGCCACCGGGCCCGCGGGCGCCGCGGCGGGCTTCGCCGGGGGCTTCGGTGCCGTCGGGGGCGGCGAGGCGGGTGCGGCCGGCTGGGCGGGCGAATCGGGCGCGGGCCCGTTCGCCTCGGCGGGGGCCGGGCCCGCGCCGGGCTCCGGCGCCGGAGGCTTCGGCTTCTCCGCGGGCTGCTGCTTCGCGGGCGTGGCTGGGGCCGCCGCGGGCTTGTCGGGCTGCGGGGCGGCGACTGGCTGGGCCTCGTCTGGCAAGAGCGCTCCTCGTGCGGATCCGGACACCCGGAAAGGCCATCGTAACGACCCTGCGGCCGCTCCTCCCCCGGGGACCGTGAGAGCCCGCACAACGCGAAGCGGGCCCCCGGTTGTTCCCGGGTGCCCGCTTCGGTGCGTGTGACGCGGTGCCGCGTACGGTCCGCCGGCGCTCAGACCGTGATCAGGGCCTCCAGCGGAGCGCCTCGCAGGCTCTCCTCCAGACGGGCCCGGCCGGCCAGGAATCCCAGTTCCATGAGGACGGCGACGCCGGCGACCCGGGCCCCGGCCCGCCGGATCAGTTCCAGCGAGGCACCGGCGGTGCCGCCGGTGGCCAGGACGTCGTCGATGACCATGATCCGGTCGTCGGCGGACAGGTCCTCGGCGTGGATCTCGATCTCCGCGGTGCCGTACTCCAGCTCGTAGGACTGGCTGAGCGTGGCGCCCGGCAGCTTTCCGGCCTTGCGGACGGGGACGAAGCCGAGCCCGGCCCGGACCGCGACCGGTGCGGCCAGGATGAAGCCGCGGGCCTCCAGGCCGACGATCTTCGTGGCGCCGTGCCGTACGCACAGTTCCGCGAGGGCGTCGGTGAGGGCGGTGAAGGCCACCGGGTCCGCGAGCAGCGGGGTGATGTCCTTGAACATCACCCCCGGCTTCGGGTAGTCCGCCACGTCACGGATCCGGCTGAGCAGGAGGTCCCTCGTGCTCGAGGTGGTGCTGCTGGTCATCGACGCTTCCCCGGGGTCCGGCCGTGGCCCCTGGGGGGCTCCTGGCGCTGGCCGACGACCGCTGCGGCGGGTGCGACGTCAGCAGCGTCGTCGTCAGCGGCAGCGGGGAGGCCCTGCTCCGCCTCCTCCGCCTCGGAGAGCTCGCCCTTGGCGGCGGCTGCCGCGCGCTTGGCGAGAATCCGCTTCTTCAGGGCCTTGATCTGCGGGTCGCGTTCCTTGAGGTCGGCGACGAGCGGAGTGGCGATGAAGATCGAGGAGTAAGCACCGGCGGCGAGGCCGACGAAGAGAGCCAGGGAGATGTCGTTCAGCATGCCCGCGCCGAGGACACCGCCACCGATGAACAGCAGACCGGCGACCGGCAGCAGGGCGACGATCGTGGTGTTGATCGAGCGGACCAGCGTGCTGTTGATGGAGCGGTTGGCGATCTCGCTGTACGTCCACCGGGTCTGCTTGGTGATCCCCTTCGTGCCCTCCTTGAGGCTGTCGAAGACGACGACCGTGTCGTAGAGGGAGTAACCGAGAATCGTCAGCAGACCGATCACGGTGCCCGGGGTGACCTCGAAGCCGACCAGGGCGTAGACACCGACCGTGATGGTGATGTCGTGGATCAGCGCGACCAGGGCCGCGATGGCCATGCGCCATTCGAAGGCGATGGCCAGGTAGATCACGACGAGGACCATGAAGACGCCGAGTCCGGTCCAGGCCTTGTTGGCGATCTGCTCACCCCAGCTGGGGCCGACCAGGTCGGCGGCGATCTTCTCCTCGGAGACGTTGAGGCTCTTGGAGAGGTCAGCCTTGATCTCGTCCGACTTCGAGGTGTCGACCTCGGTGATCTGGATGCGCAGTCCGCCGTTGCCCAGCTTCTGGACGATGGCCTGGTGACCCGAGGACGTCGCCGCCAGTTCCTCCGCCTTGGCGACGGAGACGCTCGTCTTCGGGGTGGTGAAGACGGCGCCGCCCTTGAACTCGATGCCCATGTTCAGGCCGCTGACCGCCAGGCCGACGATGGCCGTGATGGTGATCAGGATCGAGATGCCGTACCAGATCTTGCGGTTGCCGATGAAGTCGTAGCCGACCTCGCCGCGGTAGAGACGGGCGCCGAGATTGCCGAGTCGCGACATCTCACGCCTCCTTCGGGTCGGTGGGGGCGTTGACACGGCGTGAACGACGCAGCGGCGGCTTGGCGCCGAGCCGCTTCGGGTCCAGTCCGGACCACGGGTGACCGCTCGCGAAGAACTTCTTGCGGGCCAGCAGCGTCATGACGGGCTTGGTGAAGAGGAACACCACGACCACGTCGAGCAGGGTGGTGAGACCCAGCGTGAACGCGAAGCCCTGGACCTTTCCGACGGTGACGACGAACAGCACCGCCGCGGCCAGGAACGACACGAAGTCGGAGACCAGGATGGTGCGCCGGGCGCGGGGCCAGGCCCGTGAGACGGCGGGACGGAGCGTACGGCCCTCGCGGATCTCGTCACGGATGCGTTCGAAGTACACGATGAACGAGTCCGCGGTGATTCCGATCGCCACGATGGCGCCGCACACAGCGGGCAGGTTCAGCGCGAATCCGATGGCCGGGCCGAGCAGCGACATGATCGTGTAGGTCAGGATGCCCGAGACCAGGAGGCTGAGGAGCGCGATGAACGCCAGCCCGCGGTAGTAGGCCACCAGGTAGATGATGACCAGGGCCAGGCCGATGGCACCGGCGATCAGGCCCGCTTTGAGCTGCTCCCCGCCGAGTGCGGCGGTGACGGTGGTGACGCTCTGCTCCTTGAAGGAGAGCGGCAGCGCACCGTAGGAGAGCACGTTGGCCAGGTCCTCGGCGGACTGCTGGGTGAAGTTACCGGAGATCTCGGCGTCGGCGCTCAGCGCCTCGCTCACGGAGGGCGCCGAGACCACTTCGTTGTCGAGCGCGATGGCGAACTGGTTCTGCGGGGACTGCTGCTGGGCGAGCGTGCCCGTGATCTTCTGGAACTTCTTGGCGCCGCCGCCGGTGAAGCCCATCTGAACGATCCACTGACCGTTGTTCTGGTTGATGGCCGCCTTCGCGGTCTTCACGTCCGTGCCGTCGACCTCGGCCGGGCCGAGCACGTACTTGGCGCTGCCGTCCTGCTCACACGCGATCACCGTGTCGGTGGCCTTGGAGCCCTGGGCCGCCTTGGAACGGCCGGCTTTGGTGGAGCAGTCGAGCGCCTCGAACCGCTTCTGCAGCTTGGCGGCCGCCGCCTGCTCCTCGGCGGACGCCGTGGGCGCGTCGCTCGCCTTCGGGGTGGGCGTGGAGTCGGCCTTCAGGGCGCCGGTGACCGCGCGGCCCTGGGTGGTGGCGCTCGGGCTCGGCTTGCCGGACGGGCTCGTCGCCTTGTCGGAGGCGGAGGAGGTCGGCGTCGCCGACGGGCTGGCCTTGTCCGAGGACGAGGCGCTGGGTTCCGGGGTGGGCGCCCCCTGGGCGACGGTCAGCACCGGCCGGAAGTAGAGCTTGGCGGTCGTGCCGACCTGCTCCCGGGCCTGGGCGGAGTCCGTGCCCTTGGGGATGTTGACGATGATGTTGCTCTTGCCCTGGGTCTGAACCTCTGCCTCGGAGACGCCAAGACCGTTGACGCGGCGTTCCATGATCTGGACCGCCGTGTCCATGTTGGTCTTGTTGACCGCCGACTCCTGGCCGGGCTCGGCCTTCGCCTCCAGCGTGATGGACGTGCCACCCGCCAGGTCGATGCCGAGTCGCGGCGTCGGCTGATCGGCGAGGAACATCCCGCCGGTCAGCGCGACCATGGCAATGAGGATCAGAGCCAGGGCACGGCCCGGCCTGTCCTGACCACCGGCCGAACCTCGGCCCTTCTTCGGTGCTGCCACCTTGTCGTTTCTCCCTGTCCAACCGCCCCGCGCCGGGTATGCGCCCAAGCGGCCACGAAGTGTAGTGGGGACCCGCCCCCGCAGAAGACCGCACGGTCCGGGGACAGCCGGATGCCTGTGGGCTCACGGCATCCCCGGGTCGTGTGCTACTTCGCGTCGGCCTCGCCGTCGGCCTTGCCGTCGGACTTCTTGTCGGCCTGGGTGTCGGCCGGCTCGGAGTCGTCCGCCTCGGTCTCGTCCGCGTCGGTGTCGTCCGCCTCGGCCTTCTTGCCCAGATCGATCTTCGCGTCGTCGGCGTCGTCGAGCTCGGTCAGCGAGGAGGCGTCGTCGGGCACGACAGCGCCGTCGACATCGAGCTCCTCCTCGTCACCGTGGACGATGCGGTTGTACTCCGCGTCGTCGAGGACGGCACCGATGGAGTTCTTGGCATAGACGGCATGGACGCCGGGAGCAATCTCAAGGAGGACCGAGTCGTCGTGAAGCTCCTTGACGGTGGCGTACATGCCCCCGATCGTCCGGACGCCGGTACCGGGCTGCATTTCATTGCGCATGTTCGCAGCCGCCGCCTGCTTCTTCTTGGCGGACCGCGTCATCAGGAACATGGCCCCGATGAGCACGATGAAGGGGAGGAGAGTCACGGGATTCACGGGACGAGTTTCCTTCGCACGACCGCGCTGGAAGGCGGCCTGATCTACGGGGGTGGGTACACCGACCTGTAAGGGCGGCATCGGCGGAGTCTAAGCGAGTCCGCATCGATGGAACAACGCCCAGCATGGCACCCGGGTTCCACTACAGGCCAACCTGTGATGCATCACGCCCCGAACAGGCCCTGTTGTCCCTTTCCGCCTTGCTGCGGCGGAACCAGCCCGAGGTGGGCCCAGGCAGCCGGTGTGGCGACCCGCCCGCGCGGCGTCCTGGCCAGCAGGCCCTCCCGCACCAGAAAGGGCTCGGCGACCTCCTCGACCGTCTCGCGTTCCTCACCCACGGCGACCGCGAGGGTTGACAGACCGACCGGACCGCCCCCGAAGAGTTTCATCAGGGCGCTGAGCACCGCCCGGTCCAGCCGGTCGAGTCCGCGGGCGTCGACCTCGTAGACCTGGAGGGCCGCCTCGGCGATGTCCCGGTCGATCCTGCCGTCGGCCTTGACCTGGGCGTAGTCCCGGACGCGGCGCAGCAGCCGGTTGGCGATACGGGGCGTCCCACGGGAGCGGCCGGCGATCTCCGCGGCGCCCTCCACGTCTATAGCGACGTCGAGGAGCCGGGCGGAGCGGTGAATCACCCTTTCCAGTTCGACGGGGGTGTAGAACTCCATGTGCCCGGTGAAGCCGAAGCGGTCGCGCAGCGGGGGCGGCAGGAGCCCGGCCCTGGTGGTGGCGCCGACCAGGGTGAAGGGCGGCAGCTCCAGCGGGATGGCGGTGGCGCCCGGCCCCTTGCCGACGATCACGTCGACCCGGAAGTCCTCCATCGCCATGTAGAGCATTTCCTCGGCGGGCCGGGACATCCGGTGGATCTCGTCGAGAAAGAGGACCTCGCCCTCCTGGAGCGAGGACAGGATCGCCGCCAGGTCGCCCGCGTGCTGGATGGCGGGGCCTGAGGTGATCCGGATCGGCGCGTTCATCTCGGCGGCGATGATCATGGAGAGGGTGGTCTTGCCCAGGCCCGGGGCGCCGGAGAGCAGCACGTGATCGGCGGTGGCGCCACGGGCGAGGGCCGCCTTGAGGACCAGGTCGAGCTGTTCGCGCACCGTCTCCTGGCCGACGAACTCGTCGAGGTCCTTGGGGCGCAGTGCCGCCTCGACGGCGGTGTCCTCGCCGTCCGCGCCGGCGTCGACGAGGCGCTCGTCGAGCAGCTCGTCGGTGTCGGGTCCGGTCTCGTCCCAGTTCATCTCGTCAGTCCCGCCTAGGGTGTTTCGGTGCCGGGCCGTGCGGTGCCCGGTCCGGGGTGGGGAAGGGTGCCCTCCGGGCTCGTGCTCAGCGCGCGCGGTTGAGGGTCTGCAGGGCGGCGCGCAGCAGCTGCGGGACGGGCGGCTGCGCGCCCTGCGCGAGGGCCGCCTCCGCCTGCGGGGCCACGGCGGACAGCGCCTCGTCCGCCTCGCGGGTCGCGTAGCCGAGGCCGATCAGGGCGGCCTGCAGCTGGTCCCGCCAGGAGGAGGAGACCGCGGTGCCGATGCCCTGCTGGCCGATGTGGGCGCCGACGGGCTCGCCGAGTCTGTCCTTGAGTTCGAGCAGGAGCTTCTGCGCGCCCTTCTTGCCGATGCCGGAGACCGCGGTGAGCGCCTTCTCGTCCCCGGTGGACACGGCGATGCGCAGGGCGTCCGGGCTGTGCGTGGCGAGCATGGCCTGGGCGAGCCGGGGTCCGACTCCGCTCGCGGTCTGGAGCAGCTCGAAGGTCTGCCGCTCGTCGTCGTCGGTGAAGCCGTAGAGCGTGAGGGAGTCCTCCCGTACGACGAGGGAGGTGGCGAGCTTGGCCTCCTTGCCGATACGGAGACCGGCGAGGGTGTTCGGCGCGCACTGGACGGCCATGCCGATGCCGCCGACCTCGATCACGGCTGTGGTCGGGGCGAGAGCGGCCACGGGGCCGCTGACGAAGGCGATCATCGGGGGACCTTCCGGACGGGAGCTGCTGCGGTGCGCGGGATGCGCGGGGTACGGGCCGCGGCCGCTGCCGCGTGTGCCTGCTGGAGGCGGTTGACCGCCGGGGCGCGCCAGATGTGGCAGATGGCGAGGGCGAGCGCGTCGGCGGCGTCGGCCGGTTTCGGCGGGGCGTCCAGCCGCAGGAGCCGGGTGACCATGGCCCCGATCTGGGCCTTGTCCGCGCGGCCGCTGCCGGTGACGGCGGCCTTGACCTCGCTGGGCGTGTGCAGGGCCACCGGGATGCCGCGGCGGGAGGCGCAGAGCATGGCGACCGCGCTGGCCTGGGCCGTGCCCATCACCGTACGGACGTTGTGCTGGGCGAACACCCGCTCGACGGCGACGTATTCGGGCCGGTGCTCGTCGAGCCACTCCTCGATGCCGCGCTCGATGGCCACCAGCCGGTGTCCGAGCTCCGCGTCGGACGGGGTGCGCACCACTCCGACGCCGAGCATCGTCAGAGGACGGCCCGCGACGCCCTCGACGACGCCGATGCCGCACCGGGTCAGCCCGGGGTCCACACCGAGTACCCGCACGGGTCGCCCCCTCCCTGCCGATCGGTCAACTGTTCCCGCAGGCTATCGGCTCGCACTGACAATGCGACGGGCCGACGGGGTGTGTCCCCGTCGGCCCGTCCACGGAAGCTGCGTCGCGAGGCGCGGCTCAGGCGTCCACCTTCTCCATGACCTCGTCCGACACGTCGAAGTTGGCGAAGACGTTCTGCACGTCGTCGCTGTCCTCCAGCGCGTCGATGAGCTTGAAGATCTTGCGGGCGCCCTCCTCGTCGAGGTCGACCTGCATGGTGGGCAGGAAGTTGGCCTCGGCCGAGTCGTAGTCGATGCCCGCCTCCTGGAGCGCGGTGCGGACCGCGACCATGTCGGTGGCCTCGCTGACGACCTCGTAGCTCTCACCGAGGTCGTTGACCTCCTCGGCACCCGCGTCCAGGACCGCGCCCAGCACATCGTCCTCGGACAGCTCGCCCTTGGGGACGATGACGACGCCCTTGCGGTTGAACAGGTACGAGACGGAGCCCGGGTCGGCCATCGAGCCGCCGTTGCGCGTCATGGCGACGCGTACGTCGGACGCGGCGCGGTTGCGGTTGTCGGTGAGGCACTCGATGAGCACCGCGACACCGTTCGGGCCGTAGCCCTCGTACATGATCGTCTGGTAGTCGACGCCGCCCGCTTCGAGACCGCCACCGCGCTTGACCGCGGAGTCGATGTTCTTGTTCGGGACCGAGCTCTTCTTCGCCTTCTGGATCGCGTCCACAAGGGTCGGGTTGCCCTCGGGGTCCACACCGCCGGTGCGGGCCGCGACCTCGATGTTCTTGATCAGCTTCGCGAAGAGCTTGCCGCGCTTGGCATCAATCACGGCCTTCTTGTGCTTCGTCGTAGCCCATTTAGAGTGGCCGGACATCTGCCTTCTCCTTCGCGTCACCAAATTCCGTACGAACCCGAGAGATCCTACCGGGGTCGAGTCAGCCCGATGCGCGCACCATGTCGACGAAGTACGCGTGAAGCCGGTGGTCGCCGGTCAGTTCGGGATGGAATGACGTGGCAAGGGCGTTTCCCTGCCGTACCGCCACGATATGGCCGCCGTGCTCCGCGATGACGCGGGCCGAGGCGCCCACGGATTCGACCCAGGGGGCCCGGATGAAGACGCCCTCGACCGGACCGCCGTCGATCCCGGCGACCTCGACGGCCGCCTCGAACGACTCGTTCTGCCGCCCGAAAGCGTTACGGCGCACGATCATGTCGATGCCGCCGATGGTCTCCTGGCCCGAGCGGGGGTCGAGGATCTTGTCGGCGAGCAGGATCATTCCGGCGCAGGTGCCGTAGACCGGCATCCCGGCGGACACGCGTTCGCGCAGCGGTTCCAGCATCCCGAACAGCGCGGCCAGTTTGGACATCGTGGTGGACTCGCCGCCGGGGACGACCAGGCCGTCGATCCCGGCGAGTTCCTCGGGCCGCCGGACCGGCCTGGCCAGGGCGTCCGCCGAGGCCAGGGCGATCAGGTGTTCCCGTACGTCGCCCTGGAGGGCCAGGACTCCGATCACAGGGGTGTCGCTCATCAGTGACTACCAGCCGCGGTTGGCGTAGCGCTCGGTCTCGGGCAGGGTGTCGCAGTTGATGCCGACCATGGCCTCGCCCAGGTTGCGGGAGGCGTCCGCGATGATCTTCGGGTCGTCGAAGAACGTGGTGGCCTTCACGATGGCGGCGGCGCGCTTGGCCGGGTCGCCGGACTTGAAGATGCCGGAGCCGACGAAGACGCCCTCGGCGCCCAGCTGACGCATCAGCGCGGCATCCGCGGGGGTGGCGACGCCGCCCGCGGAGAAGAGGACTACGGGCAGCTTGCCGAGCTCGGAGACCTCCTTGACCAGCTCGTACGGGGCGCGGAGGTCCTTGGCGGCGGCGTACAGCTCGTTGTTGTCGTAGCCGCGCAGCCGGGCGATCTCGTTCTTGATCTGGCGCAGGTGGCGGACGGCCTCGACGACGTTGCCGGTGCCGGCCTCGCCCTTCGAGCGGATCATGGCCGCGCCCTCGGCGATGCGGCGCAGGGCCTCGCCCAGGTTGGTGGCGCCGCAGACGAACGGGGTGGTGAAGGCGAACTTGTCGCTGTGGTTGACCTCGTCGGCCGGGGTGAGCACCTCGGACTCGTCGATGTAGTCGACGCCGAGGGACTGCAGGACCTGGGCCTCGACAAAGTGTCCGATGCGGGACTTCGCCATCACCGGGATGGAGACGGCCTCGATGATCTCCTCGATCATGTTCGGGTCGGACATCCGGGCCACGCCGCCGTCCTTACGGATGTCGGCCGGCACCCGCTCCAGGGCCATGACGGCCACGGCGCCCGCGTCCTCGGCGATCTTCGCCTGCTCGGCGTTGACGACGTCCATGATCACGCCGCCCTTGAGCTGCTCGGCCATGCCGCGCTTGACGCGGGCCGTGCCGGTCGCCGGGGAGTCAGCGGACTGCGGGGTGGTGGGAAGCGTGGACACGGATCGACCTCACTGGGAGAAAAGAAGCTGGGCGTGCATGGGGTGACGCACTGCTGAGCAAACTCTCCGGGACCGGTCCACAGCAAGGGCCAATAGGAGGCCGGTGGATCGTTTTGGGCCGGCGGCAAGCGGGCCGGGGCCGTTCTGCCGGGTCCCGCTCGCGCCGCGGACGTCAGCTGACCGGACGGGCGGCGAGGGCGACCGGCGGTTCGTCGTCCATCTCGAAGGCCAGCGGGAACGGGGCGTGACCGGCCAGCCGGAACCAGCGCACCGTGCGGTGGCGGCGCAGCGCTCGGGCGGCCCGCACGGCGTCGTTGTGGAAGCGGCGCGCCATCGGGACCCGGCGGACGGCGGCGGCCAGTTCGGACGCGGCCTCCTCGCCGCCCGGGATCTCCTTCACCGCCTCCACCTGCGCCGGTTCGCCGAACACCGCGCGCAGGGCGGTGCTCAGTTCGCTCTCGGCGACCTCGCGGTGCTCCTCCTCCGCCTGACGGGCGGCGTGCGCGGCCTCGTACAGGACGATGGAGGCGGCCGGGTCCAGGACACCGGACGTGGCGAGTTCCTGGGTGACCGAGGCGCGGCGCAGCAGTTGTGCGTCGAGCGCGGCGCGGGCCGCGTCGATACGGGTGTGCAGCCGGTCGAGCCGGCCGGCGGTCCAGCTGAGGTAGAGGCCGATCGCGACGAGCACGACGACGGTCCAGATGAGGGTTTCGGTCACGGGCCGAAGGCTACCGGTGACCGGGCACCGTACGGCCTCCTCGGCCGGCGGGAGAGCCTGCGGGAGAACCGCCGGGGAACGGCGGACGGCTCAGGGCCGCCGGGCGGCCCGACGGCCGCTCAGTCCCGCGCCAGCCCGAACCTGGCCCGCAGCCCGGTGCGTTCGTCCGCCGCGACCGAAGCGGCCCCGTCCGCCACCGTCTCGTACACCGCGAGGATGTCCGCCCCCACGGTCGACCAGTCGAAGCGCCGCACATGGGCGCTGCCGCGCTCGCGCAGCTCCGCGCGCCGCTCCGGGTCGCCCAGCAGCCGGACGGCTGCCGCCGCCAGCGCGTCCGCGTCCTCGTTGGCGAACAGTTCGCCCGCCGCGCCCAGGTCCAGGACCTGCGCGAAGGCGTCCAGGTCGCTGGCCAGGACCGGCGCGCCCGCCGACATGGCCTCGACCAGGATGATGCCGAAGCTCTCGCCGCCGGTGTTGGGCGCGACGTACACGTCGACGCTGCGCAGCAGCCGCGCCTTGTCCTCGTCGCTCACCATGCCGAGGAACTCGACCCGCTCGCGCATCTCCTTCGGCAGCGAGGCGACGGCCTCCTCCTCGTCGCCCCGGCCGGCCACCAGCAGCCTGGTGTCCGGGCGGGCGGCCAGGATCGCGGGCAGCGCCCGGATCAGGACGGGCAGGCCCTTGCGGGGCTCGTCGATGCGCCCGATGAAACCGATCGTGCCGCCCTGCCACTCGGGCCTGGGCTCGGCCGCGGCGAAGAACCCGACGTCGACGCCGTTCGGGATGACCACGGCGTCGCCGCCCAGGTGCTCGACCAGGGTGCGCCGCGCGTACTCGCTGACCGCGATGCGCGCGCTGATCTTCTCCAGCGCCGGCTGGAGGATCGGATAGGCGGCGATCATCGCCCGGGAGCGCGGATTGGACGTGTGGAACGTGGCGACGATCGGCCCCTGCGCGGCCCAGCAGGTCAGCAGCCCCAGCGAGGGCGAGGTCGGCTCATGGATGTGGATCACGTCGAAAGTGCCGTCGTGCAGCCAGCGCCGTACCCGTGCCGCGGACAGGAAACCGAAGTTCAGCCGGGCCACGGAACCGTTGTACGGGACGGGCACGGCCCGGCCCGCGGACACCACGTACGGCGGGAGCGGCGTCTCGTCGTCGGCCGGGGCCAGCACGGACACCTGGTGACCGAGCCGGATCAGGTGCTCGGCCAGGTCACGGATGTGGAACTGCACTCCGCCCGGTACGTCCCAGGAGTACGGGCAGACGATGCCGATCTTCACTGCTGGTCTCCGAGCTGGTCTCCGAGGGGTTCGAGGTCGGCGAGCCAGAGCCGTTGCAGCATGTGCCAGTCCTCCGGGTGCTCGGCGATTCCCAGGGCGAAGGCGTCGGCCAGCGCCTGTGTCATGACAGACGTCCGCTGCTCGCGGTCACCTGAGCCGGGAACCTCGACGGGTGGATGAATCCGCGCCTTCATCACCGGTGTGTCGTCGTAATTGAGCGTGACCGGCAGCAGCAGCGCCCCGGTCTGCTGGGCGAGCAGCGCCGGACCGGCCGGCATCCGGGCCGTGTCGCCGAAGAACGTCACCTCGACGCCGGAGGCCGACAGATCGCGGTCGGCGACCAGACAGACCAGGCCGCCCGCACGCAGCCGCTGCGCCAGTGTGCCGAACGCGGTCCCGCCGTTGTGCGCCAGGACCTCCATGCCCAGTCCCTCGCGGTAGGCCACGAACCGGTCGTACAGCGACTCCGGCTTCAACCGCTCGGCGACCGTGGTGAACGGGACCTTCAGATCCGTGGTGACCCACGCACCCGCCAGGTCCCAGTTCCCCAGGTGCGGCAGGGCGATGATGACGCCGCGCCCGGCGTCGAGGCCCTCGCTCAGCCGGTGCGCGTCCGTCACGTCGATGGAGTCCTTGATCCGCCGCGCACTCCAGGTGGGCAGCCGGAACGACTCCATCCAGTACCGCATGTACGAGCGCATCCCGGCCTTGGACAGCTCGGCGAGGCGGGCCGGGCTCGCGTCCGGCACGACCCGCGCCAGGTTCGACTCCAGCCGCAGCACGCTCTTGCCGCGCCGCTTCCACACCTGGTCGGCGATGGTGCGGAAGAGCGCCCGCGCGGCCGGTTCGGGAAGCTTCTTGACCGCGGCCCAGCCGAGGCCGTACAGCCCGTCGCTGATCCGTTCCTTGGGACCGGGCCTCGCGTCCCCGAGGGCGCGGCTCACTGAGTGGCCTCGCTCCCCCGGTCCGCCGCGGCCGACTCGGCGGCGGCGGCGTCGGCCTCCGCGGACTCGCGGCGCACCGTCACGACTCGCTGGACGAGCGTCACCAGGCTGCCCGCCGCGACGAACCAGAGCGCGATCGGGAGGAGGATCTCGATCCACGGCACTCCGAACTTGTGCAGTCCGGCGAGCCCGGCCGCCACGAGGGAGATCACCAGCCGCTCGGCCCGTTCCACGAGCCCGTTGACCGCGACCGGCAGCCCGATCGACTCACCGCGTGCCTTGGTGTACGAGACCACCTGGCCGCTGGCGAGGCAGAAGATCGCGACCGCGCACAGGACGTTGTCGTCGCCGCTGCCCGCGTACCAGAGGGCGAAGCCGGCGAAGATCGCCCCGTCGGCCACCCGGTCGAGCGTCGAGTCGAGGAACGCGCCCCACCGGCTGGAGATGCCGGCCTGCCGCGCCATGTTCCCGTCGACGAGGTCGGAGAAGACGAAGATCGTGATGACGATCGTGCCCCAGAAGAACTCCCCCATCGGGAAGAAGACCAGCGCACCTGCCATCACCCCGGCCGTGCCGATCAGAGTGACCGCGTCAGGACTCACGCCGAGACGGAGCAGAAGTGCGGCGAACGGCGTGAGGACACGCGTGAAGAATGCACGCGCGTACTTGTTCAGCATGGCCTTCCCGAGGGTTCGGTGGGCCGCATGGCCCCATCGGCCACCGGCTGGCCCATCGTAGTCACGACCGCCGCGGTCCACCGTCCGGGCACCCCCGAGCACCCCCGGGCTTCCGCGGCTCGGCCGCTCGAATCGTGCCGCTGCGTGCGACATATGGACGCGACTCGCAGACAGTGGAAAGCTCGGAAGTACCGCGGGCGTCGCCGAAGCCGCCGCGGCGGCTCCCCTCCGCCCGTGCCCCACTCCCCATCCCGCGCCCGGTGGTTCTCCCGCCCCGCGCCATCATCTGGGAGGAACGCATTATGGGCGACAAGGCACACGCACACACCGGGGCCGCCGGAAGAGCGGCGACGGCCGGCCACCCCTCCTCCATACGGAACGTGGTGCTGGTCGGCCACAGCGGCTCGGGCAAGACCACTCTCGTCGAGGCCCTCGCACAGACCGCGGGCGCGGTCAACCGGGCCGGCCGGGTCGAGGACGGCAGTACGGTCTCCGACCACGACGGGATCGAGCACCGGCAGCAACGCTCCGTGCAGCTCTCCCTGATCCCCGTCGAATGGGGCGGGGTCAAGATCAATCTGCTGGACACCCCCGGCTACGCGGATTTCGTCGGGGAACTCAGGGCCGGTCTGCGGGCGGCGGACGCGGCCCTCTTCGTCGTCTCGGCGGCCCAGGAGGCCGACGCCGTGGCCGGTGCCACCCGTGCTGTCTGGGAGGAGTGCGCCGCCGTCGGTATGCCGCGCGCCATCGTCGTCACCCACCTCGACACCGCCCGCACCCCGTTCGACGCGATGACGCGGATCTGCGGCGAGATCTTCGGCGGCGACGACCCCGACGCCGTGCTCCCGCTCCACCTGCCCGTGTACGGCCCCGAGGGCTCCGACGGCCACGCCCCGCTGACCGGGCTCACCGGACTGCTCTCGCAGCGGATCTTCGACTATTCCGGGGGCGAGCGGAAGGAGAACCCGCCCGCCGAGGCCCAGCGGGCCCCCCTGGCCGACGCCCGCGACCGGCTCATCGAAGGGATCATCGCCGAGAGCGAGGACGAGACCCTGATGGACCGCTACCTGGGCGGCGCGGACATCGACATCAAGACACTCGTCGACGACCTGGAGCGCGCCGTCGCACGCGGCACCTTCCACCCCGTCCTCGCGGCCGCCCCCGCCGCCGAGGGCGCCCGTCAGGGCGTCGGCACCGTCGAACTCCTCGACCTGATCACCGGCGGCTTCCCGACCCCGCTCGAACATCCGCTGCCCGCCGTCACCACCCTGCACGGCGCCCCGCTCCCCGCCCTCGGCTGCGACCCCCGGGGACCGCTGGTGGCCGAGGTCGTCAAAACGGCCTCCGACCCCTACGTCGGCCGGCTCTCCCTGGTACGCGTCTTCTCCGGCACCCTGCGCTCCGACGACACCGTGCACGTGTTCGGCCACGGGCTCACCGACCCCGGCCACGAGGACCGCCCCTTCCACGAGGCCGAGATCCGCGTCGGCGCGCTCTCCTCACCGTTCGGCAAGCAGCAGCGCCCGCTCACCGAGTGCGTCGCCGGGGATCTCGCCTGCGTCGCCCGGCTGGGCACCGCGGAGACCGGCGACACCCTGTCCGCCCCGGACCGTCCGCTGCTGATGGAACCCTGGACCATGCCCGACCCGCTGCTGCCGCTCGCCATCGAGGCACGCGGCAAGGCGGACGAGGACAAGCTCTCCGAGGGCCTCGCGCGGCTCGTCGCCGAGGACCCCACCATGCGCCTGGAGCAGAACCAGGACACCCGTCAGGTGGTCCTGTGGTGCCTCGGCGAGGCCCATCTGGACGTGGCGCTGGACCGGCTGCGCAGCCGGTACGCGGTCCAGGTCGACACGGTCCCCCACCGCGTCGCCCTGCGCGAGACGTTCGCGGGCCCGTCCACCGGACGCGGCAGGCACGTCAAACAGTCCGGCGGCCACGGCCAGTACGCCATCTGCGAGATCGACGTCGAGCCCCTGCCGCCGGGTTCCGGCATCGAGTTCGTCGACAAGGTGGTCGGCGGATCGGTACCGCGCCAGTTCATCCCGTCCGTCGAGAAGGGCGTCCGCACGCAGGCCGCCCACGGCGTCGCCACCGGACACCCGCTCGTCGACCTGCGGGTCACCCTGCGGGACGGGAAGTCCCACTCGGTGGACTCCTCCGACGCCGCCTTCCAGACCGCCGGCGCCCTGGCCCTGCGCGAGGCGGCCGCCGACACCCGTATCCAGCTGCTCGAACCCGTCGCCGAGATCCGCGTCCTCGTCCCCGACGAATGCGTCGGCCCGGTGATGAGCGATCTCTCGGGCCGCCGCGGCCGGGTGGTCGGCACCGAGCAGTCCGGGCCCGGACGCACCCTCGTACGGGCCGAGGTGCCGGAGCTGGAGATCGGCCGGTACGCGGTCGACCTGCGCTCCCTGTCCCACGGCGCCGGCCGCTTCGACCGCTCGTACGCCCGCCACGAAGCCATGCCCGCACACCTCTCGGACCGGATGCGCGAACAACAGCACAACGGTACGAACGGTACGTAGCCCCCGCGTCCCCCACGGTTGTCCACAGGGCCGGACAGCGTATCGATCCGGACGATACGCTGTGGTCCCAGCTCAGAAAGTGTGCCGGGCACGGCAGTTGGGAAACAGCCGCAAGAGCGGTTCCTTGGCGGGCGAGTGGGGGCGACAGTGGCCAACGACGGATTCGATTTCTCTCCTGGAGCGCAGATTCCGCTCCAGGGGGCGGCGGGAGCGGCGGTGGCGACGAACGCCCTCGCCTCTGCCGCGTACCGCGACAGCCCGGTGGACGAGATCCTCAAGGCCAACAGCGAGTGGCACAAGTCCGAGGTGAAGGCCGGCCGGTCCAAGCTCTTCAAGTCCGACTACTTCAAACCCAACCTCGGCGAGGCCTTCTCCCGCGCCGTTCAGGAACGGACGCTGGGCGGCGCCCGCAAGGCGCTCATCCAGTCCTTCGGCAGCGATCCCCAGACCGTTGTCGAGCACTGCCTGTCCGCGTCCCGGCTCCGCAAGACGCGCGACACCAAGCTCACCGCCGTGACCGCCCTGTTCGGCTTCCTCTTCCTGCCGGGGATGCTGCTGTGGGTCATCGCGTTCCGGCTGCGCGACGTCCTCGCCAACACCAAGGACAAGGCGCTCTCCGCCGTCGGCAACGCCCTGTTGCCGATCATCGGGATCGCGGCGGTGTTCCTCCTGATCAAAATGCCCCTCAACGGATTCCTGGGGCTCTACGTACGGGCCATGGTCGTCGCCCCCGTGATCGGATGGCTGATCGCCAAACGGATCGCCGAGACCTCCGCCCGGGACATGCGCGTCCGCTGGGAGGGGCTCCTCTCCGGCGGCGGTGTCGTCGCCAAGATCCCCGAAGCCGTACCGAAGAACCCGAGCGAGACCGCCCGCGAGGCACTCCGGCAGGGCCTGGAGAAACTCTCGGCCGAGCAGCAGTCCAACTCGGTCTTCTACGCCGGTCCCAAGGGCATCCTCGGCATGGGCACCCGCTGGGGCAGCTGGCAGCTCGCCGAGGACCTCGTCCCCAAGGAAGCCGGCAAGGAGTTCCACCAGTTCCGCAGCTGGGACCTGATACGCGTCATCCACGACCAGCTCAAGATGCTGGAGCGCGGTCCGCTGAACACGGGCGGCTTCCCCAAGCCCTCGGTCACCCACTGGATCGTGTCGCCCGTCGGCGAGAACGCCGACTCGGTCTCCCGCCCGGCTGGCGAGGACGTCGCCACCTTCCAGGTGAAGCCGCACGAGATACAGCGGATCTGCAACCACCAGCAGTTCGGCGGCGGCGACCGCCACTACCTCGGCGTCCAGTTCACCCTCTGGGACGGCCAGCTGGTCATCACCATGATGATCACCGTCACCGTGCTCTTCGAGACCCTGCGCATCGAGGTCACCGGACACGCCCTCGGCCCGGTCCACTCCCTCTTCACCAGCAAGCCCGCAGCCAAGACGAAGACGGTCAACAAGACCGTCAAGTTCTGGGAGACCCGCAGCATCACGCTGGCGCTGGTCGAGTCGAGCGAGGTAGTCCGCCTCGCCCTGCGCGCCCCGTTCACCTGGTACCCGCCGCTGCTCGACTACCTCGGCGGCAAGATCGCGCTGCCGGAACCCTTCGGGCTGCGGCACGCGTGGGCCGAGAAGCCGTGGCGCCACCGCTTCATGGCGGACGACGCGATGCGTGCGGCCACGCCCGTCCTGCGGGTGGTGCACAACGCCGTCATCAAGGTGCTCGACGAGAACGGTGTCGACACCGAACGCTTCGGCAACCGCTCGTCGATACTGAGCGGAATGGTCCAGGACCCGACCCCGCGCAAGGCCGACCTGTACGACGCGTAGACACCACCCGCTCGAACCGCGCAGGGCGCCCCGGGGAACCGGGGCGCCCTGCGCGGAAGCCGAGGGGGATGCCCGACCAGACGGATCAGACGGATCGGACAGATCAAGCGGATCAGACGGATCAGACGGGCCAGGCGTCGGCCAGCATCTTCCGGGTGTCGGCCAGCAGTTGCGGCAGCACCTTGGTGTGGCCCACCACCGGCATGAAGTTGGTGTCACCGCCCCAGCGGGGCACCAGATGCTGGTGCAGGTGCGCGGCGATGCCTGCGCCGGCCACCGCGCCCTGGTTCATACCGATGTTGAATCCGTGCGCCCCCGACGCCGCACGCAGCGCGGTCATCGCACGCTTGGTGAAATCGGCGAGCTCCACCGTCTCCGGACCGTCCAGCTCGGTGTAGTCCGCGACGTGCCGGTACGGCACCACCATCAGATGCCCGCCGTTGTACGGGTAGAGATTCAGCACGGCGTAGACCTTCTCGCCGCGCGCGACGACGAGCCCGTCCTCGTCCGACATCGACGGAATCGCACAGAACGGACAGCCGTCGCCGGCCTCCGGACCGGTCGGCTTGTTCTCGCCCTGGATATACGCCATCCGGTGGGGCGTCCACAGGCGCTGGAACGCGTCGGGCGTCCCCACTCCGATCTGCTGCTCCGGCTCACTCGTCATGCCGATCAGCATATTGCTTACCCCGTGCGGAGCGTGTCGCCGGGGCCGGACGCGTCCCCGCACCGCGATGCTTGGCCGATGAGCGACCGCGCCACGGCCCAGTCCACTCCCGCTCTGACCCGATGGGAGCAGCGCGTCGAGGCGCCGCTCTTCGTCGCCTCGATGCTGTTCCTGCTCGGCTTCGCGACCCGTGTTCTCGCCCCGCACGACGCCGAGCCCTGGCGCGACATCTCCCTCGTCCTGGTCGGCGCCACCTGGCTGCTCTTCGTCATCGACTACGCCGTCAGGATCCGGCTCAGCGGTCTCGGCCACCGCTTCGTCCGGGTGCACTGGCTGGACACGCTGGTACTCCTCCTGCCGCTGCTGCGGCCGCTGCGGGTGGTCAAGGTGTACACGGCCGTCCAGCAGCGCCGCGACGAGCCCCGGCTGAGCCTGTACGCACGCGTGATTTCGTACGCCGGCATGACGTCCGTGCTGCTGGGCGTCTCGGCCGCCCTGGCCGTCTACCGCCTGGAGCGCGATGCCCCGGGTGCCTCGATCCGGACCTTCGGCGACGCGGTCTGGTGGGCGTGCGCGACGCTCACGACGGTGGGGTACGGGGACGCCGTACCGGTGACGCCGCTCGGCCGGGTCGTGGCAGCGGGCCTGATGGCCTGCGGGCTGGCGCTGCTGGGAGCGGTGACGGGTTCGTTCTCGTCGTGGCTGATCCAGGCGTTCCGCCGGGAGGACGAGAAGGGGCCCCCGGCGAGCGGATAGCTCGCCGGGGGCCCCTTCCCTGGCCGATCAGACCTGGACGCGGTCCTCGACGGCCTTCGCGATCTTGGCGAGGGCGTCCTCGACCGGGACGCCGTTCTCCTGCGAACCGTCGCGGTAGCGGAAGGAGACGGCGCCGTTGGCCATGTCCTCGTCGCCCGCGATGATCATGAACGGCACCTTGGCCCGCTGCTGGTTGCGGATCTTCTTCTGCATCCGGTCCGACGAGGCGTCCACGTCGACCCGGAGCCCCCGCTTGCGGGCCTTGGCGGCGAACTCCTGGAGGTACGGGATGTGCGCGTCGCCGATCGGGATGCCGACGGCCTGGACGGGCGCCAGCCACACCGGGAACGCACCCGCGTAGTGCTCGAGCAGCACCGCGAAGAAGCGCTCGATGGAGCCGAACAGGGCGCGGTGGATCATGACCGGGCGCTGCTTGGTGCCGTCGGGGCCGGTGTACTCCAGGTCGAAGCGCTCCGGCAGGTTGAAGTCGAGCTGGACGGTCGACATCTGCCAGGTCCGGCCGATGGCGTCCTTGCACTGCACCGAGATCTTCGGGCCGTAGAACGCGGCGCCGCCCGGGTCCGGGACCAGCGGCAGCCCCTGCTTCTCGGCGACCAGGCGCAGCGTCTCGGTGGCCTCGTCCCAGGCCTCGTCCGAGCCGACGAACTTCTCCGGGTCCTTGGTGGAGAGCTCCAGGTAGAAGTCGGTCAGACCGTAGTCGCGGAGCAGGTTCAGGACGAAGGTGAGCGTCCGGTCCAGCTCCTCGGCCATCTGCTCCTTGGTGCAGTAGATGTGCGCGTCGTCCTGCGTGAAGCCGCGCGAGCGGGTCAGGCCGTGCACGACCCCCGACTTCTCGTACCGGTACACCGTGCCGAACTCGAAGAGCCGAAGGGGCAGTTCACGGTACGAACGGCCGCGGGCGTCGAAGATCAGGTTGTGCATCGGGCAGTTCATCGGCTTGAGGTAGTAGTCCACCCCGTCGTCGAGCTGCATGGGCGGGTACATGCCGTCGGCGTACCAGTCCAGGTGGCCGGACTTCTCGAAGAGCTTGCCCTTGGTGGCGTGCGGCGAGTAGACGAACTCGTAGCCCTCCTCCTCGTGGCGGCGCCGCGAGTAGTCCTCCATGGCCCGGCGGATGACGCCGCCCTTGGGGTGGAAGACCGCGAGGCCGGGGCCGATCTCGTCCGGGAAGGAGAAGAGGTCCAGCTCGCTGCCGAGCTTGCGGTGGTCGCGCTTGGCGGCCTCCTCCAGGAACTCCAGGTGCGCCTTCAGCTCGTCCTTGGTGGGCCAGGCGGTGCCGTAGATGCGCTGGAGCATGGGGTTCTTCTCGCTGCCGCGCCAGTAGGCGGCCGCGTTGCGCATCAGCTTGAACGCCGGGATGAACCGGGTGGTCGGCAGGTGCGGACCCCGGCAGAGGTCCTTCCAGCAGAGGTCCCCGGTCTTCGGGTCGAGGTTGTCGTAGATGGTCAGCTCGCCGCCGCCCACCTCGACGTCCGCGCCGTCGTCCGAGGAGGCGGAGCCCTTGATGCCGATGAGCTCCAGCTTGTACGGCTCGTCGGCCAGCTCCTCGCGGGCCGCCTCGTCCGTCACGACCCGGCGGGAGAACCTCTGGCCCCGCTTCTGGATCTCCTGCATCTTCTTCTCGATGGCCTTGAGGTCCTCGGGCGTGAACGGCTTCTCGACGTCGAAGTCGTAGTAGAAGCCGTCCTTGACCGGCGGGCCGATGCCGAGCTTGGCCTCGGGGTGCAGCTCCTGCACGGCCTGCGCCATGACGTGCGCGGTGGAGTGCCGGAGGATGTCCAGGCCGTCCTTGGACGAGATCAGGACGGGCTCCACGGTCTCGCCGTCGGCGACCACGTACGCGAGGTCCTTCAGTTCACCGGCGATGCGGGCGGCGACGACGGTGCGCTCGCCGGGGAAGAGCTCGGCTGCCGTAGTGCCCGTCGTCACCACGCGTTCTTCCCGCTCGGAATCGCGCTGGATGATCACACGGACGTCTGACACCGGTCTCTCCTGACTCAGGGGCGCACCGCATTCCTCTTGCGTGTGCAAGAGGAATCGTACCGAGCCGGCGGCCCTCTTAGCGAAAGGGCCGGATTCGGCGGCCTCCGCCCGGCCACTCGTCCCCTTCCCCCGCCCCGGCACCGGATGGGCGGCCCGCGAACGGCGTACCAGGCAAAGGGTGCGGGTATCACCGAACCGGGCAGGGGAATCACGCCATCTGCCGCTCGGGCGCGAGGAGTTCGGGGATGACTCACTGGTACGAGGGGCCACTGGCCGCATTTGACACCGAGACGACGGGAGTGGACGTGGAGGGGGACCGGATCGTTTCGGCCGCCCTCGTCGTCCAGGACAGCGCCGGCGGGCGGCTGCGCGTCACCCGCTGGCTGGTGAATCCGGGGGTGCCGGTGCCCCCGGATGCGACGGAGATCCACGGGCTGACCGATGACCACCTCCAGCACAACGGGCGGTGGCCCGCGCCGGTGGTGGAGGAGGTGGCGAGGGCGCTGGCCGAGCAGAGTGCGGCGGGCCGTCCGCTGGTGGTGATGAACGCGCCGTTCGACCTGACGCTGCTGGACCGGGAGCTGAAGCGGCACCGGGCGTCGTCGCTGACCGGCTATCTGGGGAACACGCCGCTGTGCGTGCTGGATCCACGGGTGCTCGACAAGCATCTGGACCGCTACCGCAAGGGCCGGCGCACGCTCACGGATCTGTGCGAGCTGTACGGGGTGGCGCTGGAAGGGGCGCATGACGCGGCGGCCGACGCGGCGGCCGCGCTGGAGCTGGTCCGGGCGGTGGGGCGGCGGTTCGCCACCCGGCTGGAGCGGCTGACCCCGGCGGAGCTGCACACGCTCCAGGCGGTGTGGCACGGCGCCCAGGCGCGCGGTCCGCAGGCCTGGTTCAGCAAGAGCGGCACGCAGGAGACGGTGGACCCGGCGTGGCCGTTGCGTCCGGAGCTGCGCGCCGCCGCGTGAGCGGGGGTGCGACCGGCGCTCCACGAGAAACGGTCGCGGAGCCGGACACGCGGAGGCCGGTCCGTCGGTGTTGCTGACGGACCGGCCTCTCCCGGGGTGGGCGATACTGGTTTCGAACCAGTGACCTCTTCGGTGTGAACGAAGCGCTCTCCCACTGAGCTAATCGCCCGGGAACGGGTTGAACCATACAGGGCTCTGCGGGTGTGGTTCAAACCGCTTCCAGCCGCGCCGCGAACCCCCGGCGTCCGGCCCGCATCATCAGGGCGTGATTGGCCCGGAACACCGGGCGTCCCGGCAGCGCGAGCAGCCGCATCAGCCTCTTGCGCACCTCGACCTCCTGTTCGTACGTGGCACGGCTCCCGGTCCCGTGCGCGGTGACGGTCCAGCGGGCCCAGCCTTCGAGATCGCCGGTGATGGCGACTTCGAGGATCCCGGCGAGCGGGTCGTGGCAGCGCTCGCGGACCGTGATGACGAGGTCGTACGGGAGCAGGGAGCGGATGCGGGTGGTGCCGGAGGTGTCGTCGACCGGGGTGACCTCGCGGATCTGCGGCCACCATCGCGGGTACTGCTCCACCTGTTCCAGGAGCCGGTACACGGCGCCGGGCGGGGCATCGAGGTCCCAGATGCTTACAAAACGGTAGTGACTCCAGTCCATGTGTCCAGGATGCGCGTACTCAGCCGGGGAACTGAGTATCCGTGCGCATGTCCGAACGCGTGACCGCCGCCACACTCGCGTCCATGGAACATCTGCCGCCGCCTGCCGAGGAATTGGCGCTCCTCGACCGCGAGCTCGCCGGGCTGGACCTGCGCCGGTCCCAGCTGCTGCACCGTCGTACCTGGCTGCTGAGCGTCCTGCGGACGCCCGGCCCGCTGCCGGCCGCACCACCCCCCGCGCCTTCGTTCCCGCCGCCGTCATTCCCGCCGCCCGTGGGCCGCCCCCCGGCGCCGTTCGCCGCTCCGGGCGGGCCTGCCGTTCCCGCGGTCCGCACCCGTGGTGCACAGAATGTGCTGCTCACCCTCGGCGGACTGCTGCTGACGGTCGCGGCGATCGCGTTCACCCTGGTCGGCTGGGGCCAGATGGGGATCGGCGGCCGCTCGGCGGTTCTGGCGACCGTGACGGCGGCAGCCCTGGCCGCGCCCGCGGTGCTGCTGCGCCGGGGGCTGTCCTCGACGGCGGAGTCGCTCGCGGCCCTCGCGTCGGTGCTGATGGTGCTGGACGCGTACGCGCTGCATGAGGTGGCGCTGCCGGACACGGGCGGCCTGGGCTACGCGGCGGCCGCTTCGGCGGTGCTGGCCGTGCTGTGGGCGGCGTACGGGCTGCTGCTCGGCGGGCTGCGGCTGCCGCTGCCCGCCGCAGTGCTCGGCGCGCAGTTGCCGCTGCTGCTGTGGGCGTGGGCGGAGCGGGCGGACGTCCTGGTGTTCGCGGGTGCGCTGCTGGCGACGGCGGCGCTGGACTGTGCGATCGCGGTGCGGGGCAAGGGAGTCGCGGTACGCGTGACGGCCTGCTCCGGCCTCTGGGTGACCGGTGGTGCGGGGCTGTTGCCGGCCCTGGTGAAGTCGCTGGTGGCCGATACGCCGGCGGGCGCGGTGGCGCCGGGAGCGCTGCTGCTGGCGGGTGCGGCGATCGCGCTGTGCGGGGCGCGGCGGGCGCCGGCGGCGGTCGCGGTGGCCGGTGGCCTGGTGGCCGGTCTGGCGGCCGTGGCCGGCGTCGCCGGAGTGGTGGTCGCGGGAGTGCCCGGCGGCTGGGCGGTGCCGGTGTATCTGCTGTGCGGCGGGGCGCTGCTGGCCGGTGTACGGGCTCCGCTGGGGCGTCCGGCCGGGCAGGGGCTGGTGTGGGCGTCGGGGGTGGTGACGGCGGGGTCGGTGCTGTTCTCGCTGCCGCCGGTCGCGGTGTCGCTGACGGGTCCGGTGGTGCAGCTGGGCCAGGTGTGGGCGGGTGCGCCGCACGGCGGTGCCCGGGGTGCGACGGGTGCGGCGGGGCTGCCGTGGACGGAGATGGCCTCGGCCCCCGTCGTACTGCTCGTGGTGGCCGCGGTGCTCGCGGCGGCGTACCGGTCGTGGGAGGGCGTGCTGCGGTGGGCCGGTCCGGCGCTCTCCCCCGGGCCCTCGGCGCGGGGCGCTGTCGGGGCGACGGCTCCGGTGCTCGGCTGGGCGGGGCTGGCAGTGCTGCCGGCCGCTCTGGACGCCTCGTACGCGGTGGCCGTCTCGGTGCAACTGGTGCTGGTCGCAGGTGTGTTCGCGGTGGCGGTGGCCGGGCTGCGGCGCGGGATGACGGGGGTGGCGCTGACGGCGTCGGTGTGCGGGGCGGTCGGTGCGGTGGACGTGACGCTGCTGTCGCTGGGCACGGAAGCGGCCACGTACGCGGTGTTCGGGACGTTGCTGGTGGTGCTCGTGGCGGCCGCGGTCGCACTGGACGTTCCCGTGGCCCCGGCGTCGCGGCCGGACCGGGTGCCGGCGACCGTGCAGGCGGTGGCGGCGTGCGCGGCGGTGCTCTGCGCCGTGGTGCTGGCCGGTGCGTGCGGTGCCTCGCTGGGGCTGGCCGCGCATCGGGCGGCTCCGCTGCTCCTGGCCGTGCCGGCGGTGACCGTGCTGCTGGGCGCCCGGCTGAAGGCGCACGCGGTGGCGCTGCCGGTCGAGCTGACCGGCGGTGCGGCGGCGCTGCCCGCCGTGGGCATGGCGCTGGGCGACCTGCCGTTCCTGGCTCTGGTGCTGGCCCTGTGCGCGGTGCTGGCGGCGGGCACGGCGTTGCGCCCGGAGCGGCGGCCGGTGGCCGGATACCTGGCGACGGCGCTGTTCGTGACGGCGGCCTGGGTCCGGCTGTCGGCGTCCGGGGTGTCGTCCCCGGAGGCGTACACCCTGCCGGTATCCGTCGCGGCGCTGGCGATCGGCGTGCTGCGCCGGCGCCGTGATCCCGCGGCGTCGTCGTGGACGGCGTACGGGGCGGGTCTGGCCGCGACGCTGGTGCCGTCGCTCCTCGCCGCCTGGGCCGATCCGCACTGGCTGCGGCCGCTGCTGCTCGGTGCGGCGGCGCTGCTGATCACGCTGCTGGGGGCGCGGTGGCGGCTCCAGGCCCTTCTGGTGTTGGGCGGTGCGGTGCTGGCGCTGGACGCCTTGCACGAGCTCGCGCCGTACGTGGTCCAGGTGGTGGGTGCGATGCCGCGCTGGGTGGCTCCGGCGCTGGCCGGGGTGCTGCTGCTGGCGGTCGGAGCGACGTACGAGAAGCGGCTGCGCGACGCCCGGCGGCTGAGGGACGCCCTGGGCCGGATGCGGTGACGCGGCCGCGTGGCCAGGACGACAATCGTCGAAACGCCTGAACAGCGCACGCGAGAACGCCGACGGCCCGGAAGCTTCGAGAAGCTTCCGGGCCGTCGGTCCGGGGTGGGCGATACTGGGTTCGAACCAGTGACCTCTTCGGTGTGAACGAAGCGCTCTCCCACTGAGCTAATCGCCCCGGGCGCACGCCAAACATTACCCCATGTCAGCGGCGCGCCCCGACCGGCTCCGGGTCACTCGTGGATCTTCCACGGCATGACGATTCCGAACTTCCACACATAGATCCCCACCAGCACCGCGATGATCACCAGACCGATCACGGTGAGCGCGACATTGCGCCGCCGGACCTTGGGATCCAGGGCCCGCCTGGCGGCCTCGGTGACCTTCCGCCGCGTCCAGCGCAGCACCAGCTGCGCCCAGACGAACTCGGTAGCCCAGATCGCCATGCCACCGAAGATCACCAGCCAGCCGGGGCCGGGCAGCGGCAGCATGATGATGCCCGCCACCACCACGGCGAGGCCGACCAGGAACACGCCGACCTGCCAGCTCAGGTGCAGCGCTCTGGAAGCCTTGATGAACCCGGGCGCCCTGGAGCCGAGCTCCGGGCCCTCCTGCGTCACATCCCGCGGGACGTCCCCCGTCCCGGCGCCCGTCACGTCCCCCGTCGCGGGCGCCGGATCCGCCGGTGCGGCGGATCCGTCCCGGTCGTCACTCTCCGCATTCATGGGGGTCAACCTACCGGAACGGCTTTCGTCACTGGAATGGCCGCATGACCCAAAGTTACACACCGCTGTACGAGCTACCTGAAGGATCACAAAACGGTCAGAGGGGTTTACAACGCCACCGTAGGTGGCATGTCGATTTCGCCGACGTGCGAATCCCCGAGCGCACACTGAGCGAAAGGCCCTGGCGCTTATGAACACCACGGTCAGCTGCGAGCTGCACCTGCGCCTCGTTGTGTCGAGCGAGTCCTCACTGCCTGTACCCGCGGGCCTGCGGTATGACACGGCCGATCCGTATGCCGTGCACGCCACCTTCCACACCGGAGCGGAGGAAACGGTCGAGTGGGTTTTCGCCCGCGACCTCCTTGCCGAGGGGCTGCACAGGCCCACCGGCACCGGAGACGTCCGCGTCTGGCCATCCCGTAGTCACGGCCAGGGCGTCGTCTGTATCGCGCTGAGCTCCCCGGAGGGCGAAGCCCTGCTCGAGGCCCCGGCACGGGCCCTGGAGTCGTTCCTGAAGAGGACCGACGCCGCGGTTCCGCCGGGTACCGAGCATCGTCACTTCGATCTCGATACGGAGCTCTCACACATCCTGGCGGAAAGCTGAGCCAGGCCGAGAACTGCACGACGCCGTCCGACTCGGGGAGACGGCGTCGCGCGGACAACCTCATACGGCAGAAACCGGCGCCGTCACCACGGAATCCACCGTGGTGACGGCGCCGGTCCGCGTTCACGGGCTCCCTGCCCCGCGGACCGGGGGCGGGGCGGGTAAGCGCCCCCGGGCCTCCGGAGGCCTTCCCGGCCCCCTGGGGGCGACGCGGCCGAGCCAGTAGAGTCAGCCGGCATCGGCGGGCGCCCCGCCCGCCGGAGGCCAGGGAGCGAAGCGTGCTGATCCCACACGACACCCGGATCGCCCTCGACACGGTGGTCGATCTGGTGAACACCGCGCCCGAGAGCGCGCGGCCGGAGGACGGGACGCCGGCCGACGGGCTCGCCGGCATCCCCGCGCTCTACGCGTTCGCCGGGCACCACCGCCTGAGCGGGGTGAACGAGCTCGACGAGAAGGACCTGCGGGCCGTGCACGACGTGCGGGCCCGGTTCGCGGCGGTCTTCGCGGCCTCCGACGCACGGGTCGCCGCCTCGCTCGTCAACTCCCTGGTGGCCGCCGCGGGCACCACGCCGCAGCTCAGCAACCACGACGGCTACGACTGGCACGTGCACTACTTCGCGCCGGACGCCTCGATCGCCGACCACCTGGCGGCCGACTGCGGAATGGCCCTCGCGTTCATCATCGTGGCGGGAGAGACGGAGCGGCTGCGGCGCTGCGAGGCGCCGGACTGCCGGCACGCCTTCGTCGACCTCTCCCGCAACCGCTCCCGCCGCTACTGCTCCAGCCGCACCTGCGGTAACCGCTTGCACGTCGCCGCGTACCGGGCGCGCCGCAGGGAGGAAGCGGCCGGCGAGCCGTTCACAGCACGAACAGATCATGCAACGCGGCCATCAGCAGCAGGCCGCCGATCACCGTGAGGAAGATCATCAGAGGGGGCTGGGAAAGCGCGAAGAGGCAGCCACGCGGCTCTTCGGCGGGGGGTGCGGGGGCATCGCCCCGGGAGGTGTCCACCATCTCCGGACGATCATGACGCAGACCGGCCCCTGTTGGTGATCAACACGGTTTTTTACCACGGGAGTTCACCCCCTGCGTGGTGATCGCAATCGCTCCGGCGTCCGATCCTCCGTCACGTATTCGGGAACGCCCCGCACTCCCCCGCCGCGTCGCCGGTCAGCCCAGGTCGCGCAGCATACGCAGCTGCACCCCTCGGTGGGCCGAGCCGCCGCCCTCGTGGTTGTTCCAGGGATAGACCTCGATCTCCTTGGGGCCCGCCCAGTGGTTGTAGGCGGCGAAGACGGTGGACGGCGGGCAGACGTTGTCCATCAGGGCCACCGAGTAGAGCGCGGGCACCGTCGCCCGGACGGCGAAGCTGATGCCGTCGAAGTACGAGAGGGTCCGGAACACCTGCTCGCCGACGCCGTGCTGGGCGGACAGGAAGCGGACGATCTCCTGGTACGGCTCCCGGTCGGTGATCTCCACGGCGCGCCGGAAATGCGTCAGGAACGGTACGTCGATGAGCGCGGCCCTGACGTGGGGGCTGAGGCCCGCCACCGCCTGCGCGATGCCGCCGCCCTGACTGCCTCCGTGCACGACGATCCGCTCGGGGTCGACGGCCGGGTGGGTACGGGCCACCTCGACGGCGCGCACCGCGTCGGTGAACACCCGCCGGTAGTAGTACTCGTCGGGGTCCAGGATGCCTCGGGTCATGAAGCCGGGAGACTGCGGATTGCCGCCGCCGTGCGGGTCCGGGGTGGAGCCCGGCGAGTTGTTGTTGACGGCGCCCTGGCCCCGGGTGTCCACGAGCAGGGTGGCCCAGCCGGCGGCGGGCCACACCAGGTGGTCGTGCGGCAGCCCGCGCCCGCCGCCGTATCCCAGGTAGTGGACGACGGTGGGCAGGGGGCCCTCGGCACCGGCGGGCACGTTCAGCCAGGCCCGTATGCGGTGCCCGCCCCAGCCGGCGAACGACACGTCATGGGCGACGACCTCGCTCAACGCCGCGTCGTGCACCGTGAACTCGGCTTCCAGCGGGTGCGCGGACGCCTCTTCCAGGGTGCGCCGCCAGAAGGCGTCGAAGTCGTCGGGCTCACCGGGCTCGGGCCGGTAGGAGCGGAGTCGGTCCAGGGGCAGGTCGAACAGGGGCACGGCGTCTCCGTTTCGGGCAGGCGGAAGGGAACGGCAGGAGGGAACGGCAGGAGGGAACGGCAGAGGGAACGGCAGAGGGAACGAAAGGCCCGAGCATGCGTGCCGGACGCCGCACGGCAGACGGCAGCTCGACGACAGGCCCTAGCGGGGGGTGGAGCTCGATGCGCGCACGACGAGTTCCGGCTGGAGCACCACGCTGCGGTGCTCGTGGTGGCCGTCGTCGTCGTCCGCCTCCTCCAGCAGGAGTTCGGCGGCCATCCGGCCCATCACTACCGCCGGCTGGCGGACCGAGGTGAGCGGTACGGCGGCGGCGGCGGCGAATTCGATGTCGTCGTATCCGACGATGGCGATGTCCTGCGGCACCCGCACCCCGGCCGCGTACAGGGCCTGCAGCACGCCGAGGGCGAGCAGGTCGTTCGCACAGAACACGGCCGTGGGGCGGGGCACCAGGCCGAGCAGCCGGGCCCCCGCGTCGCGTCCCGCCGCGACGTCCAGCCGGTCGGAGGGGATCTCGACGAGTGCCTCGGGCTCCAGCCCCGCCTCGGCCAGCGCGGACAGCGCACCCGTGCGGCGGTCCCTGATCTGGTGCAGGTCGCCCGGTCCGCTGACGTAGGCCACCGAGCGGTGCCCGGCCGAGATCAGGTGTCCGACGGCCAGGGCGCCGCCCCGCACGTCGTCCACGGAGACCGCGCAGGTCCCGGTGCCGGACGCGACCCGGTCCACCAGGACGTAGGGAATCCGGTGGCGGCTGAAGGATTCGAGGTTGCGGCCGGTCGCGTCGGCCGGTGTGACCAGTACGCCGCACACCCGCTGCTCCGCGAAGAGGCCGAGGTACTCGGCCTCTTCCGCGGGGCTCTGGCCGCTGTTGCAGACCATCACGCCGAGCCCCGCCCGCCGCGCGGCGCGCTCGGCCCCGCGGGCCACGTCGACGAAGAAGGGGTTGCCCATGTCCAGGACGAGGAGGGCCATGATCCGGCTGCGTCCCGCCCTCAGCTGGCGGGCCGATTCGCTGCGCACGTAGCCGAGGTCCTCGATGGCCGCCAGCACCCGCGCACGCGTCTCGGGGAGTACGGCCTCCGGCCGGTTGATCACATTGGAGACCGTGCCCACGGAGACCCCGGCCTGCCGGGCCACATCCTTGATCCCTGCCACACGCGCCACTTGTCCTGCCCCACTGGTGCCCTTGGCCGCACTGGTCCAGCGGCGTCACCCCATCGTACGGACGGGCGTGAGTGAATTGATTCAATCCGTTCGGGACGCTAGCCCCATCCCCGAACACCGTCAAGGATCATGCGTGAATCGATTCATACGGGCCGGATCCCCGCGCTACGGGGCGTGCGGGCCTGCTCACATGGCGCGCGCCGCATACGCCGCTCCGGACGCGGCGCTCCGGGCGCCGCGCCTCAGATTCAGATGCCGTGCTTCTTCAGGATGGCCTCGATGTCGCTGAAGTCGTCGCCCGACCCGTTCGCGGCGGCCTGCCGCTTCGGCTGCTTCTCCCGCTGCTGCGGCTGGACTGCCGGGAGGCCCGCCCCCAGCGAGGGGGCCGAGGCGGCCGGCGCCACCGCGCCGTCCCGCGCGGCACGGGCGGCCGCCTTGCGTTCCTTGCGGGTACCGCCACCGCGCCGTTCGACCGCGCGGGTCGTGATGAACAGCAGCCAGGCCACCCCCAGCAGGCCGAAGCCCAGCCAGACGCTCGGCTTGAACGCGATGTCCGTGACCCACTGGACGACACCGGTCAGCACCAGGCCGATCGGGACCAGGGAGTAGGCCGCGATCCTGGTCGCCGCGAGGAAGCGCTTCCGGTAGGCGGTCACGGCGGCGATGCCCAGGCCCGCCGCGGACGCCGCGGAACAAATGGTCTCGGCAAGCATCGGTGCCTCCAGGCGCAGGGGAAACGTCCCTTCCATCCTGCACCTCCCGACGTGCTCGGGGCCATGCCCGGGGACCACATCAGGGACATATCAGGGCCGGGATCCTCCGCAGGTGCCGTGCGGGCGGGCTCCGGGCCGTACGCACCGGGCCGGTACCGGTGCCGGTCGGGGCTCTCCCGCGCGCCCTGGGAGACTGGTCCCATGAGTGATTCCACCCCAGCAGCGCCGGTCGTCCTCGACCTCTGGTGCGAGCTCCAGTGCCCCGACTGCCACCACGCCCTCACCGATGTGCACGCTCTGCGGGCACGGTACGGCGACCGGATCGAGGTACGGCTGCGACACTTCCCGCTGGAGAAGCACAAGCACGCCTACGCCGCCGCGCAGGCCGTCGAGGAGGCCGCCGCGCAGGGCAAGGACTGGCCGTACATCGAGGCGGTACTCGCCCGCACCGCCGACCTCGCCCGCACCGGCGAGCCGCTGCTGATCGAGGTGGCGGAGGAACTCGGCCTGGACGCCGAGGAGTTCGACACCGCCCTGATCGACGGCCGGCACCTGCTGATCGTCGACGCCGACCAGGCCGAGGGCAAGGCGATCGGGGTCACCGGCACCCCCACGTATGTGATCGGCGGAGAGCTGCTGGACGGCGGCAAGAGCCAGGAGGGTCTGCGCGGGCGGATCGAGGAGATCGCCGACCGGCTGCTCGCCGGACAGGGCTGAGACCCCGGGGCCGGCGGAGGGCCTACAGCTGCTTGGTCAGGTTGTACTGCGTCGGTTCGTAGCCGAGTGACTCGTACAGCCGGAGGGCGGGTGTGTTGGCCGTGACCACGTGCAGCCCCAGCCGCTCGTCGCCCGCCGCGAGAGCGATCCGCTCCGCCTGGAGCATCAGCGCCCGCCCGTATCCCCGGCCCCGGAACTCCTCGCGCACCTCCACGTCGAACACATAGCCGACGAGCAGGCCGGGGTGCATCTCGAAGCGGGACACCCAGGCGTACCCCGCGCTCTCGCCCTCGTGGATCAGGAAGTGCAGATGGGCGCCCTCGGTGGCCAGGCCGTCCGGGAGGTGCCGGGAGTGGGAGGTGCGGGCGAGCTGGAGGGCGGTCTCCTCCGGGATGCTCCGGGTGATCAGGCTCTCCGCGTAGGCGGCGACGGCCCCGTCCTCCCACCGCGCGTACTCCCCGGGTGTCATCGGGCGTGCGGTCAGTCCGTCCGGCAGTGCCGGGGGAACCGGTGGCAGCGACTTGATCATGTTCCTGCTGCGCTCGGTGTAGCCGAGTGCGGAGGTGAGCCGCCGCGCCGCGGTGTCGGCGGCGGGCACCTCCGTACGCACCTGGGTGCAGCCCCAGCCGCGCAGCACCTCTTCGGCCGCCAGGGCGGCGATGGTCCCCCGGCCGCGCCTGCGGACGGGTTCGTCGATCCGCAGGGACCGCAGCAGGCCCGCCGCACCGGCCGACCGCGGCTCCATGCCGATCTCGACGGCGCCGACGGGCCGCCCGTTGTCGCAGACGTCGTACGCGCGGTGCTGTGCGCCGTCGGCGCCTTGCTGGATCGGCCCGGAGGGCCGGAGTGTCGTGGTCATCAGGGGATTTCTATCCCCCGCACGCCGAACCGTCATCCGCTTTTACGGTTATCCCTCGTATTTTCGCGGGCGACGAAGGCAGTTCGACGACAGGTCCTACGGGTCCAGGTCGTTGCCGGCCCGCTCGTCGAAGATGCTCATGGCCTTGGTGGTCACCGGTCCGGGGCCGCCGGTCAGCTCCCTGCCGTCGACCCGGTGGACGGACTGGATGTCGCGGAGGGTGGAGGTCAGGAAGATCTCCTCGGCCCGTTCCAGGACGTCGAACGGCAGCTCGGTCTCCTGCGCCCCGGTCCACTCCACCGCCAGCGCGCGGGTGATCCCGGCCAGGCAGCCGGAGGCGACCGGCGGGGTGTGCAGCTGCCCGTCGAGGACGACGAAGACATTGGACCCGGTGCCCTCGCAGAGCTGTCCGACGGTGTTGGCGAAGAGCGCCTCGGTGGCGCCCCGCTCGTGGGCGCGGGCGAGCGCGACGACGTTCTCCGCGTACGAGGTGGTCTTGAGCCCGGCGAGCGCGCCGCGTTCGTTGCGCGTCCAGGGGACGGTGATGACCGCCGTGGTGTCCGGGCGGCGCTTCACCTCCCCGAGGGCGACGACCAGACCGGGGCCGGCCGTGCCGCGGTCGGAGCCGAGCGGCGAGATCCCTCCGGTGTAGGTGATCCGCAGCCGGCCGAGGGCGGCCGGGTTGGCCTCGATGACGGCGGCGCAGGCCCGGCGTACCTCGTCCTGGTCGGGCGCCGGCAGACCGAGGCCACGGGCGGAGCGGGCCAGCCGGTCGAGATGCCGGGTGAGGGCGAAGGGCCGGCCGTCGGTGGTCCTGACCGTCTCGAAGATGCCGTCGCCCACGGTGAGCCCGTGGTCGAGCACGGACACCCGGGCGTCATCGGCGGCGCGCAGTTCGCCGTTGACCCAGATCTTCATGGTGCGGTCCTTCCGGTTGCTTCGTATGCGCCCGACGCTACCGCGAGCAGCCTGGACGCCTTGAGTTCGGTCTCGTCCCATTCGCGTTCCGGATCCGAGCCCCAGGTGATGCCGGCGCCGGTGCCGAAGCGCAGGACCGGGGTGGCCCCGGTGCGGTCGGTCCAGAAGGTGCGGATGCCCACGGCGAGCGAGGCGGTGGCGCGGTCGGCGTCCACCCAGCCGATGCCGCCGCAGTACGGGCCGCGCGGGACGGTCTCCAGTTCCGCGATGATCCTCAGCGCACTGGATTTCGGGGCGCCGGTGACCGAGCCGGGCGGGAAGGCGGCGGCGAGGAGCTCCGGCCAGCCGGCCCCCTCGGCCAGCACGCCGCGCACCGTGGAGACGAGGTGGACGAGGCCCGGGTGCTTCTCGACCGCGCAGAGTTCGGGAACGCCGACCGATCCGGTGGCGCAGACCCGTCCGAGGTCGTTGCGGACCAGGTCGACGATCATCACGTTCTCGGCGTGGTCCTTCTCCAGCAGATCGTCCTCGGTACGGCCGGTGCCCTTGATCGGCCCGGACTCGACCGCGCGGCCGTCCCTGTGGAGGAACAGCTCGGGGGACGCGGTCGCGATCTCCACGCCGTGCGCGGGCAGCCGAATCGTTCCTGCGTACGGAGCGGGGTTGCCGCGCGCCAGCAGCGAGGTGAGGGCGTCCACGTCCGCCGCTGCCGGGTCGGGCAGCCGGGCCGTCATCACCCGGCAGAGGTTGGCCTGGTAGACCTCGCCCGCCGCGATGTACTCACGGATGCGGCGGACACCGGCGGTGTACGCGGCGCGGTCCAGGGACGAATTCCAGTCACCGGCGGCGGGCCCGCGCCAGGCACCCCGCACCGGGGCGGGCACGGCGGCGGTGCGTACGGTGGCGAAGCGGGCACAGACGAGCCGGCCCTCGAAATCGGCGGACACGGCCCAGAAGCCGGACGAGTCGAGGGCCGCGGGATCGCTGGTCACATCCTGCAGATCGGAGGCGACGAGGCCGCCGAAGCGGGCCATTGGGGCAAGGTCGTGCACGTCGGTGAGTCTAGGGCCTGTATTGGGTTGTCCCGCGGCGTCACGGGGCTGGGCACGCACACTCGCAGCGTTGCCGAAACGCCCTGGTAGCTCCGCTACAAGGACGCTCCGGCGCCTCGCGATCGCACGCACCCAGCCCCGCTCCTTCCTCCACGTGACAACCCAATACAGGCCCTAGGACGGCCCGCGGTGACCTGCCCCGGGGCGGGTGCACCTGCGCACGCTGCACAAACGCGTTTTTGTACTGGCCCCGGAATCCGCTAGAGTTCATCACGTCGCCGGGACGCGCAAGTGAACCGGAACCGACATGCGGACGTAGCTCAGTTGGTAGAGCGCAACCTTGCCAAGGTTGAGGTCGCCAGTTCGAACCTGGTCGTCCGCTCGCAGAAGGTGGGGGATCCTTCCCGAACCCCCATCCCTGGTGGAGTGGCCGAGAGGCGAGGCAACGGCCTGCAAAGCCGTCTACACGGGTTCAAATCCCGTCTCCACCTCCAAGGACGATTAGCTCAGCGGGAGAGCACTTCCCTGACACGGAAGGGGTCACTGGTTCAATCCCAGTATCGTCCACCGGTCCGCAAGGACCCCCGCGCGATTAGCTCAGCGGGAGAGCGCTTCCCTGACACGGAAGAGGTCACTGGTTCAATCCCAGTATCGCGCACGCAGTACACGCAGGGTCACCCTGCGCGATTAGCTCAGCGGGAGAGCGCTTCCCTGACACGGAAGAGGTCACTGGTTCAATCCCAGTATCGCGCACAGCCCGAAGCCCCGGTCGTCTCGACGACCGGGGCTTCGTCGTTGCCGCGCGCGGCCGTGCCGCGGTCCGGACGGCACCCGTCCGGACCGCGGCGCGGGGCGAACCGGCTCAGGACGAGAAGAGCATCCGGCCGAAGCTCTTCTGCCGGTAGTGGCCGTGGTGACCGCCGTAATGCTGCTGCTGCGGGGCACCCCAGGCGGGCGCGGGGGCGGCCGGGTAGGCCTGCGGAGCAGGCGGCGGGGGCGGGGCCTGCTGCGTCCACTGCGCTTCCATGCGGGTCAGGGACTCCAGCTCGCCGTAGTCCAGGAATATCCCCCGGCAGCCGCTGCACTGCTCGATCTGAATGCCGTTGCGGTTGTACGTGTGCATCGGTGCGTGGCACTTGGGACACTGCATGTTCGGGCTCACTCCTCGCCGTCGGTTAGCCGTCGCCGGAACGCGTGCCCGCCGACGGTCGGTTCACCCTACGACGCGTGCTCGGCGGCCAACTCGGGTGGGAGAGCGGCAATTCGGGCACAGGCCTCGATCATCATCTGTTCCGCCTCATCCGGATCCCTCGCCTCCGCCGCGGACTTGGCGAGGGCCAGTGCCGCGGTCTGTACGGTCAGGGCGCGGGCGGCGACGTCCAACTCGGGCCAGGGGTCGCCCTCGGCGGACAGCGCGGGGCCGCCGGCGGCCCGGTAGGCGTCCAGGAAACGGAACCACACGTCGGGCGGCAGCAGTCCGGCCGCGTACCAGGCCGCGGGCCGGGCCAGGTCCCAGGTGGCGTCGCCGATGCCCGCGTCGTCCACATCTATCAGCAGCCAGTGGCCGCGCGGGGCGGGGTACCGGACGAGCTGGCCCAGGTGGAGATCGCCGTGGCACAGGAAGCGCGAGCGGTGCGCGGGGGCGGGTGCCTCGTCGCGGGCCCAGGCGGGCAGCCGCCGCCAGGCCGCGAGCACGGGCGCGACGGACGGATGCCCCGGACTCGCCCCGCGCATCCGGTCCACGGCCAGAGCCGCCTTCGCCGGCCCCCGCATCACGGGGAGCCCGCGCGACCACCCGGCCGCAGGGCCGGGAGGCCGCTCACGCACGGGCGCGGAAGCCGGGAGCTCGGTGCTGTGGAGGCGCGCCAGGAGCACGGCGGCCTCCTCCCACGGTGCCGCGTCCGGGTCGGCCGGGTCCACGGGCTCCCCGTGGGGCCACAGGGTGACCGGGCGGCCGTGGAGCTCGGTGAGGTACGGCGACGGGGCGGCGGAGGGCGTGGCGGCCCTCACCGGGGCCGTCGGGGGCGCTGGGTCGTGCCCGCGAAGCCCCGTCGTACGCGCGGAGGGCGTGGGGACTTCGCGGACACGGCCTACGGGCAGGGGTGCGAGCAGGATGTCCGCCAGGCCGGGGCGGGCCGCCAGCCGCAGGCGTACGGCCAGGGCGGCGGTGTCCGTGCCGGGAGCGTGGGCCTTGGCGACGACCGGGCCGCTGCGGACCACGGTGCCGTCCGGCCGGTCCGCGAGCACAACCGGCGGCGGGCAGTCGCAGTCTGCCGGGGCATGGGCATGGGCATGGGCGGCTCCGTGGGCGAGGGCGCCCAGCGCACGTATGACTGCGGTCGTCACGGTCTCCCCCGGTGGCGCGGGATCTGCGGGCCTGGCCGACGCCGGGTCCGCCGAGGAGCGTACGCAGGGCGGCCGCAGCCGGTGACCCCGCGGTCGCCGTAAGGACCCCGGACAGCGCGATGTCCGGTCAGCTCCCCAGCTGACCGGACAAACGCTGCCGTCCGCCGCACCCCCGTCCCCACGGGGTTGTTGGCCGGATGTCCCGGTCCGAACCGCTCTTCCGGACCCGGGGCGCCGCTCAGCGCCCCAGCATCACGCCCACGGACGACGCCTGTGTGACCACCGCTTCCCAGCCGCCGAAGACGACTGCGAGCAGGGCCGCCAGAGGAAGAACCATGGCTGTCGCCACCAGCGGGTGGCGCTTGCCGGACGACGGACGGCTGCCGAACGCGGCGTAAGCCCTGCGTCCCCGCGTGCGGCCGATGGTCCGCGCTGCCGTGTCCGCCATGGTTCCTCTCCTGACCTGATGTGGAGCGGCGGGCGTTTGGCCTCGGGGGACGAGTGCGACGCCCGCCGCATGACTTCAACATTAGGGATTCGGCGGACGGGCGGCGTCATGCCCGCGTACCGAATGCCGGGCCTCCCGGAGGATGAGCCGTGGGTAGTCGGCGTACTCCCCTGGGTGGAGACGGGCCTAACGGACCCTGGGGTCATCCCCGAGGGGACGCTCGGAGGCGTCCTCCCTGGGTACTGGCTGTTCGACCAGGGCGAGCACCCTGGTCGCCATGAAGCGGGCGGTGCGCACCACTGATCCGCTCCTGGTGACTTCACTCACTTCGACCACCCCTCGGCGGACCGCTGTCTCCACCCTGCGGCCTGCTCTGGAGGCCACCACTTCGTAGGTACGGGTCGTGTCCCCGGCGTCCACGACTATCTCGACTCGATCGCCCTTCACTGATCCAATCCCCCTTCTGCGACGGACCTTTGAGATCTCGCACGGGCCCGGGAGCCTGGATCCGCGGCTCCCTGACCACTCCTCAAGTTTCCCACCCGGCACTGACAATCGATTCGCCGGCGAGGGCGCGGCCTCTGAGCACCCCGGGCGGCGGGTACGTAAGCTGTGCCTCGTCAGGCGGACCAGGCAGCGGGGATGGGCAGACATGGCGATGATGCGGCTCCGGCGCGAGGACCCGCGTGTCGTCGGTTCGTTCAGGCTGCACCGGCGGCTCGGGGCGGGCGGCATGGGCGTCGTCTACCTCGGTTCGGACCGGCGCGGCCAGCGGGTGGCGCTCAAGGTGATCCGCCCGGATCTGGCGGAGGACCAGGAGTTCCGTTCGCGGTTCGCCCGCGAGGTGTCCGCCGCCCGGCGGATCCGCGGCGGCTGCACGGCCCGGCTGGTCGCCGCCGATCTGGAGGCGGAGCGCCCGTGGTTCGCCACGCAGTACGTCCCGGGGCCCTCGCTGCACGACAAGGTGGCCGAGGAGGGTCCGCTGTCGGCCGCCGAGGTGGCCTCGATCGGGGCGGCGCTCTCCGAGGGCCTGGTGGCGGTGCACGAGGCGGGTGTCGTCCACCGTGACCTGAAGCCGTCGAACATCCTCCTCTCCCCCAAGGGCCCGCGCATCATCGACTTCGGGATCGCCTGGGCGACCGGGGCGTCCACCCTCACGCACGTCGGTACGGCGGTGGGTTCGCCGGGGTTCCTCGCGCCCGAGCAGGTGCGGGGCGCGGCGGTGACGCCCGCGACGGACGTCTTCTCGCTCGGCGCCACGCTGGCGTACGCGGCGATGGCCGATTCGCCTTTCGGGCACGGCAGTTCCGAGGTGATGCTCTACCGCGTGGTGCACGAGGAACCGCAGTTGTACGACGTGCACGACGCGCTCGCACCGCTGGTGAGCGCCTGTCTGGCGAAGGACCCGGAGGAGCGGCCGAGCACGCTCCAACTCTCCATGCGGCTCAAGGAGATCGCGGCGCGGGAGGCACAGGGGCTGCACGAGAGCCGGCCGCCGGCGCAGCGCTCCGCGCACGAGGCGGACCGGCCGACGGGCCGTCTCGACGGCCCGTACACCGAGCAGCAGACCCGCCGTGCGGTCGGACCCGCCCCGGTGTCGCGCCCGCAGAACCGGCAGACCGCTCCGCCGCGTCCCGCCGCGCCCCGCACCGGGGGATCACGGCGGGACCGGCAGCCGCGCGGTACGACGGGTTCCGGCAAGCGGCCGCAGGGTGCGAAGGGGACGAACGGCAGGCCGGGCACTCGGCCCGGAACCCGTACCACCTCGACCGGACGGCGTCCCGCCAACCCCCGGCTGCTGCGGCAGCGGCTCGTCGTCTTCGTCGTGGTGACGCTGCTGGTGGCGCTGGGCATCGCGGCGGCCCAGGGCTGCCAGGGGCCGGCACGCGGCCTGGGCGCGAGCCACGGCCAGAACCCGGGTCAGGGCCAGTCCCAGGGCCAGGACGGGCAGTAGCCCCCGCCGGGGCCTCTAGAACACGGGGCTCAGCTCTCCGGGCGGCCGGTGGCGACCGCGTAGAAGGCGACCGCGGCCGCCGCGCCCACGTTCAGCGAGTCGACGCCGTGGGCCATCGGGATGCGCACCCATTCGTCGGCGGCGACGAGGGCCTGGGTGGACAGTCCGTCGCCCTCGGCCCCGAGCATCAGGGCCACCTGGTCCATCCGGTGCGGCGCCGCCTCCTCGATGCTGCTGGCCTTCTCGTCGGGCGTCAGGGCCAGCAGCTTGAAGCCCGCCTCCCGTACGGTCTCCAGAGCCTTGGGCCAGGTGTCGAGCCTGGCGTACGGGACGGCGAAGACCGCGCCCATCGAGACCTTGACGGAGCGCCGGTACAGCGGGTCGGCGCAGTCCGGGGAGAGCAGGACGGCGTCCATGCCGAGGGCGGCGGCGCTGCGGAAGATCGCACCGATGTTCGTGTGGTCGTTGACGGCCTCCATGACGACCACGCGGCGGGTGGTGCGCAGCAGCTCGTCGGCGGCCGGCAGGGGTTTGCGCTGCATCGAGGCGAGGGCGCCGCGGTGCACGTGGTAGCCGGTGACACGCTCGGCGAGCTCCGGGCTGACCGCGTACACGGGGGCCGGGACCTCGTCGATGACGTCGCGCATCAGGTCGACCCACTTCGCCGACAGCAGCATGGACCGCATCTCGTACCCGGCCTGCCTGGCGCGTCTGATCACCTTCTCGCCCTCGGCGATGAAGAGGCCCTCGGCGGGCTCTCGCCTGCGCCGCAGCTCGACGTCGGTCAGGCCGGTGTAGTCGCGCAGTCGGGGGTCGTCGGGGTCATCGACGGTGATGAGATCAGCCACAGGTTGATACTGCCTTGTCCGGTGTGTGGTGCCAACGGTCTGGAGGAAGATCCGCTACCGATGGTCACTCGGCGGTGGGTGCCGCGGCGGTGGGGCCGACCGCGACGACGTCGCCGATGACGATGACGGCCGGCGGGCGCACTTCCTCCGCCGCGGCCCGCTCGGCGACGGTCGCGAGCGTCGCGTCGACGCGGCGCTGAGCGGCCGTGGTCCCTTCCTGGACCAGTGCGACCGGGGTTTCGGGGGACTTGCCGTGGGCGATGAGCGCACGGGCGATGGCGCCGATCTTGTCGACGGCCATCAGGAGGACCAGGGTGCCGCGAAGCTGGGCGACGGCCGCCCAGTCGACCAGCGAACGCTCGTCGTCGGGGGCGACATGGCCGCTGACCACGGTGAACTCGTGGGCGACCCCGCGGTGGGTCACCGGGATACCGGCCGCGCCCGGCACCGAGATCGAGCTGGAGATGCCGGGGACGACGGTGCACGCGATGCCCTCGGCGGCGAGCGCCTGGGCCTCCTCCATGCCGCGCCCGAAGACGAACGGGTCGCCGCCCTTGAGCCGGACGACGGCCTTGCCCGCCTTGGCGTGCTCGATCAGCGCGTTGTTGATCGCCTCCTGCGCCATGAAGCGGCCGTACGGGATCTTGGCGGCGTCGATCACCTCGACGTGCGGGGGGAGTTCGTCCAGCAGGTCGCGCGGGCCGAGCCGGTCGGCGATGACGACGTCGGCCTCGGCGAGGAGGCGGCGGCCGCGGACGGTGATCAGGTCGGGGTCGCCGGGGCCGCCGCCGACCAGGGCGACGCCGGGGGTCCGGGTGCGGTGGTGGGGTGCGGCGAGGGTGCCGTCGCGCAGGCCCTCGACGATGGCGTCGCGGACGGCGGCGGAGTGGCGCGGGTCGCGGCCCTGCCCGTCCGTGGTGAGCACGGCGACGGTGATGCCCTCGCTGCGGCCGGTGGCGGGGGTCCAGGCGGTGGCGGCGTCCGCGTCGTCGCTGCGGACGCACCAGGTGCGGGTGCGCTCGGCCTCGGCGGAGGCGGCGTCGTTGGCAGCGGTGTCGTCGGACGCGATGAGCGCGTACCAGGTGTCCGTCAGGTCCCCGTCGGCGTACGTCCGGCGCTCCCAGCGGATCTCGCCCGCATCCGCCATCGCCTCGACGGAGGGGGTGGCGGACGGTGACACGAGGACGATGTCGGCCCCGGCGGCGATGAGGGCGGGGAGGCGGCGCTGCGCGACCTGGCCGCCACCGACGACGACTACGCGGCGTCCGCTCAGGCGCAGTCCGACGGGGTACGCGGGGTGAACGGCGTGCTCGGCCATGGCTGTGCGGGCTCCTCGTGCGGTGCGGTGTGCGGGCCGCTTCGGCGATGGAGCGGCTGTGACGTGCGGGGTTGTGGGGCGGGATTCACGATACGGGGTGGGCGGGCTCCGGCGGGGCCGGCCTTGAGCCCCTCCGGCGATTGAGGAGCGGGGGTCCGGGGGCGGCGCCCCCGAAACCCCCGCGGCCGCGCCGCTACTTCTCCGTGACGCCCGCCGAGTCGAACGTCGCCACCTCGTGCATCGCGCGGGCCGCGCTCTGCACGATCGGCAGCGCCAGCAGTGCGCCGGTCCCCTCGCCCAGACGGAGGTCCAGGTCGACCAGCGGCCGCAGGCCCAGCTTGTTGAGCGCGGCGACGTGGCCGGGCTCGGCACTGCGGTGGCCGGCGATGCAGGCCGCCAGGGCTTCCGGTGCGATGGCGCGTGCCACCAGGGCCGCGGCGCCCGCGCTGACGCCGTCGAGGATGACCGGCGTACGGAGCGAGGCCCCGCCGAGGAGGAACCCCGCCATCGCGGCGTGCTCCAGGCCGCCGACGGCCGCGAGTACGCCGATCGGATCGGCCGGGTCCGGCTGGTGCAGGTCGAGCGCGCGGCGCACCACATCGACCTTGCGGGCGTGCATCTCGTCGTTGATGCCGGTACCGCGACCGGTCACCTCTGCCGCGTCCATCCCGGTGTACACACAGATCAGGGCGGCCGACGCCGTGGTGTTGGCGATGCCCATCTCGCCGGTGAGCAGGCCCTTGTTGCCCGCCGCGACCAGATCGCGGGCGGTCTCGATACCGACCTCGATCGCCGCGAGGACCTCCTCGCGGGTGAGTGCGGGGCCGGTCGTGAAGTCGGCCGTCCCGGCGCGCACCTTGCGGGGCAGCAGGCCGGGCGTCGCGGGCAGCTCCGAGGCCACCCCGACGTCGACCACGCACACCTCGGCGCCGACCTGGGCCGCGAAGGCGTTGCAGACCGCGCCGCCGCCGAGGAAGTTGGCGACCATCTGGGCGGTCACCTCCTGGGGCCAGGCTGTGACGCCCTGGGCGTGCACCCCGTGGTCGCCCGCGAAGATCGCGACGGCCGCGGGCTCCGGGATCGGCGGCGGGCAGATCCGGGAGAGCCCGGACAGCTGCGCCGAGATGATCTCCAGCATGCCGAGCGCACCGGCCGGCTTGGTCATCCGCTTCTGGCGCTCCCAGGCCTCACCGAGTGCCTTGGCGTCCAGGGGCCGGATGTTGGAGATGGTCTCCTGCAACAGGTCGTGCGGCTCCTCGCCGGGCAGGGCGCGGCGGCCGTACGTCTCCTCGTGGACGACCCACGACAGCGGGCGGCGCTTGGACCAGCCCGCCTGCATCAGCTCGGGCTCCTCCGGGAACTCGTCCACGTAACCGACACACAGGTACGCGACGACTTCGAGGTGCTCGGGCAGGCCGAGGGAACGGACCATCTCGCGCTCGTCGAAGAAGCTGACCCAGCCGACACCGAGCCCCTCGGCGCGGGCGGCGAGCCACAGGTTCTCGACGGCGAGCGCCGAGGAGTACGGGGCCATCTGCGGCTGGGTGTGCCGGCCGAGGGTGTGACGGCCGCCGCGGGTGGGGTCGGCGGTGACGACGATGTTGACCGGGGTGTCGAGGATCGCCTCGATCTTCAGTTCCTTGAACTGCTTCGCCCGTGCCTTGGGGAGCGACTTGGCATACGCGTCACGCTGGCGCTGCGCCAGTTCGTGCATGGAACGGCGGGTCTCCGCGGAACGGATGACGACGAAGTCCCAGGGCTGCGAGTGCCCGACGCTGGGCGCGGTGTGCGCGGCTTCCAGGACGCGCAGCAGGACCTCGTGCGGGATCGGGTCGCTGCGGAAACCGTTGCGGATGTCGCGGCGTTCCCGCATGACGCGCAGTACGGCCTCGCGCTCGGCGTCGTCGTAGCCGGGGGCGGGCGGCGAGGTGACGAGCACCTCTTCGGCCTCCGCCGCCGCGGCCTCCGGAACGTCGGCCGCTTCGGGCGCTTCGGCCGTTTCGGATGCTTCGGGTGCTTCGGGTGCTTCGGGTGCGTCCGCAGCCTGCGTGCCGTTCACGGCTTCCGGCTGTACGGGCTCCGGCTGTACGGCCTCTGCCTGTACGGGCTCCGGGGCGTTCTGCGGTACGACCGGTTCAGCCGGTTCGGCGGCCTGCTCGGCCTCCGGCATCTGTGCCGGAGCGGTGTCGGTGCCGCCCGTCAGGTCCGGGGTCTCGATGACCTCGGGGCCGGTTTCGGGCTCCGGCTCCGGCGCTGTCTCCAGTTCGGCCGCGGGCTCCGCAACGGCCGTCTCGGCGATCTCCGGCGCCTCGACCGCCACGGGCTCCATGGCGATCGCCTGCGCCTCGGGCGCGGCCTCCACGACCGCGACGGGCTCCACCGGCTGCTCGACGACGGGCGCCGGGGCCAGGTGCGGGGCGGCCGGCTCGACCGGTGCCACGTCCGCCGGAGCCACGTCGGCCGGAGCCTCATCGACGGGTGCCGCCTCGGCCGGCGCCGCTTCAGCGGGCGCCGCGTCGACGACAGCCTCAACCGGTGCCGGTGCCGTCTCCATCGGGGCCTCGGCCGGAAGCTCCGCCAGGATCTCGGCCGGCACCGGTACGGGGGCGGGCTCCTCGGCCAGGACCGGCGCGGGCTCGACGGGCTGTGCGGCCGCGGCGGGCTCCGAAGGCTGCGCCGCCGGCACGGGCTCGGCAGCAGCCGGCTCCGGGACGACCGTTTCTGCTGGCTGCGCCTGCGCAGTCGCCGCTTCCGCAGTCACCGGTTCCACAGTCGCCGCTTCCGCTTCCGCCGCGACCGGTGCGGCGGCCTGCTGCGGTGCCTGGGCCGCCCACTCGTTACCGCCCTGCGGCGGAATCTCGCCGAGCTGCGGGCCCGGCAGGGCGGCCGACTCCTCGGCCGTCATCTCGAAGTACTCGGGCTCGGCGGTGGCCGGTCCCGCGTGCCGTGCGGGCGCGGGCGCCGGAGCGGGCGCCGGGGCCTGCCGCACGCCCGCCGGGCCCCGGTCGGCCAGCGAACGGACCACGCCGCCGCCCGACGTTCCGCCGTAGGCCGGTCCCGACTCGGGCGAGGCCGGGCCGCGGTGCAGCGGCCGGCGCACGGGCGCCTGGGTCTGGGCCACCGGCACCTGGGCCTGCGCCGGTGCGGGGACGGGCGAGGGGATGCGTACGCCGCTGAGGTCGACGGCGCCCGAGTCGCGGCCGCCGGACTCGTGGGTTCCCCGGCCGGTCTGCGGCAGCGGCTCGGCGGGAGCCTGCATGGCGTACGCCGGAACCTGGACCGGGGCCTGGGCCTGGGCCTGCTGCTCCTGGAGCTGCACCGGGCCCTGGGTCTGAGCCGGGCCCTGGTTCTGTGCCGGGTTGTCGCCCGGCAGCCGGGACTCGTGCTGCGCGGCGGGCCGGGGCTGGTAGCCGCCCTGCTCGGGTACGGGGGCCTGCGTGGCCGTGCCGTCCGGGAACTGGCCGGACACCGGGACGGCCTGCGGCTCGCTCCAGGCACCCTGGGGGCTCGGCATCAGCAGAAGGTCATCGTCCTCGGACGTGTGCTCGGAGGGATCGAGGAAGGTGTAGGCGTCCGGGGCGGGGACGCCCGGCTGCTCCACCATGCCTGCGTTCTCCGGCAGTCCCTCGCCCGGGATCTGGCCGGTGTCACTCATGCGTACCCCTCGCCCATCGTCAGTGCTCCTTCGGCCCTTCGCCCGGGACGCCCGAACACGGCACACAGGCGCTCGTCCAGTGGAACGAGCGGGCGCGCCGCGCGGCACGAAACGGTCGCGGACATACTGCATTCTCGCGGTCGTTCGCCGCCGCGGCAGCTCATTTCGCCACGGCTCGCTGTGGACTGCGCCACGTTGCGCGTCCCCCGGTACTGCCGTACCACAACGAGGGCCAAAACGGTCCCCTTTTCCGGACATTGACGAACGAAGCGACGATGATCCGGGCGCGGTGCAACGATCGGCCAGCCTACCTCCCGCCGTGTGCCGGCAGGGTCAGGGGGCGAGGTCCGACCGTAGTGCGGACAGCAGAAAGACGACCGAGCGTTCGCGCTCCGACCATGCGGACGTGTCGAGTTCGACGGACTGCAGGAGCGAGCAGGCGACCGTGTATCCGTTCTCGGCGAGGGCGGCGCCCAGGGCCTCGGCCTCGTCCCGGGTGGAGGCATGGGTCACGATCCGCTCCGGCCTGCGGTCGGCCACGGCGGTGACGACGGGGACACCGCCGCCCCCGATCCGTACGACATCGGGCTCGGGCAGCCGTTCCAGCACGTGCGGGGCGCGCCCCTCGACCACCTGGAGCTGGACCCCGAAGGCCCGTGCCGCCGCTGCGGTACGGGCGCAGGCGTCCGGGTCGCCGTCCACGGCCAGGACCGCAGCGCCGAACCGGGCCGCCTCCACGGCCAGGGCCCCGCTGCCGGAGCCGATGTCCCAGACCAGGTCGCCGGTCCGGGGCCCGAGGTGGGCGAGTTGTGCGGCGCGCAGCCCCGGGGACTCGCCCTCGCCGCTCTCCCCCGCCGGGTCCGGGCCGTCGCCCCGGTAGGCGCCGGCGGGCAGCGCCCAGCCCCGTACGCCCTGGGGGTAGGCGGGGTGGCGGCCCGCGATCCACGCTCCGTCGGCCCGTCGTTCGGGGCCGCCGCCGATGACGATGACGACGTTGGGGTCGCGCCAGACGTGGTCGGCGGCCTTCTCGGAGGTGACGACGGTGACCTGTTCGCGGGCGGTGCCGAGTTCCTCGCAGATGACGAACGTGCGGTGGACGCCTTCGAGCAGCAGAGCGAGTTCGGCCGGTCCGGCGCCGGGCGAGGTGAGGACGGCGACCTTGTGGTGGGCGCGGCAGACGTTCACCGCGCGGCGCAGGGTGCGGGGGTGGGCGACGACGGTCTGGGCGTCCTCCCACGGCATACCGGCGCGGGCGAAGGCGGTGGCGACGGAGGAGACCGCGGGCACCACTTCGACTTCGAGGCCGTGTTCGGGGGCGCGCAGGCTGCGTACGGCTCCGAAGAATCCCGGGTCGCCGTCGGCGAGGACCACGGCGCTGCCGCGGTGGCCGGCGATCCGCCGGGCGGCCAGGTCGATCGAGCCGAGCCGGATCCGTTCCGCGGTGTGCGGCACCTCGGGCAGTGCGAGATGGTGGGCTGCTCCGGCGACGAGCGTGGCGGCCGAGAGCGCGGCGGTGGCCGCTCTGGTCAGTGGTGAGCCGTCCCAGCCGATCACTGTGACCCGGTCGGCCATCTGTTGTCAGTCTCCTGGAGTTGGTGCAGGCGGGGCTGGTCGCCCCGAGGCGGTCACGGCGGGATCACCTGGTGCGTGCCGGTGCGGCGCCGGGCCGGGAAGGGTCAGTTCCAGTCGTTGTACGTACCGTATCCACCGGCGTCGGCGAGCTGCTCGGCGACTCCCTCCAGGTCCTCGGGAAGCAGGCCCCAGACGATCAGATCGGTTCTGATGTCGGCCCATCCTCCGTCCTCGGTCTGTGAGCGGGCTATGCGGGCGTTGCGCAGGATTCCCTCACTGATGCAGCCGAGCTTCTGCGCGACCTGCTGGGAGGCGGTGTTGTCGGCGGCGGTGCGCAGCTCTATCCGCTCGAAGCCCTGGTCGCGGAAGAGCCACTGGGCGAGCGCCAGCACGGACTCGGTGGCGTATCCCTCGCCGCGCGCCCAGGGGGCGGTGATGTAGGCGACCTCGGTGGCCAGGGTCCGCCAGTCGGTGTTGTGCAGCCGGACCGAGCCGACGAGGCGCTGGGTGAGGAACTCGGTGACGGCGAAGACGATGCCGTCGCCCTTGGTGCGCTGCGCGGGGGCGATCCTGCGGACCCAGCGTTCGGCGTCGACCTGGGTGTAGGGGTGGGGCGCCTCGGTCCAGGCGGTGACGAGTTCGTCGTTCATCATCTCGATGTACGCGGGGACGTCCGCCATGTCGAAGGGGCGCAGCACCAACCGATCCGTGCTGATGGAGATGTCCGGAAAGGTGGAAGTCATGCGCAGCTCCATGCCGAAGACCGTGTAAAGGCACAGCATGCAGCATCGGGCGGGCCCTGTGCATGGGCGGGTCCGCACGACGGAGCCCCGCGCACCCGGGCCGGGTGTGCGGGGCTCGTCGGGCAAGTGCCGTGCCGGGGTCAGGACTTGGCTGCGGAACCGAAGGCCGGGATGACCGAGCCCTGGTAGCTGTCCTCGATGAACTTCTTGACCTCGTCGGAGTGGAGGAGCTTCACGAGCTTCTGGACGCGGGCGTCCTTCTCGTTGCCCTTCTTCACGGCGACGATGTTGGCGTACGGGTTGCCGTCGGCCTTTTCGAGCGCCAGGGAGTCCTTGGCGGGCTTGAGCTTGGCCTCGATGGCGTAGTTGCCGTTGATGACGGCGGCGTCGACGTCGTTCAGGGCGCGGGGGACGGTCGCGGCCTCCAGCTCCTTGAACTTGAGGCCCTTCTTGTCGGTGATGTCGCTCAGCTTGGCGCTGGTGCCGACGCCGTCCTTGAGGGTGATCAGGCCGTTGCCCGCGAGCAGCTGGAGCGCCCGGCCCTCGTTGGTGGTGTCGTTCGGTACGGCGATGGTCTGGCCCGGCTTGATGTCGGCCAGGTCCTTGACCTTCTTGGAGTAGAGGCCGAGGGGCTCCAGGTGCACGGTGGCGACGGAGACCAGGTGGGTGTTGTTCTTCTCGTTGAAGTCGTCGAGGTAGGGCTGGTGCTGGAAGAAGTTGGCGTCGACCTGGCCGGTCTCGGTGGCGGTGTTCGGCAGGACGTAGTCCGTGAACTCCTTGACCTCCAGCTTGAGGCCGGCCTTGTCCGCCAGGTTCTTGCTGACGAAGTTCAGGATGTCGGCGTGCGGCGTCGGTGACGCGGCGACGACGAGAGCCTTGGAGGTGTCGGCCTTGGCGCCGGTGTCGCTCTTGGGCGCCGGGTCGGAGTCCGTGCCGCAGGCGGTGAGGCCGAAGGCGAGGGCGGCGGTGGCGGCGGCAGCTGCGGTGATCTTGATGTTCTTGCGCACGAAGAGTGCCTCTTTCGGATGGTGATGGTGGTACGCCCGGACAAGGAGTGCGGGCTGTGGGGAGGGAAAGTCTCAGGAGGTGGTGCGGCCCCGGCGGGCCAGCAGGCGTACGGCTCCGTCGCCGATCAGCTGGATCACGGTCACGATGACGATCAGCAGCGCGACGGTGATGAGCATGAACCGGTTGTCGAAGCGCTGGAATCCGTAGGTGACGGCCTTGGAGCCGAGTCCTTCGCCGCCGACCGCGCCGGCCATCGCGGAGTAGCCGATGAGCACGATGACGGTGGTGGTGACACCGGAGACGAGGGACGGCAGCGCCTGCGGCAGCAGGACCTTGCGGACGATCGTCGGGATGGATCCGCCCATGGACTGGACGGCCTCGACGAGCCCGTGGTCGACCTCGCGGACCGCCGTCTCGACGAGCCGGGCGAAGAACGGGATGGCGCCGACGGCGAGCGGCACGATCATCGCGGTCGGGCCGATGAAGGTGCCGACGACCCAGGTGGTGAAGGGGATCAGGGCGATCAGCAGGATGATGAACGGCAGCGAGCGGCCGATGTTCACGATCACGCCGATGATCTTGTTCACCGGGGTGTTCCGCAGCAGTCCGCCCTTGTCGGTGAGGACGAGCAGGACGCCGAGCGGCAGTCCGACCAGGACGGTGACGGCCGCCGACCACAGCACCATGTAGAGGGTGTCGACGGTGCCCTGCGTCAGCAGCGGCTGCATTTCGGACCAGGTCACTTCGCCACCTCCTTGGTGAGCGGTGCGGGAATCAGGGCGGGGGCAGGAGCGGCGTCGGCATCGTCCGCGTCTTCGACGAGCTCGGCCTGCAGTCCCTGCTCGCGCAGGAAGCCGATGGGCACGACGTTCTCCTCGAACCGGCCGGGCAGCTCGATGCGCATCCGGCCGATCTGCTTGCCGCCGACGGTGTCCATCGCCGCACCCAGGATCGAGATGTCGATGTTGTACGTGCGGGAGAGCTGCGAGATCACCGGCCGGGCGGCGGCCTCGCCGTGGAAGGTGACGTCGACGACCGTGCGGTCGGGGCCGGAGGCGCTGCCGCCGACCGGGAACAGTTCGTGGGCGAGTTCGGAGCCGGGGGTGGCGAGCAGTTCGCCCACGGTGCCGGACTCGACGACGCGGCCCCCGCGCATCAGCGCGGCGGAATCGCAGACCGTCTTGACGACGTCCATCTCGTGCGTGATGAGCAGGACGGTGAGGCCGAGCTGCTGGTTGAGGTCGCGCAGCAACTGGAGGATGGAGCGGGTGGTCTCGGGGTCCAGCGCCGAGGTCGCCTCGTCGGAGAGCAGCACCTTGGGGTCACCGGCGAGCGCGCGGGCGATGCCGACGCGCTGCTTCTGGCCGCCGGAGAGCTGGCCGGGGTACGCCCTGGCCTTGTCGGAGAGGCCGACCAGGTCGAGGAGTTCGAGGGCCTTGCGGGACCGTTCGCGGCCGGCGACGCCGAGGATCTCCAGCGGGAGTTCGACGTTGTCCTGCACGGTGCGGGAGGCCAGCAGGTTGAAGTGCTGGAAGACCATGCCGATGCGGCTGCGCGCCTCGCGCAGTTCCCTTCCGGCCCGGCGGCCCCGGCCCGCGAGGGCCGTGAGGTCCTGGCCGGCCACGGTCACGGTGCCCGAGGTGGGGCGCTCCAGCAGGTTGACGCAGCGGATCAGGGATGATTTTCCGGCGCCGCTCTGTCCGATGACGCCGTACACCTCGCCCTCGCGGACATGCAGGTCGACGCCGTCCAGAGCGGTGACCTCACGGTCGCGCGACTGGTAGACCTTCGTGAGGCCCGTAGTGGTGATCACAGGGGTTTCCGTCACTGTCGAGTGCGCGGCGCGGTGTCCGCCGGGCACGGGGCATTCGTCCGGTGAGACTGTTCGGACGTTCGATCGGACGTTTCGAGCGGGGTCCCGGCATGGCCCGGCGCGGTGGTCACCGCGGGGCAGCGTGCTCGGACAGACTCGTCCTCGCTTTGGGGCGCGAGGCTCGGGCGGGGGCCCTCAGAAGGCGCGCATTCGACACATACAACGAGCACCGGGCGTCGTGATCGCCTCGGTCGCAAGGATGCGGCTGCTCGTCGTGGTCATGTCCCAAAGTAAAACAGACGTAACGTTCCGCCCGGACCGGCTGTCCGAATAGCGGACGAGCGTGGATGGTGTTCCAGGGCCGCCCCGCCGGCCATCGAGATTTCCAGCCGTACTGCTGTGACCTGCATTGATGTGGGTTTCTGGCGCTCGGCGGCACCATCGATCACCGGTCCGGTCCTGTCCTGCTCTGTGGCCAAGGCCACGATCCTTGTACGGCAGGGCGCCGGCGTGGAGCTCCGCGTTCAGTCGTGCGGCTCCGCGCCCTCCGGCCTCCCCGGCGCCCGGGTGCGGGGGCGCACGCGGCGGGCCGTCCGGCCCGTAATACCCTCGGCTCATGCTTGACGCCCTGACGATCGCGGTCGGCGTGGCCGCCCTCGCCCTCGCCGCCTGGTGCGGATTCGCCGCCTACCGGGACCAGCCGACCAAGGACTGGCACTTCATCGGGATGGCCGTGGTCTCGGTGCTCGCGCTGGCCCAGCTGGTGGTGGGGATCGTGCAGCTGGCCCGCGGCGAGCGGCCGGAACAGGGCATGACCATCTTCATCGCGTATCTGATCGGGGCCTTCCTCGCCGTTCCGGCGGCGGGGTTCCTGTCACTGAGCGAGCGGACCCGGTGGGGTTCGGTGACGGTGGCGGCGGGCGCGGTCGTGCTGGCCGTTCTCGAAGTACGGCTCTACGACATCTGGGGAAACTGACCGTGACCGACACCGATCGCACCCCCGCGGCAGCCACCGGCGAGAAGCAGCCCTTCGACCTGGGAACCGGTCCGGGCCGGGTACTGGTCTGGTTCTACGGCGTGTTCACCGTGGCGGCGGCGTCCCGTTCGATCGTCCAGATGATCCTGGACTTCGGCAAGGCACCCCTGGCCTATGTGCTGTCGGCCGTCGCCGCGCTCGTCTACGGCTTCATCACGTATTCGCTGGTGCGCGGCGGGGAGAAGGCGCGCAGGACGGCGCTGGTGTGCTGCGCCGCCGAGCTCGCCGGGGTGCTGATCGTGGGGACGTGGACGCTGGCCGACCCGTCCGCGTTCGCGGACACCACCGTCTGGTCGGACTTCGGCACGGGCTACCTGTTCATCCCGGTGATCCTGCCGGTCACCGGGATGATCTGGCTGCGCCGAGCGAAGACCGCCACTCAGGCGCCGGTCGAGGTCAAGCGCTGATCGAGGTCAAGCGCTGATCGAGGTCAGGCGCCGGTCGAGATCAAGCGCCGGTCGAGATCAGGCGCTGGTCACGTACGCGGCGGCCGAGGCCTCCTTCTCCAGCAGGATCATCCGGACGCCGTCCTGGCCGGTGGCGTTGCCCACGGGCGCGTAACCCGCCCGGCGGTAGAGCCGCAGGTTGTTCTCGCTGAGGTGTCCGGTGTGCAGCCGGAAGCGGGTGGCCGACCGCTGGTCGGCTAGTCCGGACTCCGCCGCCCGCAGCAGTCGGGCGCCGAGGCCGTGGCCCTGGAGCCGGGGGTGGACGCAGAGCCGCCCGATCTCCCCGACGCCGTCCTGATCCGCTGATCCCCGTACCCAACCGACGACTTCCTCACCGAGCCGTGCCACGAACACCAGGTTCGTGGCGATTTCGGTGCGCAATGAGTCGAGGGTCTGGACGAGCGGGTCGATCCGGTAGTTCCCGTACAGCTCCGCCTCGCTCTGAAAACAGAGGTACTGGAGTTTCAAGATCTGTTCGGCGTCCTGTGTGCCCGCCGCCGAGATGATCACGCTCATGCCCATCCGCGCATGCCTCCCGCTCATCTGATCCGCCGGTTGTCTACCGCTCCTTTTCCCGCAGTTCAGGAGCTACAACCTCCGCCGCCAGCATTCTGCGCAGACATCCCAGGCATCGGGAACGGATCGGACCCAAACTCCCCTGTGACATACCCAACTCCCCTGCGATTTCCCGGTAGGTGGGATCGCTCGGGGCGAGCAGCGCGCTCAGCAGGCGTGCGCAGCGGTCGGGGAGCCGGTCCACGGCCGCGCGCAGCACCCGGCGTTCGTCGGCGCCGGCGAACGCCCGCTCCGGGCAGCCGGCCGGATCGGGGGCGGTCTCGTCACGGTAGGGCCGCTCGTGCCGGGCGGTGCGGCGGGCCCGGCGGGCCTCCCACCGCACGGTGTCCCGCACCCAGCGGGCGGCGTCCGCCGGCGGCCCCTGCTCGGGCAGCCGCTCCAGCAGGCGCAGCCAGACGCTCTGTTCGAGATCGGCGGGGTCGATGGCGGCGCCGGTGGCGGAGGCCGCCGCCTCGGCGCCGGCCTCCGCGCTGACCAGTGGATACAGGGTCCGGACGACGGCTGCGGGGGCCGGGAGGGGCGGCGCCGAGGGAAGATCGAGAAGGGTCATGCACCCACCCGACGCGCTTCCGGGCCGGCCGGTGGCCGAACCGGTCGGGCACCACCCGACCGGGGCACGCCCGGCCGGGTGCTGACGGGCCCGTGCCGCCGGCGGCCATCGGCCGGGGCGGGCCCGCTACTTGCCCGTGAAGTCCGCCGCCGCGAGCAGCGCCGTGTCCGGGTTGTCGGAGAAGATCCCGTCGATGCCCGTCGCGAAGTACGTGGCGAAGGCGCCGAACGCGTCCCCGTAGGCGTTGGGGTCGCTGCCGCGCCGGAAGCCGGCGGGCAGGAAGGTGTTCTCGTTGCGCATCGTGTAGGGGTGCAGGATCAGCCCCTGGGCGTGCGCGTCGCGTACCAGGGTGGTGGGTTCGGTGAGCCCGCCGGAGCCGTCCTTGGGGATGATCAGGTCCAGGGTGGGGCCGATGCCCTGGGCGAAGGACGCCATCCACTTCAGGCCGGCGGGCTTCACCAGGTCGTCGGTGGTGCGCGGGTCTCCGGTCGCCGTGAAGTCCCAGGGCTGGGTCCCGGCGTCCGAGAGGAGGACGACGCGCGGAGTGGCGACGAGCTTCGACAGCCGCTGGATGCTGCTGGGTTCGAAGGACTGGAGGATCAGCGGCGACTGGGCGCGGTGGCGGTCGTAGCGGCGCAGCAGCTTGACGAGCCGTTCCTCCAGGCCGAGGCCGAGGCCGCGGAAGTAGGTGGGGTGCTTGGTCTCGACGTACAGCCAGACCGGCTTCCCGCGCCTGCGGCCCTCGCGGTCGGCCCAGCGCAGGACCTCCTCGAAGGTGGGGATCTCCCAGCGTCCGTCGTACAGCGTGTTCTTCTGGCGGTTGCCCGGGATGCGCTCCTTGGCGCGCAGCGTCTTCAGTTCGGCGAGGGTGAAGTCCTCGGTGAACCAGCCGGTGAGCGCGATGCCGTCGATCGTCTTCGTGGTCCTGCGGCTCGCGAACTCGGGGTGGGCGGAGACGTCGGTGGTGGCGGTGATGTCGTTCTCGTGACGGCAGACGAGGTGGCCGTCCCTGGTGGGCACCACGTCCTGCTCGATGATGTGCGCGCCCATGTCGAGGGCCAGCCGGTACGAGCCGAGGGTGTGCTCGGGGCGGTATCCGCTGGTGCCCCGGTGTCCGATGACGGTCGGCACCGGCAGGTCGAGGCGGTGTCCGGGGCCGCCGCCGTGGCCACCGGAGCGTTCCGCGGTGTTCCCGGCGGCCCGTGCCGTTCCCCCGGTCAGGCCGATGGCCGCGGTACCGAGTACGGCGGCTCCCGCGCCCATGACGGTCCGCCGTCCGGGAATGGCCTGTGCACGCTCTGTCATGAATACTCCTCGCATATGATGTCCGGCACCTGTGGAGCGAGGCCCGAGCGTAGGCAGCGCCGCGGTCCGGACGGCGGCATCTGGGCCAACATGGCGCAAACACACGTCAACAGCGTGTATCCGCTGCGTGAACCCGATGTGCGATCAGCGAGTACCCGCGAGTATCGTCCTCACCTGCATGGACCGCTCAATCCGTCGCTCGGCCGGCCCGGCCACTACACCGGAGGAACCGTTGTCCCGACTCGCACTCATCAAGGCAGTGCTCGGACCGATCCTGCGCCTGATGTTCCGGCCGCGGATGGAAGGCATCGAGAACATTCCGGGATCCGGGCCGGTGATCCTGGCGGGAAACCACCTCACGTTCATCGACTCGATGATCATGCCCATCTGCTGCGACCGGCCGGTGTTCTTCATCGGCAAGGACGAGTACGTCACGGGCAAGGGCCTCAAGGGCCGTCTGATGGCCTGGTTCTTCACGGGCGTCGGCATGATCCCGGTGGACCGGGACGGCGGCCGCGGTGGTGTCGCGGCGCTGATGACGGGCCGCCGGGTGCTGGAGGAGGGCAAGGCCTTCGCGATCTACCCGGAGGGGACCCGCTCCCCCGACGGCCGCCTCTACCGGGGCCGTACGGGCATCGCGCGGCTGACGCTGATGACGGGTGCGCCGGTCGTGCCGTTCGCGATGATCGGTACGGACAAGCTCCAGCCGGGCGGCTCCGGTGTCCCCCGGCCGGGCAAGGTCACGGTCCGCTTCGGTGAGCCGATGGAGTTCTCGCGTTACGAGGGCATGGACCGCGACCGCTATGTGCTGCGGGCGGTGACGGACTCCGTGATGGCCGAGGTGATGCGGCTGTCCGGCCAGGAGTATGTCGACATGTACGCGACGAAGGCAAAGGCCGCCTGAGCCGACGCGCGGCGCCGCGTCACGGATACGGACGAGGGCCCGTACCCCGGTTGGGGGTACGGGCCCTCGCCCGTATCCGTTCCACCCGTCCGGACCACGCGAGACGGACGGGCCTCCTCAGCCAGAACTATTCGTGCACGATGCCGTCCTCCAGCTCCTGGCCGCGCAGCAGGAACCACGCCGCGACCGCCGTCGCCAGAAGGACGGCGGCACCGAAGACCGAGGCGAGCCGCAGGCCGTCGACGAACGCCTCCTGGGCGGCGGAGACCAGGGCGGTCCCCTGCTGTCCCGTGAGCGTCTTGGCCGCTTCGACGGCTCCTCCCAGCGATTCGTGGGCGGCCGACGAGGTGGCGGCCGGCACCCCCGCCGGAGTGGCGAAGTCCTGGTAGACCCCGGTGACGATGGAGCCGAGCAGGGCGATGCCGAGAGCGGCGCCGAGCTCGTACGCCGTCTCGGAGACCGCGGACGCGGAGCCCGCGTGCTCCTTCGGGACGCTGGAGAGGATCACGTCGGACGTCACCGTGAAGGCGAAACCCGCGCCCACGCCCACGACCAGGAGGAGGGCGCCGATCAGCGGATACGCGGTGTCCTTGTGGATCGCGGCGACCGCGGCCAGCGACAGGCCGATCGCCGCGAGGCCCCCCGAGACCACGTACCGCACCGAGAACCGGCGGGCGGTGACTCCGGCCAGCAGGCCCGCGGTGACCGCGCCGACGGCCGCGGGCAGTTCGGCGAGGCCCGCCTCCAGCGGTCCGCGCCCCTGGACCAGTTGCAGGAACTGGGAGAGGAAGAAGACCAGGCCGGACAGGCCGAGGATGGTCAGCAGGTCTGCGAGCACGGCGCCGGAGAAGCCCCGGTGGCGGAAGAGCCGCATGTCCAGCAGGGGTGCGGGGAGCCGGAACTGCCGGCGTACGAACCAGACGAGCGCGGCCACTCCCCCGATGCCCGCGAGCGCGACCGGCCAGCTCCCGCCGCGCGCCGCCAGCTCCTTGATGGCGTACACGACTCCGATCATGCCGACGAGCGAGAGGCCGACGCTGATCATGTCCCACGGTCCGGGCGCGGGGTTCTTCGACTCGGGGATCAGCTTGATCCCGATCACGACGAGCACGGCCATGACCGGCAGGTTGATCAGGAAGACCGAGCCCCACCAGAAGTGCTCCAGGAGGAAGCCGCCGACGACGGGGCCGACCGCCGCACCGGCCGAGGCCATCGCCCCCCAGATGCCGATGGCGAGGCTGCGCTCGCGCGCGTCGTGGAAGAGGTTGCGGATCAGGGCGAGGGTGGACGGCATCAGAGTGGCGCCGGCGACACCCAGCAGGGCCCGCGCCACGATCATCATCTCCGGCGTCGACGCGTAGGCGTTGAGCACCGAGACCGCGCCGAAGGCGGTGGCTCCGCAGAGCAGCAGCTTCTTGCGGCCGATGCGGTCACCGAGGCTGCCCATGGAGACCAGGAGTCCGGCGATGACGAAGGAGTAGACGTCACCGATCCAGAGCAGCTGGGTGCCGGACGGCTTGAGGTCCTCGGTGAGGAACGGGGTGGCGAGGCCGAGCACGGTGGCGTCGACGGCCACCAGCAGCACCGCGAGCACGAGCACGGACAGCGCGATCCACCGCCCGGGGCGGCGCAGCTCCGTCGGGGGCTCCAGGTGCTGTTCGACGCTGCTCATTTCTCCACGCTCCGGCGTGCGCCGCCGAGCAGCAACTCGACGATCATGTACTGGAAGTCCTGTGCGGCCACCCGGCCCGCCTGGACGGCCCAGGCACCGGTGCCGATGAGCCCGTAGAGGGCCTCCGTCAGCCAGGCGGGGGTCAGGTCGATCCGGAATTCGCCGCGCTCCTGGCCGCGCCGGAAGAAGGCGGAGACGCGGGCGTCCAGCCGGTCCCAGCCGTCGTTCAGCTCATCGCCCTCGAAGAGCTGGTTCTCGGACACGAGGAAGGAGAGGAGCCCGGCGCTCGGTTCGACGGCCGCGACGAAGCGGCGCAGCGCCTCCTGCGAGGTGCCCCGGTCGAGCTCGGCGGCGTCGAGCGCTGCCTCGAACTCCTGGATTCCCAGGTTCTCCAGCGCCCTGACCAGGGCGTCCCGCCCGGCAAAGTGCCGGTGCAGGGTGGCGCGGCCGATGCCCGCGGCCTTGGCGACCTCGTCCATGGTGGCGGTCGATTTGCGGGTCAGCAGGGCGGCGGCGCTGCGCAGCACCTGCTCACGATCGAGAGTCATGAGACGAGAATAGCCCACGTGAGACATCAACGTCTCAATCGGGTGGCCGATAGATCTCTCCCAGCGGAGCCCGGCCGGCGGGCACGCGGATTCCGCTCGCGCGGTGAGTGAATTGGTCCCGATCGTCCGGCTCTCGCGCCGGGCGGGAGGAGAGCCGTCGGCGGGGCCGTATCGTGGCGGTCAGCCCCGGGTGTGCCGGGCTCCGGCCGGAGGGTCGTGAGCACGAACCCACTCCTTGCCACTTTTAACTTATAGCGCATGGGGGGGCTTGCGGCAAGACCCGGGTCATGGCGCAGAATCATCGGCCGAGGCCAGAATTTTGCGGAGATGGGTGAGTCAAGAAGTGCGTGTGCTGTTGCCGGCCGATGGGTCGCGCGGGGACGTCGGACCGCTGCCGGGACCCGCGGGGCGGTTGCGGGCAGTCGCCGCGCAGGCGCGGCTGAGCGCCCCGCCGCCGTCCCGGCTGCCCCGGTACGCGGCCGTGCCCGCCACCGGCCTGCCCGGACGGCGCTCCCGGAGGCCGCCGCGCCCCCGGCCCGGGTCCGGGTGAACCGCCCGGACCCACCGAGCCAGGACCAGGTACCCGAGAACCCGTAAACCCTGGCGACCTGAACCGCGACCAGCCACGGCGTCCACGCCGGACGGAGCTCTGCCCGTCACGGCCACCAGGCACGTCGCGCCGGTCCAGGCGCCCTGCTGCGCGCATCGACTGCAAGCGGCCCCAGATCGGAGCTGATGACGTGAACCCCCTGACCACCAGCGCGTTCGACCTTCCCGACCGCCTCTCCTCCAAGGCCGACCCGGCACTGATCGCCGGCGACGAAGAGCACTTCGCGGCCATCGCACAGTGCCTCGACGAGTCGATCGCCGAGCTGACCGAGCGCCTGGCCACCGAGCGCAGGACGCCCGGCGGTGCGGGACGGCAGGCGATGGACCGGGACGTGGAGATCCACCGGCTGACCGCCCGGCTGCGCGCGCTGCGCCGCTTCGGCCTGGACCTCTGCCTCGGGCACATGGTCGCGGCGGACGACCCCGAGCCCCTGTACATCGGACGGCTCGGCCTCACGGACAGCTCGGGCCGCCGGCTGCTCATCGACTGGCGCTCCCCCGCGGCCGAACCGTTCTTCGGAGCCACCCACGCCAACCCGATGGGGCTGGCGAGCCGCCGCAGGTACCGCTGGACCCGCGGCCGGATCAGCGACTACTGGGACGAGGTGTTCACCCCCGAGGGGTTCGCCGGGCACGCCGCGCTCGACGACCAGTCCGCCTTCATCGCCAGCCTGGGCAGCAACCGGTCGGCCCGGATGCGGGACGTACTGGGCACCATCCAGGCCGACCAGGACGCCATCATCCGCGCGGGGTCCCGCGGCGCTCTCGTCGTCGACGGGGGCCCCGGTACGGGCAAGACCGTCGTCGCCCTGCACCGCTCCGCCTACCTCCTGTACTCCGACCCCCGTCTCGGTCACCGCCGGGGCGGCGTGCTGTTCGTCGGTCCGCACCAGCCCTACCTGGGCTACGTCGCCGACGTCCTGCCCAGCCTCGGAGAGGAGGGCGTGCAGACCTGCACCCTGCGGGACCTCGTGCGCGAAGGGGCCGAGGCGGGGGCCGAGGCCGACCCCGAGGTGGCCCGCCTGAAGTCCTCCAGGAGTCTGGTGGCGGCGGTCGACGCGGCCGCCAGGTTCTACGAGGAGCCGCCCGTCAAGGGGATGACGGTCACGACCCACTGGTCCGACATCCAGCTGAGCGCCGGCGACTGGGCCGTGGCGTTCGACGCGGCGGAACCCGGCACTCCGCACAACGAGGCGCGCGACCAGGTCCGGGAGGAGCTGCTCACGATCCTGGTCGACAAGCACGAGGGCGACGTCTCGGACGAGGTGCTGCGCAAGTCGCTGCTGAAGAACCGGGAGCTGCTCACGACCTTCGACCGCGCGTGGCCGCTCCTTGAGGCGGCCGACGTCGTCGGGGACCTGTGGTCGGTCCCCGCCTACCTGCGCAGATGCGCCCCCTGGCTCAGCCCCGACGAGGTGGCGCGGCTCCAGCGGGCGGACCCCCAGGCCTGGACGGTGTCCGATCTGCCGTACCTGGACGCGGCGCGGCAACGGCTGGGCGACCCGGAGGCGTCCCGGCGCAGCCGTCGGCACCAGGCGGCGCTCGCCGCCGACCGCGAGCACATGGACAAGGTCATCGACACCCTGTTGCAGGCCGACGACGACGGCGAGGGCGCGGTGACGATGCTGCACGGGAAGGACCTTCAGGAGGCCCTGGTCGACGACAGCGCAGTGCCCGGCACCGAACCGGACCTGCTCGCCGGCCCGTTCGCGCACATCGTCGTGGACGAGGCCCAGGAACTGACCGACGCGGAGTGGCAGATGCTGCTGATCCGGTGCCCGTCCGGGAGCTTCACCATCGTCGGGGACCGTGCCCAGGCCCGGCACGGGTTCACCGAGTCGTGGCAGGAACGGCTGAGGCGGATCGGGCTCGACCGGATCAACCTGGCCTCCCTGAGCATCAACTACCGGACGCCGGAGGAGATCATGGCGGAGGCCGAGCCGGTCATCCGGGCCGTGCTCCCGGACGCCAACGTCCCGGCCTCCGTCCGCAGCAGCGGGCTCCCCGTCGTGCACGGATCGGCCGCGGACCTGGGCTCGGTGCTGGACACCTGGCTCGCCGCACACACCGACGGGATCGCCTGCGTCGTCGGCGATCCCACGTTCCGCTCGACGCCCCGCGTCCGGTCGCTGGCCCCGGAGCTGACCAAGGGGCTCGAATTCGACCTGGTCGTCCTCATCGACCCGGAGACGTTCGGCGAGGGCATCGAAGGAGCGGTCGACCGCTATGTCGCGATGACCCGGGCGACGCAGCAGCTCGTCATCCTCACCAGCCCCTGACACGGGAGCGGACGTACGTCCGCTCCCGGCCGGGGCGGCTCAGCTCCAGGGCAGCGACGCGCGGTGCCTCCAGTACGCCTCCGGCTCCTCCACCAGTGCGTCCAGCCGGGCGCGCCGCTCCTCGTCGAGGTCGAGGGCGGCCGCGTGGAGGTTGCCGGCGAGCTGGCCGACGGTCGCCGCGCCGGAGAGCACGACCCCGGCCCACGGCTGGTGGAGCACCAGCGCCAGGGCCACCGCGTCGCTGCCGAGCCCCTCCTCGGTGGCGATCTCCCGCACCGCGGCGGGGGCCTCCGTGCCCGCGAGCCGGCCGTTGGCCATGGCCTCCTTGACGATCACGGTGAGTCCGGCGGCGTGGGCGTCGGCCAGTGCCGGTCCGGCCGAGGTCTCCAGCGCGTTGTAGGTGGCCTGGACGGTACGGAAGAGGGGCTCGCCGTCGACCGTGACGGTGAGGGCGGCCCGGATCGCGTCGGCCTGCGCGGGCCCGCTGGTGGAGAGGCCGACGCTGACTCCTTCGGCGGCGAGCGCGGCGAGGCGGGCGTGCAGCTCCTTGTCCGTCAGGGCCGGGCTGTCCGCGGTGACGGAGTGGATCTGGTAGAGGTCGAGCCGGTCGCCGAGCAGCTCGGCGGTCTCGGCGCGCTGGCGCTCGTAGGCGGCGAGGCTGTGGTCCTTGACCTCGTGCGCCTCGGCGTCGACGTTCCAGTCGGCGGTGTAGGTGTAGCCCCACTTGCTCCCGATGACGACGTCGCGCACCTCGGGCCGGGCCTTCAGCCAGTCGGCGAGGAACTCCTCGGAGCGGCCGTAGGAGCGGGCCGCGTCGAAGTAGCGGACGCCCTGTGCGTAGGCGGCGTCGAGCAGTTCGTGGGTACGGGAGCGCAGCGCGTCGGCGGTGCGCTCGTCGGGCAGGTCGCGGTCACGGTGGAGATTGATGTAGCCGGGCCTGCCGACCGCTGCCAGGCCGAGCCCGATGTGGGCGGTCGGGGTGGTGGTGCTGGCCAGTCGGGCGAAGGGCATCGCGGGCTCCTCGTGGTCGGTGGGGAACGCGGCCGGGTCCGTCCGGCCCCGGTCCGCCGCGCAGGTCATGGGGCCTGCCCGGACCTGGTCCGGACAGGCCCCATGACCCAACGTAGCCCGCGATGCCGTCCGGCTACCGGCGGGCGGTCGCCCAGGCGTGCTGCGTCGCGAGATCGGCCTTGACCTCGGCGAGCTGTACGGCGACCGCGGAGGGTGCCGTGCCGCCGCGGGCGTTGCGGGAGGCCAGTGCGCCGGCCACGTCGAGGACCGTGCGGACCTCGGGGGTGAGGTGCTCGGAGATCTTCGCGAACTGCTCGTCGGTCAGCTCGTCGAGCTCGATGCCGTGCAGCTCGCACTCCTTGACGCAGCTGCCGGCGACCTCGTGGGCGACGCGGAAGGGCACGCCCTGCTTGACCAGCCACTCGGCGATGTCGGTGGCGAGCGAGAAGCCGGCCGGGGCCAGCTCCTCCATGCGCTCGCGGTTGACGGTGAGCGTGGCCATCATGCCGGTGAAGGCGGGCAGCAGGACTTCGAGCTGGTCGCAGGAGTCGAAGACCGGCTCCTTGTCCTCCTGGAGGTCGCGGTTGTACGCGAGCGGCAGGGCCTTCAGCGTGGCCATCAGCCCGGTGAGGTTGCCGATGAGCCGTCCGGACTTGCCCCGCGCCAGTTCCGCGATGTCGGGGTTCTTCTTCTGCGGCATGATCGAGGAGCCGGTGGAGAAGGCGTCGTGGAGGGTGACGAAGGAGAACTCCTTCGTGTTCCAGATGATGATCTCCTCGGCGATCCGGGAGAGGTTGATGCCGATCATCGCGGTGATGAACGCGAACTCCGCGACGAAGTCCCGCGAGGCCGTGCCGTCGATGGAGTTGGCCACCGAACCGCGCTCGAAGCCGAGATCGGCCGCGACCGCCTCCGGGTCGAGGCCGAGCGACGAACCGGCCAGGGCGCCCGAACCGTACGGCGAGACGGCGGTCCGCTCGTCCCACTGGCGCAGCCGCTCGGCATCCCTGGACAGGGGCTGCACATGGGCCAGGATGTGGTGGGCGAAGAGCACGGGCTGGGCGTGCTGGAGGTGCGTGCGGCCGGGCATGGCCACATCCGGGTGGGCCTCGGCGAGGCCGACCAGGGCGTCCTGCAGCTCGGCGACGAGACCGCCGATGATCCGGGCGTGGTCGCGCAGGTACATCCGGAAGAGCGTGGCGATCTGGTCGTTGCGGGAGCGTCCGGCCCGCAGCTTGCCGCCGAGGTCGGGGCCGAGCCGCTCCAGCAGACCGCGCTCAAGGGCGGTGTGGACGTCCTCGTCGGCGACGGTGCCGGTGAACGAGCCGTCGGCGACGTCCGCCTCCAGCTGGTCGAGGCCGGCGGTCATCCGCTTCAGCTCGTCCTCGGTGAGCAGGCCCGCCTTGTTGAGTACGCGTGCGTGGGCGCGGGAGCCGGCGATGTCGTACGGCGCGAGGCGCCAGTCGAAGTGGACGGACGCGGACAGCTTGGCCAGCGCCTCGGCCGGACCGTCGGCGAACCGGGCGCCCCAGAGGCGTACGTCGCTGTTGCCGTTGCCGTTGCTCACTGCGTGCTCCTCGGAAGAACAAGGGGGTTGGATGTGCGACCGCCTCCCCGCGCGGACGGCCGGGGAGGCGGTGACGTAACGGGGAGGGGTCAGGCCAGGTCACGCTTGGCGGCGATCTTCGACGAGAGGCCGAAGATCTCGATGAAGCCCTGTGCCTTGGACTGGTCGAAGGTGTCGCCGGAGTCGTAGGTGGCGAGGTTGAAGTCGTACAGCGACTCGCTGGACCGGCGGCCGGTGACGACGGCGCCGCCGGCGTGCAGGGTCATCCGGATGTCGCCGGTGACGTGCTGGTTGGCCTCGTTGATGAAGCCGTCCAGGGCGCGCTTGAGCGGGGAGAACCACAGGCCGTCGTAGACCATCTCGCCCCAGCGCTGCTCGACCTGCCGCTTGTAGCGGGCCAGTTCGCGCTCGACGGTGACGTTCTCCAGCTCCTGGTGGGCGGTGATCAGTGCGATCGCGCCCGGTGCCTCGTACACCTCACGGGACTTGATGCCCACGAGCCGGTCCTCGACCATGTCGATCCGGCCGATGCCCTGGCCGCCGGCCCGCTCGTTGAGCTGCTGGATGGCCTGGAGCACGGTGACGGGCCTGCCGTCGAGGGCGACCGGCACCCCCTCCTTGAAGGAGATGACGACCTCGTCGGCCTCGCGCGGGGCGGCCGGGTCCGCGGTGTACTCGTAGATGTCCTCGATCGGCGCGTTCCAGATGTCCTCCAGGAAGCCCGTCTCGACCGCGCGCCCGAAGACGTTCTGGTCGATGGAGTACGGGGACTTCTTGGTGGTCGCGATCGGGAGGTTCTTCTCCTCGCAGAAGGCGATCGCCTTGTCCCGGGTCATCGCGTAGTCGCGGACCGGGGCGATGCACTTCAGGTCGGGGCCGAGCGCGGAGATGCCGGCCTCGAAGCGGACCTGGTCGTTGCCCTTGCCGGTGCAGCCGTGGGCGACGACGCTCGCGCCGTGCTTGTGGGCGGCGGCCACCAGGTGCTTGACGATGGCCGGCCGGGAGAGCGCCGAGACCAGCGGGTAGCGGTCCATGTAGAGGGCGTTGGCCTTGATCGCCGGGAGGCAGTACTCCTGGGCGAACTCGTCCTTCGCGTCGGCGACCTCGGCCTCGACCGCACCGCAGGCGAGCGCGCGCTTGCGGATGACGTCCAGGTCCTCGCCGCCCTGGCCGACGTCCACCGCGACGGCGATGACCTCGGCGCCCGTCTCCTCGGCGATCCAGCCGATGGCGACGGAGGTGTCCAGGCCGCCCGAGTAGGCGAGTACGACGCGCTCGGTCACGGGTTTCTCCTCACGGTGCGATCACTGACAGGTATAACTATGCGTTCCTCTGTATGGTTTGTCAAAGTTGCAGGTGAGGGCGGGCCCGGAAGCCCCATCCCCGCGCCCGGGAAGCCCCTCACGCACGCGGAGAGGAGTGGGCGACCTCCCAGGCCGCCTCGATCATCCGGAAGATCTCGTCCACCGCGGCGTCCGGATCGGCTTCCTCGCGGGCCAGCGAATAGGTGTCGACCACGAACCTCGCGATCGCCCGGCAGGCCGTCGGGGTCAGCGACAGGCCGGGGTCTGCGGCGAGGGCAGCCGCCAGCGACTCGGCGTGGCGCAGCCTCATGGACTCCTCGTACTCCCGCAGGGCGGGCGATTCGACGACCATGCGCCAGACCGGGGCGGCGCCGTCTGCCCGGCAGTGCCGGACCAGGACCAGGATCTCGCGGCGCAGCGCGGTGATGAGCGGCTCGTGCGGCGCACGGTCGGTGACCGCTCCGGTGAGGCGTTGCTCGAAGTCGTCGTCCCGCTCGAACACCAGGGCCTCTTTGGAGGCGAAGTGGGAGAAGAGCGTGGTGACGGCCACGTCGGCCTCGGCGGCCACGTCACGGATACCCACCGCGTCGTACCCCCGCTCCAGGAAGAGCCGCATCGCGGTGTCAGCGATCTTCTGGCGGGTCGCGGCCTTCTTGCGCTCACGGCGTCCGGACTGCACGGTCATGGCCTGACACTATCAGGTACAAAACAATAACCGTGCTTAAACGCTAACCGTTAGTGTTACGGTCGGCCGCATGAGAAAAGTGAGCTTCGCCGAGTTCGGCGGCCCGGAGGTCCTGCACCTCATAGATGCCGAGGAGCCCCACGCGGGCCCCGGCCGGATACGCATCGCCGTGCGGGCGGCGGGCGTGAATCCCGTCGACTGGAGAATCCGTGAGGGCCAGATCCTGGGGGCCCATCCGGTCGAGCTGCCCGCAGGAGTCGGGCTGGACGCCTCCGGGGTGGTGGACGAGGTCGGTGCGGGCGTCGAAGGGGTCGAGGCCGGCGACCGCGTGTTCGGCGAGGGTTCGAGCACCTATGCCGAGTTCGCCGTGCTGTCTGCCTGGGCGCTGATGCCCGAGGGGCTGACGTTCGGCGAGGCGGCCGGGTACCCCTCCGTGGTGGAGACCGCGCTGCGCGTCATCCGACAGGTCGGTGTGCGGCCCGGACAGACGCTGCTGGCCAGCGGCGCGTCCGGAGGAGTCGGATCGGCGGTGCTGCAGATCGCCCGCGCCCGCGGCATCAGGGTGATCGGCACGGCCGGGGCCGCCAACCAGGACTACCTGCGCGGCCTGGGTGCCGTCGCCACGACGTACGGCGAGGGCTGGGTCGAGCGGGTGCGGCGGCTCGGCCCGGTCGACGCGGCCCTCGACCTGGCCGGCTCGGGGGTGATCCGCGAGCTGGTCGCGCTGACCGGGGACCCGGGGAAGGTGATCTCCATCGCCGATCTCTCGGCGGCGGAGTTCGGCGTCCGGTTCTCCGGCGTGGCCGGGAGCGTGCCCGATGCGCTCGCCGAGGCCGTCGGCCTCATCTCGCGGGGAGAGCTGCACATCCCGGTCGAGAAGGCGTACCCGCTCGCCGAGGCCGCGGCGGCGCACATCGACAGCCGGGCCGGTCATGCGCGCGGGCGCCGGATCATCGTCGTCTGAGCCGGTTCCCGAGGCTTCCCGGGCGGCGGTGAACGTGCGTACTGCCGCCCGGCCTGCCACGCCTGTCCCACGGGCTGGAAACCCCCGTTGCCGGGGGAGGCGGAGCGGATAATCGCCCCCATGGGAAAGACATACGAACGCATCGACGGGCGGCTGCGGACCTTCATCGAGGAACAGCACATCTTTTTCACGGCGACCGCACCGCTGGACGGCGACGGCACGGTCAACCTCTCTCCCAAGGGCGTCAGCGGTTCCTTCGTGCTGCTCGACGAGCTGCGGATGGCGTACCTGGACTTCGCCGGCAGCAATGCGGAGACGGTGGCGCACCTCCGCGAGAACGGCCGGATCACGCTGATGTGGTGCGCCTTCCAGGGGCCGCCGACCATCGTGCGGGTGCACGGCCGCGGAGAGCCGGTCTTCCGCGACGATCCCCGCTTCGCCGGGCTGCTCGAACGGTTCGACGGGGTGGACCACACCCGGCACGGGCTCCGGGCGATCATCGTGGTGACGGCCGAACTGATCCGGGACAGCTGCGGATACGCGGTCCCCTTCATGTCGTACGACGAGGACCGGCCGCTGCACGCCAAGCGCTTCGCACGTGACGACGACGCCTCGCTCAGCGCCTACTTCGCGAAGAAGGAGCACATCGCCACCAGCATCGACGGGCTGCCGGGGCTGCCGCTCCCGCTGCCCCCCATGCCGCCCGCGCGGTGAGCGGTTGGGCCGTACGGAGCAGGTGGGCGGGTGGCGGCGCACGGGCCGGTCTACGGTCCGGGACATGCGCAGATGTCTGGTGACCTGTTCGGTACTGCTCGCCCTCGCCGCCCTGACCGGGGCCCGGCCCCCGGCGGCCCCGCCGCTGCCGCAGCGGCTGGCCGACACGGGCGGCGGCTCCCAGCTGATCACGGCCCAGGCCTCCGCCACGGGGGCCATCACGGGCACGGTCACCTGGTGGAACCTGCGCTCCGGCCGCTGGGTGGCGGCGGGATCGGCGCCCGCCAGGTTCGGGGCGAACGGGCTGGCCGAGGGCGCCTCGCGTAAGCAGGGCACGAACACCACGCCCACCGGTCTGTACGACCTGCCGTACGCCTTCGGGGTGGCGGCCGCCCCGCCCGGCACCCGCTACCCCTACCGCCGGGTCCACGAGGGGTCCTGGTGGTGTCAGGACAACGCGGCGCGGGCGTACAACCGGTGGGTGGAGCCGCGCCCCGCCGACTGCCGGGCGTCGGAGGCCGAGCAGCTGATCACGTATCCGGCGCAGTACGCCCGTGCGCTCGTCGTGGGGTTCAACTACCACCGTCCGGTGCGCGGGCGGGGGGCCGGGATCTTCCTGCACGTCAACGGGCGTGGTGCGACCGCCGGTTGTGTCTCCGTACCGGCGGCCGCGATGGACCGGATCCTGGCCTGGGCCGATCCGGCCCGTCGTCCGCACCTCGCGATCGGGACCCGCTCGGGCCCGACCGCGATCACGCGCTACTGACCGTCAGCGCTCGTTCTGTGCGAGCCGCAGCAGATGGTCGGCGAGCGCCTGTCCGCCCGCCGGGTCGCGGCTGATCAGCATCAGCGTGTCGTCACCGGCGATGGTGCCGAGGATGTCGTGCAGTTCGGCCTGGTCGATGGACGAGGCGAGGAACTGGGCGGCGCCCGGAGGCGTCCGCAGCACCACGAGGTTGGCCGAGGCCTCCGCCGAGATGAGCAGTTCGGCGGAGAGGCGCCGCATCCGCTCCTCCTTCGCGGAGCCGCCGAGCGGGGCGTGCGGGGTACGGAAACCGCCCTCGCTCGGCACCGCGTAGATCAGCTCGCCGCCGGTGTTGCGGATCTTCACCGCACCCAGTTCGTCCAGATCCCGGGAGAGCGTCGCCTGGGTGACGCTCAGCCCGTCGTCCGCGAGGAGCTTGGCCAGCTGGCTCTGCGAGCGCACCGGCAGCCGGTTCAGGATGTCCACGATCCGGCGGTGGCGTGCCGTGCGGGTCTGCGGCACGGACGGCCCGCCGTGCTCGGATTCCTGCGCCTCGGTCATCGTCGTCGCCTCATTCTCCGGAACGTCATTCTCCGGATCGTCCGTATGCCGCGTCGAGTATGCCGGGAAGCGCCTGGAGGAACGTGTCCACCTCTTCGTCACCGATGATCAGCGGCGGCATCAGCCGTACGACATCGGGCGCGGGTGCGTTCACCAGGAGTCCGGCTCCCTGAGCCGCCTGCTGCACCTGGGGTGCGAGGGGCTCGGTGAGCACGATACCCAGCAGCAGGCCGGAGCCCCGGACATGGGAGACCAAGGGGTGTCCAAGCCCCTCCACGCCCTCCCGGATCCGTTCGCCGAGCCGCTTCACGTTGTCCAGCGCGCCGTCGGCCGCCAGGGTGTCCAGGACCGCGAGACCGGCGGCGCAGGCGACCGGGTTGCCGCCGAACGTCGTGCCGTGCTGGCCGGGCTCCAGCAGGTCGGCGGCCGCGCCGAACGCCACCGTGGCGCCGATCGGCAGTCCGCCGCCGAGCCCCTTGGCGAGGGTGACGAGGTCGGGCTCGACACCCTGGTGCGCCTGGTGCTCGAACCAGGTGCCGCACCGGCCGATCCCGGTCTGCACCTCGTCGAGCACGAGCAGGGTGCCGGTGGCCCGGGTGATCTCCCGGGCCGCCTCCAGATAGCCCTTGGGCGGGACGACCACGCCGTTCTCGCCCTGGATCGGCTCGATGACGAGCAGCGCGGTGCCGGTGGTCACCGCGGCCCGCAGCGCCTCGACGTCCCCGTAGGGGACATGGGTGACGTCGCCGGGCAGCGGGGTGAAGGGCTCGCGCTTCTTCGGCTGGCCGGTGAGCGCGAGAGCGCCCATCGTGCGGCCGTGGAAGGCGCCGTCGGTGGCGACCATGTGGCCGCGCCCGGTCAGCCGGCCGATCTTGAACGCGGCCTCGTTGGCCTCGGCGCCCGAGTTGGAGAAGAAGACCTTCCCGGTGCGGCCGAAGAGCTGGAGCAGCCGTTCGGCGAGCGCGACGGGCGGTTCGGCGATGAAGAGGTTGGAGACGTGGCCGAGGGAGGCGATCTGAGTGGAGACGGCCTCGATGATCGCGGGGTGGGCGTGGCCCAGCGCGTTCACCGCGATGCCGCCGACGAAGTCGAGGTACCGGGTGCCGTCGGCGTCCTGGACGTACGCGCCCGATCCGCTGACGAGGGACAGCTTCGGGGTGCCGTAGTTGTCCATCAGCGCGGCCTTCCAGCGCTGCGAGAGCTCGGCGTTGGTCATGCTTCCCCCTGTGCGTCGGGCACGACCATCGTGCCGATTCCCTCGTCGGTGAAGATCTCCAGCAGGATCGAGTGCTGGACCCGTCCGTCGATGACCCGGGCGGTCTCGACGCCGTTGCGCACGGCGTGCAGGCAGCCCTGCATCTTAGGCACCATTCCGCTGGAGAGCTCCGGCAGGAGCCGCTCCAGCTCGGTGGCGGTGAGGCGGCTGATCACGTCGTCGCTGTTGGGCCAGTCCTCGTAGAGGCCCTCGACGTCGGTGAGGACCATCAGCGTCTCGGCGTCCAGCGCGGCGGCGAGCGCGGCGGCCGCGGTGTCGGCGTTGACGTTGTAGACGTGGTCGTCGTCGGCGGAGCGGGCGATGGAGGAGATGACCGGGATGCGTCCGTCGTCCAGCAGCGCCTGGATGGCCCCGGTGTCGATCGCGGTGATCTCGCCGACCCGGCCGATGTCGACGGCCTCGCCGTCGATGACGGGCCGGTGCTGGGTGGCGGTGATGGTGTGGGCGTCCTCGCCGGTCATGCCGACGGCGAGTGGCCCGTGCTGGTTGAGCAGGCCCACCAGCTCGCGCTGGACCTGTCCGGCGAGCACCATCCGTACGACGTCCATCGCCTCGGGCGTGGTGACGCGCAGCCCGGCCTTGAACTCGCTGACCAGTCCCTGCTTGTCGAGCTGGGCGCTGATCTGCGGGCCGCCGCCGTGCACGACGACGGGCTTGAGGCCGGCGTGCCGCAGGAAGACGACGTCCTGTGCGAAGGCCGCCTTCAGCTCCTCGTCGATCATGGCGTTGCCGCCGAACTTGATGACGACGGTCCTGCCGTTGTGCCGGGTCAGCCAGGGCAGCGCCTCGATGAGGATCTGCGCCTTCGGGAGTGCGGTGTGCTTCCGCGCGGCGGTCATGAGCTGTACGCGCTGTTCTCGTGGACGTAGTCCGCGGTGAGGTCGTTGGCCCAGATGACGGCCGACTCGGTGCCCGCGGCGAGGTCGGCGGTGATCCTGACCTCCCGGTAGCGCATGTCGACGAGGTCGCGGTCCTCGCCGACTCCGCCGTTCTTGCAGACCCAGACGTCGTTGATGGCGACGTTCAGCTCGTCGGGCTCGTAGGCCGCCTTCGTGGTGCCGATGGCGGACAGCACCCGGCCCCAGTTGGGGTCCTCGCCGTGGATGGCGCACTTGAGGAGGTTGTTACGGGCGATGGAGCGGCCCACCTCGACGGCGTCGTCCTCGGTCGCGGCGTTGACGACCTCGATCCGGATGTCCTTGGAGGCGCCTTCCGCGTCACCGATCAGCTGCCGGGCGAGGTCGTCGCAGACGGCCCGTACGGCCTCGGCGAACTCCCCCTGCTCCGGGGTGATTCCGCTGGCCCCCGAGGCCAGCAGCAGCACGGTGTCGTTGGTGGACATGCAGCCGTCGGAGTCGATCCGGTCGAAGGTGGTGCGGGTCGCGTCGCGCAGCGCGGTGTCGAGTCCGGCTGCGTCCACGTCGGCGTCGGTGGTGAGCACGACGAGCATGGTGGCGAGGCCGGGCGCGAGCATGCCCGCGCCCTTCGCCATTCCGCCGACGGTCCAGCCCGCACCGCCGGCGACGGCCGTCTTGTGCACGGTGTCGGTGGTCTTGATGGCGATGGCGGCCTTCTCGCCGCCGTGCTCGCTCAGGACCGCCGCGGCCTTCTCGATGCCCGGCAGCAGCTTGTCCATGGGCAGCAGCAGACCGATGAGGCCGGTCGAGGCGACGGCGATCTCACCGGCGCTGTGGCCCTTGAGGACCTCGGCGGCCTTCTCGGCGGTGGCGTGGGTGTCCTGGAAGCCCTGCGGTCCCGTACAGGCGTTGGCGCCACCGGAGTTGAGGACGACGGCGGAAACCTCGCCGCCCTTGAGGACCTGCTCCGACCAGCGGACGGGGGCGGCCTTGACACGGTTGGAGGTGAAGACGCCCGCGGCGGCGCGACGCGGACCGTTGTTGACCACGAGGGCCAGGTCCGGGTTACCGCTGTCCTTGATTCCGGCGGCGATGCCCGCCGCCGAGAATCCCTGTGCTGCCGTGACGCTCACGGTGCGACTCCGATCGTGGAAAGACCTGTGTCCTCGGGAAGTCCGAGGGCGATGTTCATGCTCTGCAGGGCGCCGCCCGCGGTGCCCTTGGCGAGGTTGTCGATGGCGCTGATGACGACGATCCGGCCGGCCGCCTCGTCGTACGCGACCTGGATCTGGACGGCGTTGGAGCCGTACACGGCGGCGGTCGCGGGCCACTGCCCCTCGGGCAGCAGATCGACGAACGGCTCGTCCGCGAAGGCCTTCTCGTACGCGGTACGGAGCACCTCGGCGCTCACGCCGGGCCTGGCCTTCGCGCTGCACGTGGCGAGGATGCCGCGGGGCATCGGCGCCAGGGTCGGCGTGAAGGAGACGGTCACCGGCTCACCGGCCGCGGCGCTGAGGTTCTGGATCATCTCGGGTGTGTGCCGGTGGACGCCGCCGACGCCGTACGGCGACATGTTGCCCATCACCTCGGACCCGAGCAGATGCGGCTTGGCAGCCTTGCCCGCGCCGGAGGTCCCCGACGCGGCGACGATCACGGCCTCGGGCTCGGCGAGCCCGGCCGCGTACGCCGGGAAGAGCGCGAGCGACACGGCGGTGGGGTAGCAGCCGGGCACCGCGATACGCTTGCTCCCCGCCAGCCCGGCGCGCCCACCGGGCAGCTCGGGCAGACCGTACGGCCAGGTTCCCGCGTGCGGCGAGGCGTAGAACTTCTCCCAGTCCGCGGCGTCCTTGAGCCGGAAGTCGGCCCCCATGTCCACCACGAGCACCTCGTCACCGAGCTGCTCCGCCACGGCGGCGGACTGCCCGTGCGGCAGCGCGAGGAACACCACGTCGTGCCCGGCGAGAACCTCGGGCGTGGTCGGCTGAAGCACCCGCCCGGCGAGCGGCCGCAGATGCGGCTGCAACGCCCCGAGCGGCTGTCCCGCGTTGGAGTTCGCGGTGAGGGCCCCGATCTCGACCTCCGGGTGGACCAGCAGAAGACGGAGCAGCTCCCCGCCGGCGTATCCGCTCGCCCCTGCCACCGCTGCACATACCACCATCGAAATCCTCCTCGTCGATGGCATGACTATACGCAGCATCGCACTTTTATGCAAAGAAAACGGACCGGCGCGGCCCGATCCCCCGGGCCGCCCCGCGACTCCCCCGGGCGACCGTGCCCCGGCAACCGCCCGCGAAGACCTTGTTGCACATATGTTGCAAGAGCAGTCAGTACGCGATAAGCGTCGAAGGCGAAGCGAAGGAAGACGCACATGGCAGCCTCTCCCGCCCCACCGGTCGCCGATCGTTCCCGCCTGCGGCGGCTGGCCGGTTCGATGACCCGGGCCGAGTGGCGGCGGGTGGCTGGGATGGCGGCTTTCATCGCGGCCCTGCATGCGATCGGCTGGTTCACCCTGGTCACGATCGTCACGCCCGAGCACTACACCCTCGGGGAGAAGACCTTCGGCATCGGCATCGGGGTCACCGCGTACACCCTGGGCATGCGGCACGCCTTCGACGCCGACCACATCGCGGCCATCGACAACACCACCCGCAAACTGATGCACGAGGGCAGGCGGCCGCTGTCGGTCGGCTTCTGGTTCTCCCTGGGCCATTCCAGCATCGTCTTCGCGCTGGCGGTCCTGCTGTCGCTGGGTGTCAAGGCCCTCGCCGGGCCCGTGGAGAACGACAACTCCACCCTCCACTCCGCGACCGGCTGGATCGGGACCACCGTCTCCGGGACCTTCCTCTACCTCATCGCGATCATCAACCTCGTGATCCTCACCGGGATCTGGAAGGTCTTCCGCGAGATGCGGCAGGGCCACTTCGACGAAGCCGCGCTCGAGGAGCAGCTGAACAACCGCGGGCTGATGAACCGGCTGCTGGGGCGGCTGATGAAGTCCATCACCAAGCCGTGGCAGATGTATCCGCTGGGGCTGCTCTTCGGCCTCGGCTTCGACACCGCCACCGAGATCGCCCTGCTGGTCCTGGCCGGCACCGGCGCCGCCTCCGGACTGCCCTGGTACGCCATCCTCTGTCTGCCCGTGCTGTTCGCGGCAGGCATGTCCCTGCTCGACACCATCGACGGCACCTTCATGAACTTCGCCTACGGCTGGGCGTTCTCCAGGCCGGTCCGCAAGGTCTACTACAACCTCACCATCACCGGCCTGTCCGTCGCCGTCGCCCTGATCATCGGCACCGTCGAACTCCTCGGCCTGGTCGGCGAGAAGGCCGGCCTCCACGGACCGTTCTGGGACTGGATCACCGGCCTCGACCTCAACATCCTCGGCTACCTGATCGTCGGCCTGTTCGTCGTCACCTGGATCGCCGCGCTGGCCGTGTGGAAGTTCGGCCGCATCGAGGAGAAATGGAGCGCGAACCTGAGCGGGCCGCCCCCGCCCTCCTCGCCACCGCCGCGGGGCCGATCCGGTTAGGGCACGTTCGAGGCCTGTTCCGGCTCATCGATCTCATCGATAGCCTGCGTCATCATGACGCGTACCTGGACCTTGCCCATACTGCTCGTGCTCTGCGGCTCAGTCGTCGCGACCGGGCTGATCCTCAGCGGGAGCCCCGGCGAAGCCGCGGCGCTCCTGCTGATGTTCGTACTGCTCGCAGGCATGCACTCGTCTCTGGTCTTCCCGAGATCAATCGATGCGCCGGAGGCACTGCGCCGCAGCGCGGCCGACGGCCGGCCGGTCGTCTACTGGCGTCCGGGCTGCACGTACTGCCTGCGACTGCGCTTCCGGCTGGGCCGCGGCGCCCGCCAGTTGCACTGGGTCAACATCTGGCGCGACCCGGCCGGAGCGGCAGCGGTGCGGGCGGCCAACGACGGAAACGAGACCGTGCCGACCGTCGTCGTGGCGGGCCGGCCGCACACCAACCCCGATCCTGAATGGGTACGCGAACAGGTCTGACCCGACGTCCGCCTCGCGCCGGCGTTCCCGCGACTGCGCGGGACGATGAAACCCCGTAGGCGACGGCGGCCGCCAGTACGGCCACAGCCCCGCCCGCCGACGTGATGCGGCGCCGCGGGCCGGGGTGCGTCAGGCCGCGGCGCGGGGCAGGCCGAGCGAGCGGTACTCCTCCACGACCCCGTAGCCGACGCTCGTGTACAGGTTCATCGCCACCTCGTTGCCGCCCCACACCGTGAACATCAGCACCGAGTCACCGGCTGCCGACGTCGCCTGCTCGCCGGCCGTCATCGCGGCCCGGCCGTACCCCTTGCCGCGGTGCCGCTCGTCGATGTGCAGCGAGTAGCCGTACGTGGTCCCCGGTAGGTGCCCGTGCTTCAACCAGCCGGTGCCGATCGGCTCCCCCGCCGCCTCAAGCACCAGGAGCGTGGTCTCGGGGGTCGCCAGGCCCTCGGGAATCAGCTTCGCGAAGTCGTCGTCGGCCTTGCGTACGGCGTCCTCGGGGCTCTTGGCTCCCGCCCGGACGATGTCACCGACGTAGGCGCGTTTCTCGGAGGCGAGCCACTCGGGGTACTCGGCCTGCGTCATCGGCCGTGCGGTGACGCCTTCGACCTGTTCCGGCGAGGTGCCGACGGGCCGAGCCCTCAGCTGACCGTGGACGCCGTAATCGGCGAACAACTCGCCCGCGGGCTCCCTGAGCCGTATGTCCAGCCGGCGGGCGCCGCGCTCCGCGCACCACCGCTCGGCCCAGTCCCGGGCGGCCTCCTCGTGCCCCCGGCCGGCGTGGCGCGGGTCGACACGGAGGTCGCCGATACGGCCCGCTGGCGGGTCGTCGCCCTCAGCCACGACCACGGCGACGTGCCCCACCGGGGTCCCGTCCTCCTCGGTGATCGCGGCGACCGTCCAGTCACCGATGCCGGCGCGCATGTCACCGAGCACGCGCTCCGTCGCGGCCGTACCGAGCCCGGCCGCCGTGTACGCGGCGCGCAGCCGCTGCTCGAAGTCCTTCTGCCATTCCGTGTTGCCATCGTTGTCATCAAGGACGTTGAATTCTGTCACCTGATCACATTAGCCACGTTGTCATGGACCTGAGCAGGTGTTTTTCGGCTCGCCGCGGCAGCCCCCGCGCCGGCCGCCGTCCGCACCGCCCGGCCCCCGCTCCTCCTCACCTGACCGGTTCGCCGACGCCCAGCAGGTTTCCCTCGCTGTCGCGGGCCGGGCCGTCGCGGGTCGGGCCGTCCAGGAGCCCGGCCTCCGCGTACCCTCGTCTCCCATGCCAGCCGCCCGCCTGCGACACGTCGCGGTCCTCGTGCTCGACGGCGCGAAGCCGCTCGATGTCGGCATCCCCGCACAGGTCTTCACGACCCGCGCGAGCATGCCGTACGAGGTGCGGGTGTGCGGCGCGGCACCCGGCCTCGTGGCCGGCGGGGACGGGCTGTCGTACTACGTCACCCACGGGCTCGACGCGCTCGAATGGGCCGACATCGTCTTCGTGCCCGGCTACCGGCTCCCCGACCGTGACGACCCGCCGCAGCCCGTCATCGACGCGCTGATCGCCGCCCACGACCGGGGCGCGCGCCTCGCCGCCATCTCGACCGGGGCCTTCGCCCTCGCCGCCACCGGTCTCCTCGACGGCCGCCGCGCCACGACCCACTGGCACTACACGAGGGCGCTCGCGGCGAAGTACCCGCTGGTCCGGGTCGACGAGAACGTCCTGTTCGTCGACGAGGGCGGCGTGCTGACATCGGCGGGCGCCGCGTCGGGCATCGACCTGTGCCTGCACGTGCTGCGCGGCGACCTCGGGGTGGCCGCGTCGAACTACGCGGCCCGGCGCCTGGTCGCGGCGCCCTATCGCAGCGGCGGCCAGGCGCAGTACGTGCCGCGCAGCGTGCCCGAACCGCTCGGCGAACGGTTCGCCGCCACCCGCGAGTGGGCGCTGCACCGGCTCGGCGAACCCCTCACCCTTGAGGTGCTCGCGCGGCACGCGGCGGTGTCGCCCCGTACGTTCTCGCGACGCTTCGCCGAGGACACGGGGTACACCCCGATGCAGTGGGTCATGCGAGCCCGGGTCGACGTGGCCCGGGAGCTGCTGGAGCGTTCGGAGCGGGGCGTCGAGCAGATCGCCGCCGATGTCGGCCTCGGCACCGGCGCGAATCTGCGGCTGCACTTCCAGCGCATCCTCGGCACCACACCGAGCGAGTACCGGCGCACCTTCGCCCGCGGCGAATAGCCCGCGCGGCGGGTGGCGAGATCCTTACGGACCATGGCGATCACGCCGCTGGCAGGCGGGTCCGGCGAGCGCGATGCTGAGGACGAGGAGAAGGGACTCTCACATGACTCGCATCGCCATCAACGGATTCGGCCGCATCGGACGCAACGTGCTGCGCGCGCTGCTCGAACGCGACAGCGACCTCGAAGTCGTCGCCGTCAACGACCTCTCGGAGCCCGCCGCTCTCGCGCGGCTGCTCGCGTTCGACACCACGGCCGGGCGGCTCGGGCGCCCGGTGACCGTGGACGGGGACACCCTCGTCGTCGACGGGCGCCGCATCAAGGTGCTCGCCGAGCGGGAACCGGGACAGCTGCCGTGGACCGAGCTCGGCGTCGACATCGCGCTGGAGGCGACCGGCCGCTTCACATCGGCCAAGGCCGCCCGCGCCCACATCGACGCCGGTGCGAAGAGGGTGCTCGTCGCCGCGCCGTCGGACGGTGCGGACGTCACGCTCGCGTACGGGGTCAACAACGAGGCGTACGACCCGGCCCTGCACACGGTCGTCTCGAACGCCTCGTGCACGACCAACGCGCTCGCGCCGCTGGCCGCGGTGCTCGACGAGCTCGCCGGCATCGAGCACGCCTTCATGACGACGGTGCACGCCTACACCCAGGAGCAGAACCTCCAGGACGGCCCGCACCGCGACGCCCGCCGCGCCCGCGCCGCCGGGGTCAACATCGTGCCGACGACGACCGGCGCCGCCAAGGCGATCGGCCTCGTGCTGCCGAACCTCGACGGCAAGCTGTCGGGCGACTCCATCCGCGTACCGGTCCCCGTGGGCTCGATCGTCGAGCTCAACACCACCGTGGCCCGCGATGTGACGCGCGACGAGGTGCTGGCGGCCTACCGGGCCGCGGCGCAGGGACCGCTGGCCGGCGTGCTCGAATACTCGGACGACGCCCTGGTGTCGTCCGACATCACGGGCAACCCCGCCTCGTCGATCTTCGACTCGGCTCTCACCCGGGTCGAGGGGCGCCACATCAAGGTGTCCGCCTGGTACGACAACGAGTGGGGCTTCTCGAACCGCGTGATCGACACGCTGACGCTCCTCGCCACTCGCTGAACGGTCGCGGGGGCGGTCTCCACTGCCCCTGCCGACACCCGCCGGCGGTGTGCCGCTCCCCCGGCCGCCGCAACGCCGTGTGGGTGGTCCCCGTTCCGTTCGACCGGAACCAGGACCACCCACACGGCGGTTTCAGTGCTGAGGTCAGGAACGGGGCTCCTGCGACTGGCCGTCGCGCTCCGCGTTCCGCTCCTTGATGCGCACCGTCTCCTTGCGGACCTCGGCCTGGGTGGCGCGCTCCTTGCGCAGCCATCCGGGGTCCTCCTGCTTCAGCGCGTCGATCTGCTCCGTGGTGAGGGCGTCCGTGACGCCGCCGCGCGCGAGGCCGGAGATGGAGACGCCGAGCTTGGCGGCGACCACCGGGCGGGGGTGCGGGCCGTTGCGTCGCAGTTCCTGCAGCCACTCGGGCGGATCTGACTGGAGAGCCGCCAGCTCGGTGCGCGAGACGACACCCTCCTGGAACTCGGTGGGGGTGGCTTCGAGGTACACACCCAATTTCTTCGCCGCGGTCGCGGGCTTCATTGTCTGGGTGGTCTGGTGCGACGTCATGGAGTCAAGAGTATCGAGCGTGTGCGCCGCCGCTGACCACGACCGGTAACCTGGCGGGGTGACAGGCTCGGAAGCAACCCCTTCGTTCCGGCTCGCGTACGTCCCGGGGGTGACGCCCACCAAGTGGGTGCGGATCTGGAACGAACGCCTGCCCGACATCCCCCTCGCCCTCGTCGCGGTGCCCGCCGCCGAGGCGTCGGCCCTGCTGCTCGGCGGCGGCGCCGACGCGGGTTTCGTACGGCTGCCGGTCGACAGCACGGATCTCAGCGCGATCCCCCTCTACACCGAGGCGACCGTGGTCGTGATCTCCAAGGACCACGTGGTGGCGGCGGTCGACGAGGTCTCCGTCGAGGATCTGGCCGACGAGATCGTGCTGCATCCGCTGGACGACACCCTCGGCTGGGACGCCCTGCCGGGCCTGCCCGCGATCGAGCGCCCGGCCACGACGGCGGACGCCGTCGAGCTGGTGGCGGCCGGGGTGGGCGTCCTCGCCGTCCCTCAGTCGCTCGCCCGCCTGCACCACCGCAAGGACCTGACGTACCGGCCGCTCTCGGGCGCCCCCGAGTCGCGTATCGCGTTGTCGTGGCCGCAGGACCGGACCACCGATCTGGTGGAGGACTTCATCGGCATCGTCCGGGGGCGGACGGTGAACAGCAGCCGGGGCCGCGGTACGCCGCCCGCAGCGCAGCCGAAGCGCAAGGCTCCGGAGACCGGCGGCGCCCGGCGCAAGCCCGCGGCCGGTGGAGCCGCGGGGAAGGGAGCCCGGAGCGGTTCCGGAGGCGCGAAGGGGGCCAAGGGCTCCGGGGGCGCGAAGGGCGCCGCGGGCGCCAAGCGCGGAAAGCCCCGCCGGCGGCCGTAGCGGCGCGACCGCGTCAGTCGGACCCTGAGCCACCGCCACCGGAACCTCAGTATCAGCGTCGATGTCAGACCCGGCTGGCAGGATCGGTGATCATGACGCATACCGAACGCCCCATGCCGCCCCTGAACGCCGACGAGCGCACCAATCTGGAGAGCTGGCTCGACTTCTACCGGGCCACCGTGGCCGTGAAGTGCGAGGGACTGGCCGACGAGCAGGTCCGTGACGCCTCCGTGCCACCGTCGCCGCTGACGCTGATGGGACTGGTCCAGCACCTGACAGAGGTCGAGCGGAACTGGTTCCGCCGGGTGCTCGCCGCCGAGGACGCCCCGCCCGTCCACCCCGCACCGGCCGGTTCCGGTGGCCAGGACGGGGGCTTCGAGATCTCCGCCGACGCCTCCTTCGCACAGGCCCTCGCCGCGTGGCAGGACGAGATCGCCGTGTCCCGTGCCAACTGTGCCGCGCGGGCGCTGGAGGACACCGCACCCTTGATGGGGGGCGAGGTGAGCCTGCGGTGGATCTACACGCACATGATCGGTGAGTACGCCCGCCACAGCGGCCACGCCGACCTGCTGCGCGAGCGGATCGACGGCAGTACCGGAGCGTGACCGCGGGGCGCGTGGGCAGGGACGGGGCCACGGCGGCGTGCACCGTGCGCCTCGACCACATGCGCCCGGCCCGTCACCCGTGAGCGGTGTTTCGTCGCGCCCGCCCGAACGGGCCGCGCGGCCGGATGTCAGGATGGTTCCATGACGAGCAAGGTTTACTTCGACATCACCATCAACGACGAGCCCGCCGGACGGATCGTCTTCAATCTGTACGACGACGTCGTTCCCAAGACCGCGGAGAACTTCCGCCAGCTGGCGACCGGCGAGCACGGCTTCGGCTACAAGGGTTCGTCCTTCCACCGGGTCATCCCCGAGTTCATGCTCCAGGGCGGTGACTTCACCCGTGGTGACGGCACCGGCGGCAAGAGCATCTACGGTGCGAAGTTCGACGACGAGAACTTCAAGCTGGCGCACACCAAGCCCGGCCTGCTCTCCATGGCGAACAGCGGCCCGAACTCCAACGGTTCGCAGTTCTTCATCACGACCATCGTGACCTCGTGGCTGGACGGCAAGCACGTGGTGTTCGGCGAGGTCGCCGACCAGGAGAGCCTGGACCTGGTCACCAAGATCGAGGGTCTCGGCTCGCAGAGCGGCCGGACCAAGGCGAAGGTCACCATCGCCGACTCCGGGGTTCTCTGATCCCGACCCGCTGGCTGAACAGCTGACCGGACGCGCCGGCCGACGAACACCGTCGGCCGGCGCGTTCGTCGTATCGGGGGCTGCCGTGGCCGGCGCCGGTGCCACCGGCCCCACTTCCCGGCGCACTGTCAACGGAAGGTTGACAGTACTTCACTGTCAACCTATGGTTGACACATGACGAAGCCAGTGGTTCCCACGCATCCGGTCCGTCTCGACGACCTCATCGAAGCCATCAAGAAAGTCCACCCCGACGCCCTCGACCAGCTCCAGGACGCCGTCATCGCCGCCGACCACCTCGGCGACGTGGCCGACCACCTGATCGGCCACTTCGTGGACCAGGCGCGGCGCTCCGGCGCCTCCTGGACCGAGATCGGCAAGAGCATGGGGGTGACCCGGCAGGCCGCGCAGAAGCGGTTCGTCGCCAAGGACCCCGGCGAGCCGACCGACCTCGACCCCAGTCAGGGCTTCGGCCGCTTCACCCCCCGTGCGAAGAACGTCGTGATGGCGTCGCAGAACGAGGCGCGCGCCGCGGGCAACAGCGAGATCGGGACCGAGCACCTCGTGCTCGGGCTGCTCAGCGAGCCGGAAGCGCTCGCGGCGGCGTTCATCAAGGCGCAGGGGGTGGCTCTGGACACCGTCCGCCAGGAGGCCACCGCCGCGCTCCCGGCGGCCTCCGAGGAGGAACTGCCCGAGCTCCTCCCCTACAACGCCGGTGCCCGCAAGGTGCTGGAGCTCACCTTCCGCGAGGCGCTGCGGATGGGGCACAACTACATCGGGACCGAGCACATCCTGCTCGCCCTGCTGGAGTACGAGGACGGCGCAGGGCTGCTGACCGGCCTCGGCCTCGACAAGGCGACGGCGGAGACGGCCATCACCGAGGCGCTCACGCTCATCGTCGCCGCACACAAGAAGGGCTGACCGGCCCCGGCCGGCGACCCGGGAGCAGGCGCCGTGGCGGGCTTCCGGTGGGGAAGTGCCGTCAGAGCGAGGCGTACACGGCCTCGCTCAGCGCCGTAGAGGTCGGCCACGGGCTGGTCCATCGACCAGGACGGTGACGGCCGCGCCCGGTTCGTCACGCTCGCCGACGTCCGCCTCGAACGCGTCGCGCACCGCGGCGAAGCGCTCGCCGCAGTGACCGTGGACCGGCGGCACGGTGGCCTCCCCAGTGGCCTCCCTCGCCTGGGGCATGCCTGGTCGGACTCGGTTCCAGGACAACGTACCGACTGCTCGGACCGGCGGGAAGACGTGGTGCGCCCCGGTCCCGCGCGGACCGGGCGCCGTGCCCTCAGTGGGCTCCGGTTTCGAGGCGGAGGCTCCAGCGGCGGGGCAGACCGGTCAGGGTGACGGTGGAGAGCGGGCGGACGTCGAGGTTCCAGTACGTCGAGGGCGGGGCCCGCAGCGCGTACACGAGGGCGGCCCGGACGACGGACGGTTCGGCGACGGCGACGATCGACCCGTCGCAGGCGGGGCGGGTGTCCAGCCAGCCGCCTATCCGGGAGATGAACGCGAGCAGCGGTTCACCGCCGTGCGGCGCGGACCACGGGTCCGCGAGCCAGGCGTCCACGGCCGCCGGTTCGCGCGCCGTGACATCCGCGAGGGTGCAGCCGCGCCACCGGCCCATGTCGCAGTCGCGCAGGGCGGGCTGGACCATCGGGGCGAAGCCGAGTGCCTGGCCGGTGGCGCGGCTGCGAGCGGTCGGCGAGCAGTAGCGCAGCTCGGCCGCGCCCAGGGGTATCAGGGCCGCGGCGGCGAACTGCACCTCGTGCCAGCCGGCCTCGTCGAGCGGCCGGTCGTCGTCGAAGCGCTCACCGAGCAGGGAGGAGCTGCGCGCCGCGGCGACGAGTGAGACTCGAACACTCATGGCCGCGATCGTGGAGCCGATCGCCCCGCAGGTCAAGAGCGCGGGCGGAAGCGCTTCCGGCTCAGCCGAACTTGAGGGACATCCACTTGGCCGGGCTGTCGAGCGGCTTGAAACCGACCTTCTCATAAACGCCGTGGGCGTCCTCCGTGGCGAGCACGATCCTGCGGACCCCGGCCTCGGCGAGGTGGTCGCGCGCCGCGACGACGATCCTGGAGCCGAGTCCGTGGCCGCGGGCTGCGGGGTCGACGTACACGTCACAGAGCCAGCCGAAGGTGACGTGGTCGGTCACCACCCTGGCGTACGCGGCCTGCTCGCCCGACGCGAGGTCGTAGGCGCCGAAGTTGAGCGAGCCGGCGATGGCCAGATCCTGGCGCTCCCTGCTCCGGCCGAGTGCCCAATAGGCGTCGGTGGAGAGCCAGTTGTGAATCCTGGCCGCATCCAGCCGGGACGGGTCGGACGAGATCTCGTAACGCCGCTGGGGAGTTTCCGTCATGCCCGGAGCCTAAGGGCTGTCCCGGTCAGGCCGGGCTCGCGGGGTCCGGCGCATCGAGGACGCCTCCCCACGCCGCGTGCAGGCGTCGCACGCCCTCGGCGATCTCGGCCGTTCCGGCGACGGCCGCGTAGCTCAACCGGACGTGGGGCGCCGGGGGTTCGGCGCAGAAGTACGGGCGTCCCGGCGCGATGGCGACCCCGGCGCGCAGGGCCGCCGAGACCATGGCGGACTCGTCGGCACCGGCTCCGGTGCCGGGCAGGCCCACCCAGAGGCTGCCCCCGCCCACGGGAATGTGCGGGAGCGCGAGAGCGGGCAGATCGCGGCGGAGCGCCACGGTCATCGCGGTGCGACGGGCCCGCAACTCGGCCGACAGGGAGCGCAGATGGCGGCTCCAGGCCGGTGTGCCGACGAGTTCGAGCGCGGCCTCCTGGAGCGGCCGGGGGACGAAGAAGCTGTCGACGACCTGGATGGCACGCAGCCGTTCGAGTACCGGGCCGCGCGCGGCGAGGGCGCCCACCCTGAGGCTGGGCGAGGTCACCTTGGTGAGGGAGCAGACATGGACGACGACCCCGTCCGGGTCGTCGGCGGCCAGCGGTCGCGGCAGCGGTCCGGCGTCGTCGTGGACGAGCCGCCGGGCGAAGTCGTCCTCGATGACGAACGCGCCCGCCTCCCTGGCGATCCGGACGACCTCGGAGCGCCGGGCCGGGGCCAGGACCGCGCCGGTCGGGTTCTGGAACAGCGGCTGGCAGACCAGGACACGGGCGCCGGTGGCCCGGAAGGCGGCGGCGAGCAGTTCCGGCCGTACGCCGTCGGTGTCGGCCGGCACCGGCACCGGCCGCAGCCCGGTGGCCCGCGCCACCGCCAGCATGCCCGGGTAGGTGGGCGATTCGACGAGTACCGGAGCGCCGGGCCGGCCGAGCGCCCGCAGCGCGGTGGCCAGGGCGCTCTGACCACCGGCGGTGATCAGCACGTCGGCGGCGGTGAGCGCGGGCCCGATCTCGCGGGCGAACCAGGCGCGCAGTTCGGTCAGCCCCTCGGTGGGCGGGCGGCCCCAGGCGCCGGGGCGCCGGCCGGCCCGCGCGAGTGCGGCGGCGAGGGCGCGTTCGGGCTGGAGCGAGCTGTGCAGGTAGCCGCCGTTGAACTCGACGACGCCCGTGGCCGGGGCCGCCAGGGTGGCCAGGACGCCTGACGCGTCGACCGTACGGGGTACGACCTCGGGCCCGCCGTCACCGCTGAGTGACACCTCCTGCCATGAGGTGTCACCGGGCCGCGGCGCGTCGGCGCGCGGCTGCGCCCGGAACGCGCCGGCGCCTGGGCGGGTGGTGACGAGCCCTTCCGCGGCGAGCTGCGCGACGACCCGCGAGACGGTCACGGGACTCGCCCGGAAGCGCTCCACCAGGGCACGGCTGGACGGCAGCTTCTCACCGGGCGAGTAGCGGTTCAGTTCGTCCCGGAGACAACCGGCCAGATCGGCCACACTGCTACGCTCATGCATGAAAGCAGAGGATAGCGCTACTCCCAGCAGCACGATAGCGGTAGGCCCGGCGGCGGACGGCCCTGCCCGTGCCCCGGTGCCGGATACGGCAGGCGGTGGCACCGGGGCACGGCCGGCGGGCCGGAGCGGGACGCTGCTCGCCGGACTCGGAGTGGTCGCCTTCTCGCTGACCTTCCCGTCGACCGCGTGGGGCCTGGAGAGTTTCGGCCCCTGGTCCCTGGTGGCGTTGCGCAGCCTGCTGGCCGCCGTGATCGCGGGCAGCGTGCTCCTCGTGACCCGGGTACGGGTGCCCGAGCGCCGGCACTGGGCCGGGCTGGCCGTCGTGGCGGGCGGTGTGGTGGTGGGGTTCCCGCTGCTGACGACGCTGGCGCTGCGGACCTCGACGACCTCGCACGCGGCCGTGGTGGTGGGGCTGCTGCCGCTGACCACGGCGGTGTTCGCCTCCGTGCGCACCGGATCGCGCCCGTCCCGTACGTTCTGGATCGCGGCGGTCACCGGCGCGGGCGTGGTGATCGCCTTCACCGTGCTGCAGAGCGGCGGCGCGCTCTCCGCCGGGGATCTCTACCTGTTCGGCGCCCTGCTGGTGTGCGCGGCGGGGTACACCGAGGGCGGCAGGCTGGCGAAGGTCATGCCGGGCTGGCAGGTGATCGGCTGGGCCCTGATCCTCACCCTGCCGCTCGCCGTGGCGGGCACCGCACTCGCGCTGCCGTACGAGCCGGTGCGGCTGACCGCGCACGGAGTGATCGGCCTGGTCTGGGTCGCGGCGTGCTCGACCTTCTTCGGGCTCTACGTCTGGTACCGGGGCATGGCGGAGATCGGGGTGGCGCGGGCCAGCCAGCTCCAGCTCGCGCAGCCGCTGCTGACGCTGGTGTGGTCGTACTTCCTGCTCGGCGAGAAGGTCTCGGCGGCCGCACCGGTGGCGGCGGTGGCGGTGCTCGTCTGCATCGCGGCCACCCAGCGCACGGGCGGCGCCGGGCGCGGCCGGTGACCGGCCCGGCCGTACCAGGGCCGGTCCGGGGCCTCTCGTATCGGGCGAATCCACCGTCCGGACATAGACTTGTCGACAAAGGACCGCCACCCCGTGAGGAGGTCACACCCGATGGAGGCACACACGGGCGACCGGCTGGTGACGCACGGCAGGACCGTGGGGCAGCAGGACCGGGTCGCAGAGATCGTCGAGGTACTCGGGGACGGGGGCGCTCCCCCGTACCGCGTCCGCTTCGACGACGGACATGAACATCTCCTGGCTCCCGGCCCCGACAGCGTCGTCCGGCACGAGGCCGCCCCCGGCCGGGTCCCGGGACGATGAGGGCCGCCGCACGGCACCCGGCCGGTCAGCCCGGCGGGCGCACCCGCGACCGGTAGTGGTCGGCCACCACCCGCGCCAGCGCGCCGATCCGGTCCGCGACCACGACCTTCCCCGAGAAGTAGACGTGGCCGCGGGCCTGGTCGTACCCGGCGGCGAGGTCGATGTGCCGGGAGAGTTCCGCGGGGTCCTGCCAGGCCGCGGGCTGGGCCGGATCACCGGCCTTGTAGAGCGCCTCACCGATGAAGAGGTCGACGCCCGTGCCCCGTACCACGTCGTTCCACCAGGGCAGCAGGACGGCGTAGTCGGCGGCGGCGAAGCCGATGTTCCAGTAGAGCTGCGGGCAGATGTAGTCGATCCAGCCCTTCTTGATCCAGCCGCGGGTGTCGGCGTACAGATCGTCGTAGGTCTGCACCCCCGCCGCGCTCTTCGAGCCGAGCGGGTCGGTGGAGGCGTTGCGCCACACGCCGAACGGGCTGATGCCGAACCGGACCGCCGGCTTGACCGCCTTGATCCGCCGCGCGGTCTCCTGCACCAATTTGTCGATGTTGGCGCGCCGCCAGGCCGCCTTGCTCGCGAAGCCCGCACCGTACTTCTCGTACGCGGCCCCGTCCGCGAAGGACTGCCCGGCCACCGGGTACGGGTAGAAGTAGTCGTCCCAGTGGACCGCGTCGATGTCGTAGCGGCGGACCGCGTCGAGCATCGCGTCCTGGACGAAGCCGCGGACCTCGGGCAGGCCCGGGTTGTAGTAGAGCTTCCCGCCGTACGGCAGGGCCCAGTCGGGGTGCAGCCTCGCGGGATGGCCGGCGGCCAGCCGGGACCGGTCGGTGTGGTTCGCGACCCGGTACGGGTTGAACCAGGCGTGCAGCTCCAGGCCGCGGCTGTGCGCCTCCCGTACCGCCGTGCCCAGCGGGTCCCAGCCCGGGTCCTTGCCCTGGACGCCCGTGAGGCACGCGGCCCACGGCTCGTACTGGGAGGGCCACAGCGCGTCGGCGGACGGGCGGACCTGGAGGATCACCGCGTTCAGCCGGCGGTCGACGGCCTCGTCGAGGTACGCGATCAGCTCGGCCTGCTGCACGGCGGCGGACAGCCCCGGTTTCGAGGGCCAGTCGAGGTTGCCGACCGTCCCCACCCACATGCCCCTGAGCTCCCGCCGCAGCGCGTCGCGGGGCCTCCCCACCCGGTCCGCACGCCCCTCACCCGGCCCGGCCGCGACGGCCTCACCGGACTCACCGGCCACGGCGGACTCACCGGACACGGCGGCCGAGGCCAACGCCGCCCCCACCGTCCCGGCCGTACCGGCCACAAAGCTCCTCCTGGCGATTTGCCGCATTCCTTCGCACCTGCCGTCTCTCTGTCCGCGTCCGGATCCCGGGAATCAGGGGCCGGGGCCGGGCATGCACGCCCCGGCCCGTGATCCCGTGGACGGCGCGGAGTAACGTCGTGGGGTCGAGGCGGGGCCCGGAACCGAACGGAAGCCGCCGCACGGAGAACAGTGAAAGGCACGAGGTGACGGACCCCATGGCGGACATCGCACGCGTCGGAGTGGTCGGCTGCGGCCAGATGGGCGCAGGCATCGCGGAGGTGTGCGCCCGCAGCGGCCTCGATGTCAGAGTGGCCGAGACCACCGGCGAGGCGCTGGAGATCGGCCGCACCCGGCTCTACAACTCCCTCGCGAAGGCCGCCGAACGCGGCAAGATCACCGAGGAGGAGCGCGACGAGACCCTCGGCCGACTCAGCTTCACCACCGACCTCGGTGAGTTCGCCGACCGCGATCTCGTCATCGAGGCCGTCGTGGAGAACGAGCAGGTCAAGACCGAGATCTTCCAGGTACTGGACCAGGTGGTGACCCGGCCGGACGCGATCCTCGCCTCCAACACCTCCTCGATCCCGTTGGTGAAGCTGGCCGTCGCGACCTCGCGCCCCGACCAGGTCATCGGCATCCACTTCTTCAACCCGGCCCCGGTGCAGAGGCTCGTCGAGCTGATCCCCGCGCTGACCACGTCGGACGAGACGGTCAAGCGTGCCGAGGCCGTGGTGCAGGACATACTCGGCAAGCACCCGATCCGCGCCCAGGACCGGTCCGGCTTCGTCGTCAACGCACTGCTGATTCCCTACCTGCTCTCCGCGATCCGGATGTTCGAGTCGGGCATCGCCAGCCGCGAGGACATCGACAACGGCATGGAGATGGGCTGCGCCCACCCGATGGGCCCGCTCAAGCTCGCCGACCTGATCGGCCTGGACACCGTGGCCTCGGTCGCCGACTCCATGTACGCCGAGTACAAGGAGCCCCTGTACGCCGCTCCCCCGCTGCTCCAGCGCATGGTGGACGCGGGCCGGCTGGGCCGGAAGACGGGCTCGGGCTTCTACGCCTACTGACCGTCCTACCGGCGGGCCCAGCGCTGACACCGCCGGGCCCGCCGGGGCACATTACTCGAGGTCAGAACCGTGTGCGGCCCCGAAGAGCCTCGTCTGCTATGGCCGACCCGACGCCGTGCCGGAGCGCTACGGAGCAGCGGCGCGGATGCGTGGGCCCGAAACCCTGGGCCTTCAGCGCTGTCGCAGCCTTCCGTGCCTGCACGGCGACTCCCTCGGGTGTCCCTCCGACAGAGCTGACGGTCCCTGAAGAGTCCCTGTCGACTCGGACCCGGGACCCACGCATTACGAGGGCCCGCGCGATCATGACGGATGGTGATTCGCGATCATGCCCTCCTACGCCTCCGCGCTGGGTTGGCTCACCGGGTCCTTCGCCGAGCTGACCGCCTCGATCGATCAGATCTGCACGCGCGTCGGCGATCGTGCAGAACCTCGGGACCCGGCTCACTACGGCGAACCATGACATGCAACTTCACGATGGTCGCGCATCACGTCCGCCCACCCCGGATCGTCGGTGGGCGGCTGCTCCACCGCGTGCGGCAGACCGGGACTCACGACGTTCCCGCCGACAGCGGGCGCCCGTTGTCAGAGGGCGTCAAGTCCGTTTCCGGTAGCGGCCGCGTCGGGGTTGTTCGAGGAGTCCTTGGCGGACAAGTCGTCCCAGGCGGGAGCGGGTGACGTTGGCCGAGGGCTTGTCGATGGGCGGACCGAGGTGCTCGCGCGGATCGCGGGCGCGGAACAACTTCACGGGGTGCTCGTTGAGCGTGGTCACGATGCGCTGGTGACGGTGGCGGTCTCCGCGGGGGCCGTCGCGTGATCGGGCGGGGTGAGGCCGTGCTTCGGCAGCATCTACGAGATCATGCTCGGCCCCGTGGTGATCGAGGGCATCGCCGGTACGGCCACGGGCCGGTGCCAGTTCCTCCGGTAATGGATCAGAGGCGTTTCGTCCAGGAGGGTGACGGACTCCAGGCGGCCTATGAGGATGCTGTGGTCACCTCCCGGGAGAACGTCCTCGCGCGTGCAGAGGAATCGTGCCGCCACACCGGACAGCCCTGGCAGCCCGCCCTCCAGCGGGGCGAGTTCCGCTTCCGCCTCCGCCCTTTCGTGCCGCGCGAACGCCTTCGCCACATGGGCCTGTTCTTGCGTGAGCACATTGACGAGGAAGCGGTCCGCCGTGGTGAAGACGTCATGGGCGCGGCCGGCCCGGTTGACGCAGATGAGAAGCAGGGGCGGCTCCTCGGAGAGGCTGCACATCGCGCTCGCGGTGAAGGCGCGCGGCCTCCCGTCCTCGCGGCACAGGGTGGTGACCACGGAAACGGGGGCGGCGACCCGCGCCATTGCCTCCCGGAACACCTCCCGGGTCACAGGCGGGGCGGATGGCGGCGCGGGGTCCTCGGCCGGCACCGTACAAATCCGTCCGGCGATACGCCGTGCGTGAGGTTCCCCGTGCCCCTGGTCCGCGGTGTCCGCCCTGAGGTGTGTCACGGGAGCGGCGGCGCGTTCGGCCCACAGTTCGTCCGTGCGGCGTTCACACGCGGCGGACTCCTCGTGGCACGCGATCACCGTGACCGGACACCGCAACCGCGAGGGCCCGGCCGGACAGCCGTAGGGACGGTAGCTGTCGTGGGGTTCGCACGGGTCTGTGACATCGACGGCCCGGTCCGCCCCGGGGCACCGGCACTCCGCCGACGGACCGGCCGATACGAACAGGTGCCGCGGACTCCGGTGACCGGCGGCCACCAGCGCACGCGCCAGGGCGTATCCGGTCGCGCCCCCGGGGCCGCAGTCGTAGATGGCGTAGCCCGCCTCGCCGAGCCGGCGCGCCGCACGGGCCGCCAGACCGCCGATGTCCTCGCCCGGGATCATGTGCGGCTCGTGACGGTGTCCGGACGGTGTCATCGTCAGGATCTCGGTCCCGGGGCCCAGGACGTCCAGCACCCGTCGGCAGATGTGCGGGACCTGCTCGTCCCGGCAAGGAATCCACAGCAGCTTCCCGGCCGGCGGCTCCACGTCTTCGGTCCGTTGCGGCTTCACGGCTGGTGCTCCTGACTCCCGGCAAGGCCGACTCGGTGGGAAGGGATTTCACGGCTCCCGCTGGGGGCCGCGGGGATACCTCACACAACGGCATCCCCGCGGCCCCCACGGCACGTCACGGCATCACGAGAGGCCCTCCCAGGATGAAGCGGTCGAGAGGCTCGGCCATGGCGCTCCTGGCCGGCGGGTGAAGCGCCAGGGCGCGGGCCGACATGAAGTACGTCGTACTGAAGCCGCTGATCATGTACGACCCGCCGCCGAGCAGTTCGGTGGCGTGCGCGGCCACGCGCGCGACGGTGCGCTGTGCGGAGTACCGCACGTACAGCGCGCGGGCGACGCCCTGCGGATCGTCGTCCCCTTGCGTCACCGCCCCGGCCACGGCTTCCATCGAGGCCATGGCGGTCTCCAGATCGCCGACGAGCTCGATCCGCTCCGCGGCGGAACCGCGACGCTCCTTGAGCACTGCCTCGACCAGCCCGCTGGCCACGCCGATGTAGCTGGCCGAGACCATCAGCTCGAAGACGTGAAAGACCGTTGCGAGCGCGGAGTTCAGGGCCTGGGGGTCGCCCAGGGACGATATGTAGTCGTCCGGCACATCGACGTCTGTCAGCACCACCTCACGGGTTTCGGAGCCCGGCAGCACCTGCGCGTCCCCGAGCGGCCGAACCTCGATCCCCTCGGCACCGGCCGGGATGATCGCGAGGGCCATCTCCTTCTCGCCCGTGTCCGGCGACGTCACCATGACGCTGGCCGTGAGGAAGTCCATCGACTCCGCGAGGCTGCAAGGCTTCTTCGCCCCGTTGAGGCGCCACCCGTCGCCGTGGCGCTCGGCCCTCATCAACGGCACGAGGATGCTGGCGGCCGGCTTGCCCTCACCGAAGCCCGACGCGAGGTACAGCTTGTTCTCCACGACCGCGGTGAGCAGTTCCTCCGTGGCGGGGCACGGCGGCATCGCCATGACCGTGCAGTGGTGCATGTTCACGGCCAGGGACAGGGACGGGGACCGCGCGCCCAGCAGCCGCTGGACGTGCAGGCCCTCCGTCAAGGAGGCCTCGAGCCCGCCGTATTCCTCGGGAACCATGAGGGCGGGTCCGCCGAACTCCCGGAATATGTCGAGTCCGGGAGACTTCCCGGACTCCAGTTCGGCTACAGGAACCTCGCGGAGCCTCTGATCGAGGCCAGGGAACAGGCGTTCAGCAGTGGCCAGTTCCTCGACCATGAAGTTGATGGACACGTATGCACCTCTCTACATGGCGTCGTGCGACGGCCCGCCGCCGTCAAGGAATTCGACGAGCCGCTCGGTGAGCCAGTCCGGCTCGTCGAGCGAGACGAAGGCACGCGATTTCTCGGCGATGGCGACCGAGCTCCGAGAAAAGCAGTCGGCCAGCTTCTCCGCGTGACCGAACGGGAAAAGGGGGTCCTTCCGCGACCAGACGATGAGGACCGGCCCCTTGAACCGGTGCAGTTCCTCCGCCACCGCTCTGGTGACCGTCGGCCGCAATCCGTCCAGCAACTTGACGAAATCCCGCTGCACACCGCTGCTGTTCGGCAGTTCACCCAGCATCTCGTCGATGCGGTCGGTCGGAACCTTGCTGCGCGCCACCAGCGCCATCACCGCCCGCTTGGCGAGGCCCAGCCTCAGCGCCCGCGCCACCACGCCGACGGCGCCGGGGATCCCGAGCAGGGCGCGCATGGGGACAAGGAGCTTCGGGGGGCAGTTGTCGAAGGCGTCCGAGGGAAGGAGCACCAGACGCTCGAAGAGTTCCGGTTCCCGCGCCACGGCGATTTGGGCGATCGCCCCGCCGGTGTCGTTGCCCACCAGCACGATGGGCCCGGGAAGCTGCCGCGCGATATCCAGGACACGAGCAGCATGCGCCTCCAGTGAGCAGTCCGCTTCCGGGTCCAGGGGGGTACGGTGCCCGCCTAAGGGCAGGTCGGGCAGCACCATGTGGCACCGGTCGCGCAGTCCCGCGATCAGCGGGTCCCACACGTGTCCGTTGACCATCAGGCCATGTACGAACAGGACGGTCCTGCCCTGCCCGACACGGCGGAGGGTGATCCGGCCGCCGGCCGTCTCCACACTGGTGGTCTCGGTTGTCATTTCGGACACCTTCCTTTCAGGCCGGCCCTTGCGGACTAGCCCTTTACTGTGAGCACCTCGATGTCGTAGACGAATGCCTTGTCGTCGTGAGTGAGTGACGTACTGAGCGCCTCGTCCCGGAACAACGTGGAGCGTGCTTCTTCAGGCACCTGGTGTTTCGCCAAAAAATTCCGGTAGCACACCCGCCCGCCGGGCCTGCCGGCGCGAGCGATGTTCCGCATGATCTGGTCGAAACCTTCCTGGGGGATACAGCTTGTCACATCGGAAAGAGAGAATTTGTCCAACGATCCGTCAGGCGCCTTCTGTATGTAGTCGATTAGGTTTCCCGTCACGATCTCGACTTTCGTCGAAGCGGAACGGATCGCCTCGTAGTTCTCCCGCAGCAGGTAGTGCGGCAGGGTACCGCGGTGCGGATAGCGTCCCAGGAACGTGAAAGCGAGCCAGTGGTTGTCCTTGGCGAGATGGTTCATGAACGTGTGGTGAACGCGCCCAAGTATGTAGCCACCCACGGAGTCCACATCGATCGTGATGCGGTAACCGGGGTCGTTCAGGACCCACTTGAGGATGCGCTCGGAGAAGCCGTGGCGGACCAGGGTCCGCCACATGACGCCGTCGATCCTCCGCTGATAGACAACCCTCTGCTCTTCCAGCGTCTGCGCCGAGAACAGATCGCGCATGGCGCGGCCGTACAGGAGCCGCATCGTGGGGGCGACCACGCGCTTGTAGAACTTCTCGTGCCGGCCCGATACGACCAGGCCCCGCCGGACCTCCTTGCGGTGCCGTGAGAAGTAGCGGAACGCCGCGGGACTGATCTTGTCCTGGAGCTGTACGAACAGCCTCCACCGGTCCGGACAGGGATCGATTCCGAGAAGGGCGAGGAGCGAGTCGTAGTCGAAATGCCTGATAGCCGCCAGTTTCACTTCGAGCAGATAGTTCTGGCCGGGGGCCATGTCCACCGAGACCACCGACCGGGGGTGGTTCGCGACCAGGCTCAGGGTGCGGCAGCCACTGCCCGTGACACTCAGCACGTCCTCACCCGCCGAGACGTCCAGAGCCCGCATCTCGGAGTCGGAGTCCTCGTCGCACGTGCTGTACAGAATCCACTTCTCTGAGCCCTTCGAGCTCATGGTCACCATCCTCATCGAGCGTGCTGAACCTGGTACGCAGGCCGCGGAACGGCCGGCGAAGGCATCCGGGCCGGAAGGGGTGCGGCCCGGAATCCCGTCGCGCGGTGCGCGGCGCCCCGGCGCGGCGCCGCGGCCACTCACGTCATGAAGAAGCCGTCATTCGCCATGTCCGCCACACTGAGGTCGAAGGCCTTGCTCGTGGCGGCCAGGTCCTCGTGTGTATGGGCGGTGCTGAGCAGGAAACTGTGCAACTCGGGCATGTACACGCCGTGCTGTCGCATGTAGTAGGCGAGCGCGATGGTGGCCTTGAAGTTGCTGCCGGCCATCCGCTCCCGGTAGATGCCCGCCGACCGGTGGCTGAAGTTGAGCGAGAAGATCGAGTTGCGGGCGTTGATACGGCAGGAGATACCGCGTTTACCGGTGCTCTCGACGAACTGGTCCCGCAGCCATCGCGTCTTGGTCTCCAGCTCCTCGTACAGATGCTGGTTCGCACGCAGATGGGTGAGCACCGCCGTACCCACCCGGCATGTCAGCGAGTTACCGCTGAGCGTGCCGCCGGCGAAGGCCTTCTGCTCGTAGTCGAGGAAGGGGTCCTCGGAGCTCTTGCACGTCTCCATCAGTCCGGCGCGTCCCACCACCGCACCACAGGGCAGGCCACCGCCGATGATCTTTCCCAGGCAGGTGAGCTCCGGCTCGATCCCGGCCATCGTCTGCGCCCCGCCGTACTCCACCCGGAATCCCGTGACGACCTCGTCGAACACCAGGGGAACGCCCGTCTCGGTGCACACCTTCCGCAGCGCGGAGAGGAATTCCAGGTCGAACGTCGTCGTCGAGGACGGCATCGGCTCCGCGATGACGCAGGCGAGCTCGTCGGCGTGCTCGCGCAGCCGCTCCAGACCGCCTATGTCCCCGTACTGGAGCACCATCGTGCTCTCCACGACGTCCGCGTCTGAGCCGAGGGTTCCGGCTATCGGCTCGGGGGCGTACTTGTGACCGGTGAAGCGGAACCAGGAGCTGACCATGCCCTGGTCCGAGAAGCCGTGGTAGTGGCCCTCGAACTTGGCCACGACCTTGCGCTTGCGGGCCGCGCGGCACAGACGTATCGCCAGGAGTACGGCCTCGGTGCCGGAGTTGCACAGCAGGGCCCTGTCCGCCGCCGGGAAGGCGTCGACGAGTATTTCGGCCAGCTCCACCTCCGGCTCGTGGCCTATCCCGTTCACCAGGCCGGCCGCCACACCCGAGGTGATCGCCTCGTTGACCACCGGATGCGAGTAGCCGAGGATGTGCGGCCCGTACCCGCCGGAGAGGTCCACGTACTCATTGCCGTCGACGTCCCGGACCCGGCCGGCCCGAGCTTCCTTGACGAAGATCGGGTAGGTGCTGGGGAAGAAGTAGCGGTGGATATGGGTCGGCGCGACGAGCGAACGGTCCGCCCGGTCCCGTAACTCCAGGGAGCCCGGGATCTGGGCCGTGAACCGCTTGTCGAACCGTTCACGCACCGCCTTGCTCATGTAGGGCGAGTACCGGTCCGTGAACTTGCGGGCGTTCTCCCAGATGTTGATCTCCGGGTCCAGCTGCGTGGCGAACCCCTCGCACGACAGGAAGACCAGCTCGACCTTGGTGAAACTGGCGGTGTACCGGGCACCGTACTTCCGCAGGATGTCACTGACGTCCCGGAAGTAGCTGATCGTCGACCACCGGTTCGAGGCGGTGTCGAAGTGGTGCTCCAGTGCCGCCGCGAGTTCGGAACGGTACTCGGCCCACCTCTCTCGCAGATGCTCGCCGCCGGTGACGAAGTGGGCGGTGAACCGCTCCACGGCGATGTCCCACTCCTTGCGGGTACACGCGTAGTAGAACGAGGACAGGCCCCACTTCTCGTCCTCGGTCAGTTCGACCGTGATCCCGTAGTCGAGCAGGATCAGCTCGCCCTCCTCGGAGAAGAGGATGTTCCCGGGGTGCGGGTCTCCGTGCGACAGGCCGTGCATGTACAGCATCGTGTAGATCGTGTCCTGCAGGCGCCGGGCCAGCTGCGCCGCCGGCAGCCGAACCTGATGGGCGGCGTTCCCACGGATGCCTTCCATGAACTCCATGGTGAGCATGCGCGGGGTCACCAGATCGGGAATCACGCGCGGCACCCGAACGTAGGGGTGGCCCTCGAAGTTCCGGTACACCGCCTTCTGCCGAACCGCTTCCAGCAGCATGTCGGCCTGGGAGCGGAACAACGTGGCGACCTCGGTGAAGCGCCGCACGCCGTCCGAGGCGGCCACGACCGGGACCACCTTCTCGGCGAGGCGGACGCTCCGGCCCATGATGCGCAGATTCTGCTCAATGTGCTCGGGCACACCTTCCTTCACCAGCTTCACGGCGACCTTCTGGCCGTCCAGCAGCCGGGCCCGGTGCACCTGGGCGACCGAACCGCTGGCCACCGGTTCGAGGTCGAACTCCCGGAAGACGCTGTTCATGGGCGCGCGCAGTTCCCGTGTGACGACGGCATGTGTGGTGGCCGCGTCCATGTGCGGAGCGTCGTCCTGGAGTGTGCGGAGCTTGTCGGCCCACTCGGAGGGGACCAGGTCCGACCGTGTGGCGAGCAGCTGGCCCAGCTTCATGTAGATCGGCCCTGCCTCCACGAGGCAGTCCAGCAGCCGCTCGGCCTCCTCGGCCCGCAGCTCGTCACGGTTGGACCGGAAGCGCGATACGGCGTACCCGAAACCGTGCCCCAGCGCGTTGCCGACGGACTTCAGCGGTGTGCCCATTTTCCATCCTCCGGTCAGTACACGAATGAGAAGGCGCTGAAGGACATGCCGGCGCTTCCGACCCAGCCGATCGCACGGTCTCCCCGGCTCAGACGCCCCTCGTCCACCGCGGTGGCGATGGCGGTCGGCACCGAGGCCGAGACGATGTTTCCGGTGTCCTGAAAGACGTGGTGGATCTGGTCGCCCAGGCCGACGGTGTCCGCCATCTCCTGCCAGAACCGTTTCGACGAGGCATGCGTGAAGACCGCCGTGATCTCGTCCGCCGGTGCGTCGAGGCGCTTGAACACTTCCATGGCCTCAATGCGGGCGGCCTCGTGCAGGTCGAATCCGAAGGACGTGAACCGGCCGACCCCGTTCCTGGCGACCTTCTCCGACGGCAGGGAGAAGTCCGCGTAGCCCGCCATGGGGATGTTGCACAGTTCCGCCAGGTCCGGGCGCGACGAGAACTCGAAGGACCACGGAGTCTCCCCTTCGGCGGTCAGGATCGTCGCGGACGCGGCCTCGCCGAGGGTGTAGGCGGGGAAGCTCCAGGTGATCTCATCAGCGTGTCGCAGGGTGAACACGTCCGGGTAGACGGCCCCGCCCGGCCGCATGTTGAACTCGGCGTTGACGAGCATCGCCGTGCGGCACGCCCCCGAGGCGAACAGGCCCTCGGCCAGCTGGACCGCCCGCGTCCAGCTCATGCACGCGTCCAGGACGTCGAAGCACTGGGCCCGCTTGATGCCCAGGGCCGCTGCCGCGTGGTAGGCGCCGCCCGGCTCCAGGAACCCCCTGCCGATGCCGGTGTAGATGACGACATCGATGCTCTCGCGCGCCATTCCCGCCTCGCCTAAGGCCTGTTCGGCCGCGCGTACCAGCAGGTCGATCGGACGCTCCTGCCCGGTGGACCACAGTCGGGCCTCGGAACCCGAGTAGGCGAGCCAGAAGCTGATCTTCCGGAGTGCGTCCTCCATGTCGCCGTCGAAGCCGGGAGTGCTGTGCTCGCGGACCAGGCCGAGGATGTCGTCATTGGTGACACGCCGGGATGGCAGGGCCGCGGAGACGGCGGCGATCCTCATCGGTTCACCCCCGCGCCCATGGTGTCCGCGGTGGGACGGGCCAGCCGTTCCGCGACCAGGCCGGCCAGCGCGTCGATCGACTCCGATTCCCACATCCACTCCGGTGGCAGCTGGAGTCCGCTCCAGTCCTCAAGGCCCTGGTGCAGTTCCAGCATGTGCCGTGAGGTGACGGCGTGGGAGGACAGGGACAGTCGCGCGTCCACGTCGTCCCCCTGTCCGTCCAGCACCCGGTCGGCGATCCAGCTCTCGATGTACGTACGACAGCCGAGGCGGATCGCGTCGGCCGCGGAAGCGGCGGGCGCCGGGACGGGCCGCGCCGACGGTGTGGCGCCGGAGCCGGCCGCGACCGCGTCGACGCGAGCGAGAACGGCGATGCGGTCCTCCAGGACGTCGGCCTTGCACCGCGCCCGCTGGATCTTCCCGCTCGTGGTGACGGGGACGGAGCCCGCGCCGGTGATGAGGACCGAGGCGCCGATCTCATGGCGGGACCAGACCTCGTCACGGATCACGACGGCGACCTCCTCGGCGCGGCCCTCCGCGCGGGGGGCACACTCCGCCACCACCACGACTCGCTCGTGTCCGTCCTTCCGTACGCTGAACGCCGCGGTGCGGCCACGCCGGACGGCGGCGTGGCTCTCCTCGACGGTCCGTTCGATGTCCTGGGGGTGGTGGTTGACGCCGTCGATGATGACCAGGTCCTTGAGCCGTCCGCAGATGTAGAGCTCCCCGTGGTGGAGGAAGCCCAGATCGCCGGTCCTGAGGTACGTGTCGGTGTCGTCGCCCTCGATGCGGACTCCGAAGGTCTGCTCGCTCTCCTGCGGACGTCCCCAGTAACCGCGGGCCACGGTCGGGCCGTTCACCCAGACCTCGCCTGCGTGACCGTCGGGGAGACGGCGACGCGTCTCCGGCTCGACGATGGCGACCCGGGTGTCCGACACGGTCGTCCCGCACGCGACGAGAGGGCGTACCGCGTCGTCGGGGGGCAGTTCGGTGATGGGGGCACCTACGGTGATCTTGTCGAAGGTCCCCCACGAGGTGTCTGTGCCAGGTGCTTTGTTGGTGACCTTCAAAGTCGCCTCCGCAAGGCCGTAGGAGGGGCACAGGACCTCGGGCTTGAGGCCGTACGCGGTGAACGTCCGGCTGAACCGCCGGTGCGTGTCGGACTGCACGGGCTCGGCGCCGTTGCCGGCCGTGATGAGCGAGCTGAGGTCCAGTCCCGCCCGCTGCTCCTCGGTGGTCCCGTCGACGCAGAGGTCGTACGCGAAGTTCGGCGCCCCCGTGTGCGTTCCGTGGTACCGCGAGATCGCCTGAAGCCATCGGACCGGGCGGCGCACGAATGTCGTCGGTGCCATCAGCACGGAGTGGCAGCCGGCGTACACAGGGAGCAGGACCGAGCCGATCTGCCCGTAGTCGTGGAAGTGCGGCAGCCACGACACCCACCGGCTGGTGCCGTCGACCTGCCAGGAAAGAGCTGCCTCGGCGCACTGGACCACGGCGTTGCGGTGGCCGATGACCACGCCCTTGGGGGTGGAGGTGGAGCCGGAGGTGTACTGCAGGTAGGCGATGCCGTCCGGGGAGATGTCCGGTTCGGGCAGCGGGGGAAGGTCGCCCGCGAACTCGTCCGTGGCCAGCCAGGGCAGGCCCGCGACCCGCGTGTCCGAGGCGAACAAGGACTTCCGCCGCGCCCCCCGCCCCGTGGTCAGCACCGCGCCGGCCGCGCAGTCCCGCGCGATCGCCTCCACCGTCGGAGCCGTTCGCCGCTGCGGGACGTAGAGGGGGACGGCGATGATTCCGGCGTACAGGCAACCGAAGAACGTGACGATGTAGTCGAGGCCCGCCGGGTAAAGCAGCAGAACGCGGTCGCCGGGCGCAACGACCTCCCGCAGCCGGCCGGCCAGCACCCGGGCCCGGCCGTGCAGTTCCGCGTACGTCAGAGTACCCACAACATCGAGGTCGCCCTCAAGGAATGTGAACGCCGGCTGGTGGGGCTTCTCGTGTGCACGCTTCAGCAGAACGCGGACGAAGTCGGTTTCCGTTACAGATTCCACTTGGTTACCTCAATCTGAGGGCGACTAGTGAAGTTACCCGTCGGCTACAACCAGTCGGCCGCCGATACATGCGGAATCTCGCTGGAGGGAATGAGCGGTGCGTGGGCGAGGTTTCTGCTGCCTCTCGGCCAAAACGAGGCCCCCTCCCTTCCGCTCGGGGGACGCGGCCCGACGGCGCCAACGCTTTGAACCGTAAGGCTGCCACGGGCCGACGTGGCAGACAATGACAACAGTCCGAAGAGATCTCCGGGACGGCTTCCGAATACGGGAAGTCGCACGGTGGATCCCCGTTGATGCACGGTTCACAGGAATGCCATGCAGGCACGGTCGCGGGCCGGCCAACTCGGCTGGTCCGCCCGACAGTCAGCCACCATTCACCCCACCCTCATTACGGCCTTCCCGCTTTCCTCTTCCCCGTGAATCCGGTATGAGAGACTCCGATTATCGCGGTTTCCGCCATCGGCCCGGGTTCTTCTCTACTGCCAGGTATCCGGGCGGCATAAATGTTTGAGTACCCAGATTTTCCTTACCTCCGAAGAGAAGCACCAGGGATTTCCGACTCCTGTTCTTGCTCACGCAAGCCGCCCGATGGAAGGATCATGGCGCTCCGGTTCACCTTTCTCCATTCCCCGGCCCGGTACGAGAGGTGTCACGACTTCCGTTGGCCACGGCTCGTTCCGGGCCTGAGCACACGGTCGACGCCCCCTCGATCAACGGACCGAGGGCCCACTCGTCCAGCGCCACGACCTCCCCGTGCCGACATCGGCGGTGCCGGCCTCCCGCCCGCCGCCAATTCCTGTTCCTCCCTCAGGACCACGGAGTCATCTGGTATGACCTACGCATCCCCTCGTGCCGCCGTTCTGGCCGGCATCGGATCCTGGATACCGCCCGACATACTGACCAACGCGCAACTGGCGTCGCGGCTCGACACCAGTGACGAGTGGATCCGCTCCCGCACGGGCATCGAGAGTCGCCGCCGCGTCACGGCGGGCATGTCGACCTCGGACCTCGCCGTCGAGGCCGGCCGTCGCGCGCTGAAGTCCTCGGGATCCGACGCGGCCGACGCCGTGGTGCTGGCGACGTCCACACCGGACGAGCTCTGCCCGGCGACAGCGCCGTCCGTGGCGTCCCGGCTGGGCCTGGGCCAGGTCGCCGCCTTCGACGTATCCGCCGTCTGCGCGGGGTTCGTCTACGGCCTGGGCACGGCCGCCGGTCTCATCGCCGCCGACATCGCCGAGCGGGTTCTGCTGATCGGCGCCGAGGCGTTCACCAGTCTCATCGACCCCGACGACCGCACCACCGCCGCGATCTTCGGAGACGGCGCGGGGGCCGTTGTGCTGAGGGCCGGCCGGCCGGACGAGCCGGGAGCCATCACCTCCCTCGTGCTCGGCAGCGACGGCAGCGGAAGCGAGCTCCTGTACGTGCCCGCCGGAGGTGCCCGTCGGCGCGTGCCCACCGAAGGGGTGCCCCGGTTCCTCCAGTTGCAGGGCCGGGAGATCTTCCGCCACGCGGTACGGAACATGGCGTCCTCCTGCCGCGAGGCGACGGCGAGGGCGGGCTGGGAGCTCTCGGACGTCGACCGGCTGGTGGCCCATCAGGCCAATGCCCGGATTACCACGGCACTGGGCGGCACACTCGGCATTCCGCCCGAAAAGACGGCCTCCAACATCGCGCACGTGGGCAACACCGCCGCCGCATCGGTGCCGGTACTGCTCGACGAGGACAACGCCGGCAACGCTCTGACCCCCGGCCAACGGGTACTGATCACGGCCTTCGGCGGCGGACTCGCCTGGGGTGCGGCCACGCTCGTCTGGCCCTCGCTGGACAGCGTCGGCTGATCCGGACCACCCGGCCGGGCCGCACGCTCACGCTCTTTCCGACACACAACGGTCAAGGAACTGACATGAATGGTTTTGAGGCGCTCAAGAAGATCATGATCGACGAGCTCAAGGTCTCCTCCGATCTGGTACGACCGGAGGCGTCCCTGGAGGAGGTCGAGTTCGACTCGCTCACCCTGGTGGAGCTGACCGTCATCCTCGAACGCGATCTGGATGTGGAGATCCACGACCACGAGCTGCGCGACCTGGCCACCCTCGCCGACATGGGCCGGCTGGTGGAGGACCGGGCAGCCCAGGGAGCGGTATGACGCTGCCGACCGACATCGCGGTCACCGGCCTCGGGCTCGTCACCCCGGCCGGGATTGGCGTCGGGCACAACTGGGCGGTAGTGCGGGCGGCACGAGGGACCGAGGCCGCCCTCGACCCCGAACTGAAGGGCATGCCGGTCGAGCTGTCCTGCCGGGTCCCCGGTTTCGATCCCGATCGTCTGCTGGGCGGCAGGAAGGCCCGCCGCCTCGACCGCTTCGTCCAGTTCGCCCTGGTCGCCGCCCGTGAGGCCCTGACGGATTCCGGTCTGGACCCCGCCGGCTGGGACGGCGCCCGGGTGGGCGTGGTGCTGGGAAGTGCCGCGGGCGGCATCCACACCTACGAGCGGCAGCACGAGGTGCTCCTCGGCCAGAAGCCCCAGCGTGTATCACCGCTACTGCTTGCCATGCATCTGCCGAACATGCTGGCCGGACAAGTGGCGATCGAGTTCGGCGCCACTGGCCCGAATCTCGTGGTGGCCACGGCCTGCGCCTCCGGCAGCACCGCCGTGGCCACCGCGTGCGACCTGCTGACGCTCGGGCGATGCGATGTCGTCCTGGCCGGAGGCAGTGAGGCGATGATCACGCCGCTGGCCATGTCGGGCTTCGCCAATATGGGAGCCCTGTCCCGGCGCAGCGAGCACCCCGAAGGGGCCTCGCGCCCCTTCGACCGCGAACGCGACGGCTTCGTCGCCGGCGAGGGCGCCGGACTCCTCGTCCTCGAACGCACCGCGGACGCGCGTGCCCGGAGTGCTCGCGTCCGCGCCCGGGTCCTCGGCCACGGAACGAGCGCGGACGCCCATCACATCACCGCGCCCCAACCCGAAGGACGCGGTCTGGAACAGGCCATGCGCCAGGCACTGGCCGGCGCCGGCGCCGCGCCGGGCGACGTCTCGTACATCAACGCGCACGGCACGTCCACGCCGCTCAACGACCTCGCGGAGTCAAGGACGCTGCGCAGAGTCATCCCTGGCGGGCCGTTCGTCAGCTCCACCAAGGGAGTCACCGGGCATCTCCTCGGTGCGGCGGGAGCGGTCGAGGCCGCCTACACGGTGCTCACCGTCGAGGAGGGCGTCCTCCCTCCGACGGCCAATCTCACGGACCAGGACCCGGAGATCGACATCAACGCCGTCACGGCCCCGACGGCTCACCCGGTCGGCCTCGCGCTGAGCAACTCGATGGGCTTCGGCGGTCAGAACACCGTTCTGGCCTTCGCCCCCGCGTGACCGTGCGGTTCCTCATGGCATCGGACACCCCGCTTCTTCGCGGGGGACATGGGCTCAGGCAGCGTACTGAACCGCTGTGCCGGACCCCACGTCCCCCGGTCACGCGTCTCCCCGGAGCCGGCCCCGGCGCGTCGTTCAGCCGGCGCGTCGTTCAGCCGGCGAGGAAGGGCGCGTCCACGCCGTCCAGCGCGCGTGCGCAGCGGCAGACGCGGTCCTCGGGAAGCCGGGTCACGGTGGCCAGGACCAGATCACGCAGGCGCCCGAGATTGCGGGAGAAGACCTCGTAGACGTCCTCCTGGGCCACGCTCTCCTCGGCGTCCAGTCCCGCGTCCAGATCTGTCACCAGCGCCACCGACGTGTAGCACAGGGCCAGTTCGCGGGCGAGGGACGCCTCCGGCATCCCCGTCATGTTCACCAGCGACCACCCCTGCGCCGCGTACCACCGGGACTCGGCGCGGCTGGAGAAGCGCGGACCCTCGATCACGACCATCGTTTCCCCGTCGACGAGCGGCTCGCCGCCGTTGTCGGCCCCCGCCTCGAGTACGGCGGCCCGGCCCGCAGCACAGTAAGGGTCCGCGAACGACACATGGGAGACGACGTCGTCGAAGAAGGTCGCCGGCCGGCCCGCCGTACGGTCCACCACCTGGTCCGGGACGACGACGGTGCCCGGCCCGAGTTCGCGGCGCAGCGATCCCACGGCGCAGGGGGCGATGATCTGCCCGACGCCGAGGGAGCGCAACGCCCAGAGGTTCGCCCGGTAGTTGATGCGGTGGGGCGGCAGGGAGTGGTCGCGGCCGTGCCGGGGCAGGAAGGCGACCCGCCGGCCGCCGACCGTGCCCAGCGTCACGGTGTCGGCCGGGTCCCCGTACGGGGTGGACACGGTGACTTCCGTGGCGTCGGACAGCAGGGCGTAGAGCCCGGTGCCACCGATCACTCCGATCTCGGCGCGGGCGAGGGCATCATGAGCGGTGTTCATGCGGGTGGCACCTTTCCGGCATTCTTCTCAGGGGTACGGTCGGAGTTCTTCGTCCGCCGCACGCTCAGGGCGGTCAGGGCCGGCACCGTGACGTGATCGGGCACACCGGAGCCGCGCGGATCGTCGTCCCTGCGGACGCCGACGCTGTGCCATCCCGCTGCGGTGGCGGCGTCCAGTTCGTTCCCGCTGTCGCTCAGAAAGACACATGTCCCGGCCGGAACCCCGATCATGTCCCGGATCCGCCGGTAGGAGCCCGGGGCGTTCTTGGGGCCCGCGGTCTCCAGGTCGAAGTAGCCGTCCAGCAGAACGGACAGGTCCCCGAACCCGGTGTGGCGGAACCAGTCGAGCTGGGCCTTCACGGATCCGGAGGAGTACGTGTAGAGGCTGATGCCGTCGGCCCGCCACCTGCGCAGCACTTCGGGCACCTCCGGGTACACATGACCGTGCAAGGAGCCCGCCGAATAGCCTTCGGCCCAGATCCAGCCCTGGATCCTCTTGAGTGGGGCGGCCTTGACGTCCGCGTCCGACCATGCGGCCAGTTGCGACGCCGCGTCCGCGATGCCGAGTCCCGGGCGTCCCGACTCCTGCCGTATGTCGGCCAGCAGGTCCTTCAGGCGGGGGTCGCCCCGGTGCTGGTGGAGCCAGCCGGACAGCCGCTGTCGCGCGTAGGGGAACAGCACGTCCCGTACATGCGCCGGCGAGCCCGTGGTGCCCTCGATGTCGAGCACCACCGCGTTCGCGCGGAGACTGATCACAGGGCGGTTCCCGTCAGCTCGTCCAGCCGGGGGAAACGGCCGGCGATCGGCGCTCCGGTGAAGCCCCCCACCCAGCCGTCCTCCTCCTGGAAGAAGCGGATGGCCGCGAAGTCGGGGCGCTCCCCCATGTCGAACCAGTGGCGCACACCGGCGGGCACCGACAGCAGGTCTCCGGCCTCGCACAGGACGGCGAGAACACGCGTGTCCAGGTGCAGGGTGAACAGGCCGCGGCCGTGCGCGAAGAAGCGGACCTCGTCCTCACTGTGCTGGTGTTCCTCCAGGAAGGTCGCACGGGCCTTCGCTGCCCGTCCGCGCCATTCCTCGGTGGGGGCCGGATGCAGCCGGGCCATGTCGACGAGCTTCATGGAATCCCGGTCGCACACCTCTTCGATCTTGTCGCGGTACAGGTCCAGCAGGGCCTGATCATCCAGCTCCGGCGTGTCGCCGGTCCGGAGCGGCCAGCGCCGCAACGTGACGCCGTGAGCGTCGAGTTCGCTGATGACGCGCTCGTCGTCACGGGTTCGCAGCAGCACCGTCTCCGGTGCGTCGTCCGGCATGATCTGCAGGAGTGTCACGTCGAATCGTCCTTTCGCATGAGGCGTTACGCGGCCGGACGGGTCGTGTCCGGCTCACCGGTGAGCAGCAGCAGTTGGCAGATGGCCTCGACGCACTCCAGACGGTTGCGTGCCTGCCCCAGGTCGCGGCCCCAGACGGTCACTCCGTGGTCCGCCAGGAAAAGCACCGGCGGCGGCCCGGGGCAGTCGGACAGATACGCGGCCACGTCGTCGGCGATACGGGCGACGTCCGGCCAGTTGGGGAAGATGGGCAGATCGGCGTGGGTGGTGTCCTTGAGACCGAGCCCCTTGAGCAGTTCGAGGTCCTTCAGGGCCAGCCAGGAGAGCCGGTCGGCCGCGCCCAGCCGCCGGGCCAGGGCCGTGGCATACGGTGAGTGCACGTGCACGACGGCGTTCGCGTCCGCCGAGCGGTAGACGGCCGCGTGAATGGCGGTCTCGGCGGACGGACGCGGTCCGTCCCCGACGGGCAGGACGGGCCGCCCGGTGCCGGCGTCCACCAGCACCATGTCGGCCGATCCGATGGAGCCCTTGGCGAAGCCGCTGCCCGTGATGAGCGCGCGGGAGGGCTGTCCGGGCAGCCGCACCGAGAGGTTGCCCGAGGTTCCCGGCATCCAGCCCCGCGCGTATAGAGGGCGGCAGTAGTCGGCGAGGGCCCTGGCCGCGCGTATCCGGTGGCCGGACACCGCGCGGTTGTCGCTCTGCCGTGCGCCCGTCTCCCCGTCCGGGGCGGCGTCCGACTTCAGCGACGGCCTCAGGACCCGTGACTCGGAGACGACCGCCGTGATCAGCTCACACGGGGTGACGTCGAAGGCCGGGTTGAACACCGGGGCGTCCTCGGGTGCGATCCTGACGCCGCCCAGGGTCGTCACCTCGTCCGCACCGCGTTCCTCGACCACGATCCCGGAACCGTCCGGAAGTTGGGGGTCCCACGATGATTCCGGCGCCACGACGATGAACGGAATGCCGTGCCGCGCGGCTGCCACGGCCAGCGCGTACGTGCCGATCTTGTTAGCCGTGTCACCGTTCGCGGCGATGCGGTCCGCGCCCACCAGGACGCAGTCCACCATGGACCTCGACATGGCCGCCGCGGCCGCGGAGTCGGGGCACAGCCGGTAGGGCACGCCCGCCTCACGCAGCTCCCAGGCGGTGAGCCGGGCGCCCTGGAGGAGGGGGCGGGTCTCGTCCACCAGCACTTCGGCCACGCGGCCGCGGGCAGCCAGTTCCAGGATCGCGCCGAGCGCGGTGCCGACCGCTGCCGTGGCCAGACGGCCGGTGTTGCAGTGGGTGAGGATGCGCAGGGGCCGGTCGGGCTGGATCGCCGTCACCAGGTCCGCGGCACCGACTGCGGCCCTGCGGTTCGTGGTGATGTCCTCGTCGATCGCCTCCTGTGCGGCGCGAAGCACCGCGTCGGGCCCCTCCGGCAGCCGTTCGACCACCCGCGCGACCGCCCACGCCAGATTCACCGCGGTCGGCCGGGCGGTCGCGATCCTTTCGGCGTCGGCGCGGACCGCTGCCATGTCGGTGGTGCCGTTGTCCGCCGTGTGTGCGCGTGCGGACAGGGCCACGCCGAGCGCTCCGGCCAAGCCGATCGCGGGGGCGCCGCGCACCGCTAGCGAGCGGATGGCTTCGACCACCTCGTCCACGGTTTCCAGACGCGCCCACCGGGTCTCGTGCGGCAGCGCTCGTTGGTCGATGACGAGAATGGCCCCGTCGGACCAGACGAGCGAGGGGGCCACGTGCGGGTGTCGGACCTCGTCGGCCGACGGGGGCACGGCGGGGCCAGTGCCAGTGCCAGTGCCCGTGTCCGTGGAAGCGGGACGGGTGGTCATGATCCTCCCTTGGGACGAGCCGGACTGCTGTGTGTCGGATCGAGGGGTACGTCCCCGCGGCAAAGGGCGTCGGCCCGTCTTCCTCTCCGTACGCGAGGAGTGCCGGACGCCGAAACACCGCATTGCAGGCGGGCGGTTCGGGGCGCGGCGCACGTCTCGGCTCGAACCGAGACGTGCGGGACGGCATGAGGAACGGGAGAATCGACGGGGAACGACTGGGACGCAATGGTGTGGGCGGCGAGGCCTCTCCGATATCGGTCAGCCTGCCATCGCCCGATGCGCCCGGACAATGACAGCAGCGGGAAATATTTCTTCGTGATCTTCCCGGTCCGGGAAATCGGCGCGCTCCCGAAGCTCCCCGTTCCCACGCGGGCCGCCGTGGTCCCTCTCCCCTGCGAGGGCATCCAGCTGAACCGTCGCCTCACCTTCCTGCTCCCGCACCACACGGTGTTACCGGCCGTTCAGTATTCGCTTTTCGGCCAAGCTCCCGCACATGTGGCACCGGCCGCTGGTCGCGCTCTCAGGCGGCTCACGGGGCGGGCGCACCCCTGCGTTTGCACAGAAGTAATGCGGCGTCCCGGGACAGAATTCGAGTCGACATACTATTGACCGGCCCGTACGTTCACCCGGGCCCATATACTTGACACCCGCAAGTGGAATACTGACAGCCAAATGACGGGCGAGGGGTAAGAGTTGGCGGGTATTGGCCGAGCCCTGCCCTCCACCACGCCTCGTCAGTGTATGAACCACGCACGAGCGAGGCATCGTTCCCGCCCCGGGAAGAGCCTCACGAGCGGTTCCCCACGTCCCACGGGCTGATGCCCTCCGGACGTACGCGTCCAGACGCGCCCGGACTCCCTGGCCGGCAAGCCGTCCCGCACGGCTCCGCGCTCACCCCGACACCGCGCCGCCCTTCACCCCGCCCGTCCGCCCGCAGCCGGCGGACACCTCCGTGACACAGGTCTGGTTACTCTGAGCACCGAAGGACGCGATCGATATGACGGCACCCGACAGCAGTATCCGCATCTTCACGGAATGGCTTCTGGACCATCAGTCCGTCCTCGTCGACAAGACACTCACAGCGATCTGGCGCGACGGAATACCCTCAAGTCCGCTCGCGACCGATCCGGCGCTGACGAGGGTGGTCCGGCTGGAGACCGAGATGCTCGTCTCACAGTTCCTGCGAGGGCTCGAGAAACGGCAGAGAGTGCCCATACAGTCGCACGGGGCCCGGCATCTCGCCCGTCTCGCGGCGTTGCACGGGACGCCGTTGGAGGATCTCATATCGAGTTACCGGATAGCGTACGGTGTGGTCCAGGAGTCCTTCTTCCAAGCGGCACGGGAATCGGGAATAGACCCCTCCTGCGCATTGAGCGTCCTGCAGTTCTGTTGTCTTCAGTTACTGCGCCAGACGGAATCCCTCATCACCCTCGTGACCACTGAGTACCTGGACGAGACGGAGATGATCGGAAGCGACGAGAACGCGCTGCGGCTGCAAGCGGTACGGTCGGTTCTCGACGAGGTGGGACCCGCACCCGAACTACCCTGCTACGACCTGAGCGCGGAACATGTCGCCGTCGTGGCCCAGGGCCCGACGGCGACGAGCCTGGCGGCGTTCGCGCACCAATGCAAGAACGACGCGATCTCCGTGTTCACCGACCGCAACATCGTATGGGCGTGGTTCAGCGGTTCCGTCGGCCCGGCGGACATCCATGAGGCCGTGGCGGAACGGACGCAGCGCGGCTGTCTGGGTGCCGGTGAGCCGGGCAAGGATGTCGCGGGGTTCCGGCGGTCCCACCGGGAGGCCCAGTCCGCCTTCCGGGTGTGCGACTGGACGGGACGCAGGAGCGCGCGTTTCGCCGACATCGAACCGGAGGCCATCGGCCTCGCTGATGTCGATGCCACACGTGCCCTGGTCCACCGCCGCCTCGGCCAGTTGGTGGGCGGGAGCGCCCGGCACAAGTTGCTCCGCAAGACGCTTGAGGTCTACCTCGCATGCGGACAGAACGCCCGGTCCGCGGCCTTCAAACTCGGGCTCACGGAGCGAACGGTCGCCAACAGGCTTCAGGCGGCGCGTGCGCTCCTGCCACCGGACACCCGGATCTCCTCCCTCGAACTCGGGCTCGCGCTTCGGCTGCTGCCCCTGACCGTCAGCCGGCCGACGGTGCGCTAGGTGTTCTGCCCTGCCCCGGTGTCCCGCTCCACCCGGAGTCGCGCACGGGCGGCACCGCAACGGCGCCCCGTCGTGTCCCGGCTTCCGCGTCCGCGGGGAGGAGCGGCAACGGTCCGCCGGTCTCAGGGCCGCTGATCGGGGCCGTCCGGATCAGCGGGTCCCAGAGTCTCCAGCAGGCGCAGCGCGAGGGCGGTCTCCAACGATCCCGCGTCCGTGCCCGGCGGAAGAAGGTCACCGGCGTGCCGGAGCCGGTAGGCGACGGCCCGGCTGCTGACGTGCAGACGCCGAGCGGTCTCCCTGGCGTTCGACCCGCAGCCGAGGTAGATGCTGAGCGTCTTGCGGGCGGTCGCCGCCTGGCGGGTCGGCTGCGACAGATCTCCGAGCTGCCGCCGGATCAGGGTCTGCGACGCCTCGATGTCGGCCAGTGCTATGGCCTCGGGCGCCGAGGCGGAGAACCGCAGCACGGGCCGCTTCTGGTACGCGGCGACCCGGAGGGCCATGCGCGCCTCCGCGTGTGAATCGCAGAAGCCCTTGGGCCCCCGAGCCGGCTCTCCCACACCGACCCAGCAGCCGCCCTCGGCGGCTGCCTCCGCCGCGGCGATGATCACGTCCGCCTGGGGGACGGCGATCCACATCCAGCTGAGCTCCTCACCCGGCCGGACCACGCAGTACGGTGCCTTGACCGAGCGCACCAGCGTCCGTACGACCCGCTCGGACTCCGGACCCGACGCGGCCAGCGCGACATGGTCGCCGCGCACGTTGTAGAAATCCAGATTCGCGGGACGCTCCCCGTTCAGCACCGCCCGGACCGCGCGGAGCTGACGCGGGCCCCGAGCACGCGTGATCGCCTCCGCCTCCTCTCGGTACTCGACGACCACCAGTTCGCAGAGGTGCTCGATCTCGGCGAACAGGCGCCTGGTGCCGAGCCGTACCGCGCCAAGGGCCACACAGGTGTCCGCGGAGTCCGGCACCGCGTCGATCAGTGCCTCCTCCAGGAAGCGATGGCCCACGCGATAGGCGTCCAGCACGTCGCGCTCCGGTGTGCCGTTGCGCGCCGCCAGCCGGGCTATGTGGCGTGTCTCCGGGGGACACAGCGGCTCCGCGTCGTCGGTCAGCGCGTTGATCAGCTGGTGGACCACCGAACGGGTCTCGGCCACCACCGTGTCCGCGAGCCCTGGCTCGTCGATCAGTTCCTGGCCAACGCCTGACCGCCTGATCCCGTCGATGACCCTCCCCGTCAACACATCTATGGACACAAGGAGTTGATCCCTGGCAACACACAGCAATTCGGCCTCACGAGTCACAGATGAAGCTTCTCAGGGTGCGCAGCTTTACGTCGAGGCTTGCCCGCCCTGCACATGGCTTCGCACGCATCGAGCCACCACAGTTAGGTCATGAGCACTACCGAAAACAAGCCGCGGGATTCATTGTCCGAGGTCACCAAGTTATGTCTGACCCCGGCGGCCGAACTCGCGAGCCGGATCCGCCGGCGTGACATCTCGCCACGCGAACTGACCGCGGCGTTCCTCTCCCGTATCGAGCAGCGCAATCCCGCACTCAATGCCTATGTTCACGTGGCGGCGGACCATGCGCTGGCGGCAGCGGCCGAATCGGAGCGGCAGCTCATGCGCGGGCGCCTCGCCGGCCCCCTGCACGGGGTGCCGATCGCCATCAAGGATCTGTTCGACTACAAGGCCGGTATGCCCAACACGTTCGGGGTCACGGCGTTCCGGGATTACGTGCCGGAACAGACCGCCCGGCATGTCGCCGCGCTCGAAGACGTCGGGGCGATCGTGCTGGGAAAGACCAACACGCCCGAGTTCGGGCACAAGGGGCTCTGCGACAACAAGCTGTTCGGGCCGACCAGTACGCCGTTCGCTCTGGGAATGAACTCCGGTGGTTCGTCGGGCGGTTCCGCCGCCGCGCTGGCCGATGGGCTGTGTGCGCTGTCACAGGGCTCGGACGGTGGCGGGTCGGTGCGGATCCCGGCCGCGCTGTGCGGCGTGGTCGGGTTCAAGCCGACCTTCGGCCGTGTCGCCAACGCGGTGCGTCCTGACGCGTTCCTGTGCCAGGTCCCGTACATGAGCAACGGCCCCTTGGCACGTTCGGTCGAGGACTGTGCGCTGCTGCTGTCGTGCATGGTCGGCGACGACCCTCGCGACCCGGCCAGCGTCCCCCACGACGGCACGGACTTCGTGGCGGCCACGCGCAGCGATCCGAGCGCTCTGCGCGCGGCCTACCTGCCCACGCTGGGCGGGTTCCCGGTCGAGGCCGGTGTGCGCGCGGTGGTCGACGATGCGGTGGCGGCCCTGGAGGAATCCGGCGTTCGTGTGGACAGGCCGCGCTTCGCGCTCCCGGTCTCGCACCATGAGGCCACCGACCTGTGGGTACGCAACGCGGGCGCCATCGCCTCGACCGTCGTCGAGGCGTTCGCCGCCGAGGGCGTCGACCTGCGCGAAAAACCGTGGGAGGACCTCCCGTGGGCCCTGCGCGCGATGATCGAGCGCACCGACGGACGCACTCTGATGGACGGACGCCGTGACCAGGTCATACGAACGGTGATCTACGACGCCTTCGCCGACCTCTTCGACCGCTACGACCTCATCATCAGTCCCACACTGGCCATCGCCGGCTGCGACAACGCGGACGACGGATGGACCGTCGGCCCGGACAGCGTCGACGGCGAGGACGTGAATCCCATTCTGGGCTGGTGCCTGACCCAGGTGTTCAACTTCACGGGGCATCCGGCCATCTCGGTCCCGGCGGGGCTCACGGACGACGGCCTGCCCGTCGGCCTGCAGATCGCGGGCCGGCGCTTCGCGGACGCCGACGTCCTCTCGGCCGCGGCGGCCGTCGAGCGAGTGCGGCCCTGGGCTCCGCACTACCGCATGCTCGCGGCGGTCAGCCGCTGAGACCGTCCTCCTGCGGCCGGATCCAGGCCGGGGAGGCGTACGGGTACGACCGGCCACGCTGTCCGCAGCGTAGACGGGGCCTCGCGGGCGGGAGACCGGACCGCGCCCACCGTCCCCCGGCGCCGGGCCGTACCAGCAGGCAATGAACACGGTAAACACGTTCACGACACAAAGCCCATGAAGCCTCTCCGGGTGCACGGCCACTGTCACGCCTCCCCCCACACGGCCAGAACATCACCGAGAAACAGCTCCGGACGAGGTATCCCGGGCCCTGGGGGAATGAGGAAGAAAATGGTGTCACAGACTTCTCGACGCGATTTCCTGAGATCGGTGGGGGTATCAGGGGGCGCCGGTGTGCTGTACTCGGCCATAGGGGCACTCGGGTTAGCACCGGCTCCTCAGGCGCACGCGAGTGAATTCCGTTCGCCGAGGCAAGGCGACTTCACCTCGGTCGGCCTGCGGAACGGCAGGAAGGTCATCATCCTCGGTGCCGGCATCGCCGGCCTCGCCGCGGCGTACGAACTGCGCAAGGCCGGATACGACTGCCGCATCCTGGAAGCGAAGAACCGTCCGGGCGGCCGCAACTGGACGGTCCGCGGCGGAACGACGGAGACCGACCTCGACGGCCGCACCCAGACGGCGAATTTCGCCCCCGGCCACTACATGAACGCCGGGCCGGCCCGAATACCTCAGTCGCACGTGACGCTGGAGTACTGCCGTGAACTGGGCGTCCCGCTGGAGGCATTCGCGAATCAGAACGCCAACGCGTACATCTACCACGAGAACAGCGCGGCGCTCGCCGGGAAACCGGTGCGCTGGCGGACCGCGAAGGCCGACGCGTACGGCTATGTGTCCGAACTTCTCGCCAAGGCCACCGACCAGGGCGCGCTGGACCAGGCGCTGACCGCGACCGACAAGGAGCGGCTGCTCGAATTCCTCAAGGACTTCGGCGACATCAAGGGCCGGGACGACAACTGGGCGTACACCGGCAGCAGCCGGCGCGGCTACTCGGTCGAGCCCGGAGCCGCTTTTGAGGCCGGTACGGTTCTCGCCCCGCCTCCCTCGCTCTCCGATGTCATCGCGAGCGGACTGGGACTCCGCTTCTCCTTCGAGTTCGACTACCAGCAGGCCATGATGATGTTCCAGCCGGTCGGCGGCATGGACGCCATTCCCAGGGCGCTGGGCGAAGCGATCGGCAGCGGCCGCATCGAGTACGGAGCCCGTGCGACCGCTGTGACCAACCGCCCGGACGGCGCCTCGGTCACCTGGGTGAACGCGCAGGGGCGGTCCGTCACGGAGTACGCCCATTTCGTGATCGCGGCCATCCCGCCGATGGTGATGGCCCGCGTCCAGCACAACCTCGGCTCGAACGTCACGGCCGCGCTCCTGTCCCCCCAGCCATGGGAGGCCGGCAAGATCGGCCTGGATTACCGGAGCCGGTGGTGGGAGACGGATGAGCGGATCTACGGCGGCGTCACACCGACCGACAACGACCTGTGCAGCATCTGGTACCCATCGTACGGCTATCACGGCAACCGCGGTGTCGTCATCGGCTACTACAACGCCCTGGAACCCGCTGCCGCCTACGGCAGGCTTTCACACGCCGACCGTGAGAGCAGGGCGGTCAGCCAGGGGGTGAAGATTCACGGCGAGAAGTACCGCACCGAGCTGGCCTCCTCGTTCAGTGTGGCGTGGCATCGCACCCCGTTCATCGAGGGCGGCTGGGCAGGATGGTCCTCACAGACGGGGACCGAGTACCAAACCCTGAACCGGCCGACCGGGAACGTCTATTTCGCCGGTGACTGGCTCAGCAACACCATCGCCTGGCAGCACGGAGCGTTCACCTCCGCCCGCAAGGTCGTCACGGAGATCCACACCAGGGTGCTGGCCCGATAGGGCGGTGCGGCGGCGCCGTTCCGGCGGATCGCGAGAGGAGACGGCGCCGTCGCGTGGGCGGATCGCGGACGCGATCATCCATGTGGGACGCGCCGGGTGCGCCTGGCGTCGGCCACCGAAGGACATCCCGCTCTGGTCGACTGAGTGCCTCGAAGTTCCCGGACAGGGGCTCAATAGGGTTGCCCTGAACAGGAAGCGAGGAAGTCGAAGCGGGTGCCCCACAGGGCCAGAACAGGCATGAAACCGCGGGTGAGAGTGGTAATCAAGCACACTGACAGCGTGTACGCCGAGTACAAGGAGCCGCTGTACGCCGCTCCCCCGCTGCTCCAGCGGATGGTGGACGCGGGCCGGCTCGGCCGCAAGACGGGCTCGGGTTTCTACTCGTACTGACCGTCCTACCGACAGGCCCGGCACTGACACCGCCGGGCCTGTCGGGGATGCGTTGCCCGAGGTCAGACCCAGGTGCGGCCGGCAGCGCCTCGTCTCCGCCGTTTCGGCGTTGTGGGACGGCGAGCCGAGCAGGGCTTGCCGACGGGCGCCGGGTACGAGCATGGACACGTGGCAGGATCGCTGCGGCCGAGGGGATATCGACGAAGTGGCCCGCCGACACTCGGGCAACGGGCCACCGCGGCAGGCGACTCGACGGTCAGCGCGACCGGAGAGCTCGTTCTGCCTGGACGTTCACGTCACCTTCACCCAGTCGAGGGTGCGCTCCACGGCCCGCTTCCACCCGTCGTAGCCCTCCTGGCGCTGTTCCTCACTCCACTGCGGGCTCCACCGCTTCGACTCCTGCCAGTGGGAACGCAGTTCGTCGGTGTCACGCCAGAAGCCGGTGGCGAGACCCGCCGCATAGGCGGCGCCCAGCGCGGTGGTCTCCGCGACCACCGGTCGGCTGACCGGCACGCCCAGCACATCCGCCTGGATCTGCATGCACAGGTCGTTGGCGGTCACCCCGCCGTCGACCTTGAGTACCTCCAGGTGCACGCCGGAGTCCTTCTCCATCGCGTCGACCACGTCGCGGCTCTGGTAGCAGATGGCCTCCAGCGTGGCCCGCGCCACGTGGGCGTTCGTGTTGTAACGGGCCAGGCCCACGATCGCGCCGCGGGCGTCGGAGCGCCAGTACGGCGCGAACAGCCCGGAGAAGGCCGGAACGAAGTACATCCCGCCGTTGTCGTCGACCGAACGCGCCAGCTGCTCGCTCTCCGCGGCATTGGTGATGATCTTCAGCTGGTCACGCAGCCACTGCACGGCCGCGCCGGTGACCGCGATGGAGCCCTCCAGCGCGTAGACCGCCGGGCTGCCGGCGAACTGGTACGCCACCGTGGTGAGCAGCCCGTGCTGTGAACGCACCAGCTCCGTACCGGTGTTGAGTACCAGGAAGTTGCCGGTGCCGTAGGTGTTCTTGGCCTCACCGGGGGCGAAGCAGACCTGCCCGACGGTCGCCGCCTGCTGGTCGCCGAGCACCCCGGTGATGGGGACGGCGGCACTCAGCGGCCGTGAGCTGCGCGTCTGGCCGTACGCCTCCGGGTCGGACGAGGGGTGAATGCTCGGCAGCATGGCGCGTGGGATGTCGAAGATGCCCAGCAGCTCGTCGTCCCAGTCCAGCGTCTCCAGGTTCATCAGCATGGTGCGGCTGGCGTTGGTGACGTCGGTGGCGTGTACGCCGCCGTTGGGCCCGCCGGTGAGGTTCCACAGCACCCAGGCGTCCGTGTTGCCGAACAGGGCATGACCCGCCTCGGCGGCCTGACGCAGTCCGTCGACGTTCTCCAGCAGCCACTTGATCTTGCCGCCGGAGAAATAGGTGGCCGGCGGCAGCCCGGCCTTGCGCCGGATGACCTCGCCGTGTCCGTCGCGTTCCAGGGCCGAGGCGATGGTGTCGGTCCGGGTGTCCTGCCAGACGATGGCGTTGTAGTACGGGCGGCCGGTGCGCGGATCCCAGACCACCGTCGTCTCACGCTGGTTCGTGATGCCGATCGCCCTGAGGTCCGTTGCGGAGAGACCGCCGTCCCTGAGGGCGTTCTGGATCACCGTGTTGGTGCGCTCCCAGATCTCCACCGGGTCATGCTCGACCCACCCCGGCCGCGGTAGGACCTGAGCGTGTTCGAGCTGGTGCCGGGCCACCTCGTTGCCTGCGTGGTCGAAGATCATGAAGCGCGTGCTGGTGGTCCCCTGGTCCACCGCGCCGACGAATTCGGGCATCGCTGCCGCCTCTTCTCCTGGTCGTGGGATTTGCGCGCCTGCCGGGTTCCCGAGGCGACGCGTTCGTGATGTTCCCGAGGCGACGCGGTCCGGGTCGGGCGATGCTGCCGCCGCACCCTACCTTCGGGCGAAGGAGGGTACGGCCGCCTGCGGAGTACGGCCATCCGGGGCAAGGAGCGCCGGTCGCGGGACCCCGCTCACACCTGCGGGTGAGGATCCTCGGGCGCCTGGCCCTCCTCGACCGGTTCGGCGCCGCGAGCCTTGAGCACCGGAGTGATCAGCAGCTCGTAGATCCCGGTACCGACGAGTCCGCCGATGAGCGGCCCGACGATGGGGATCCACCAATAGTTGCTGAACCACTGGAACTTCCCGGGAAAGGCGATGCTCCCCCACCCTTCGAAGAAGGTGAGCAGGCGGGGGCCCAGATCGCGGGCCGGGTTGATCGCGTACCCGGCGTTCGTTCCGAAGCACAAGCCGATCGCGACGACCACGAGGCCGATGAGGAACGGCCCGAGGTTGGACATCGGCGCCGTGTTGCGCTTGTCGACGAGCGCGCAGATCAGCAACAGCAGGAGCCCGGTCCCGACGATCTGGTCGAGCAGCGGCCCCCACCACGAATCCCCGAAGTACTTGGCGGGGAAGGTGGCGAAAATGGAGTAGGTGTCGAGCGACTGGCCCCGCCCGCCGCCCGCCTTCTTGATGTACGCGTCGATCGCCCAGCGGTAGGTGGCGTAGACCAGCGCGGCCGCGGTGAAGGCGCCGAGGACCTGCGCGAACCAGTAGGGGATGACCTTCCGCCAGGGGAAGGACCGCCGGGCGGCGAAGCCGAGCGTCACCGCCGGATTGAGATGGGCGCCGCTGATGCCTCCGGCGACGTACACACCGAATACGACGGCCAGACCCCAGCCCCACGAGATGATGAGCCAGTTCGGAGCCCCGAAGGGAACAACTTGTCGGCCCGAACCCGACAGCCCTACGACGGCGACAGCCACCGATCCGAGGCCGAACATGATCAGCACAAAAGTGCCGAGGAACTCGGCGAGCATTTCACCGCCCAGGCCCTCCCGGTAACCGCGTCGACGTACAACCAGTTCAGCCATCGGCTCTCCTTGGTGGATGAAAATGACCCCCCACCCCCTACTCGAAACGTAGGCAGGCGGAAGCTCGCCGGAGTAAGCCTTGCGACCCGTCACGGACTTTCCCCCCGGATGGAGTACCGCCGATCGGCGCACCGGCGGTGACGTCGTGGCACCGAAGTCGCCGCTCGGGTCGCCGTCCGCCGGTCCGTGACGGGGCGCGGGGCACGGGCGAGGTCAGCCGCTGACGGCCGCCAGGGCTTCAGTCGGGGCGGTCTGAGGGCCGGGAGCCTCGACAGGGCGCCGCAGGCCCCGGACTCGCTCGGGTGACGTTTCGTGGGTGTCCTGGGACGGAGGCGGCCAGGTGCAGATGGCGGTCCGCGGCGGCCGGTAGCGTGTGTTCCACGGAGCCGGCCCGGCCGCTTCCCCTGACGGGAATGCGGACGGGCGGGCGCCTTGTTGGCGCCCGCCCGTGGGCAAGGTCCTCGCAGGATCGCCGGCGGAAGGCACTGCCTGCCGGTCAGGGCGTTTCTGCGTCCTGGGTTTGGGATCCTTCGGCGGGATCGACCGAGCGGTAGCGACCCATGCTCCAGGACATCAGAACGGCTCCAAGGGGGGCCATGCCATAGAGCACGGGGAAATCCTTGCCGAACCTGGTGATGAGGAAGGCCAGGCCCGCGAGGGCGAGGATCAGGAGCGGGTGCCTGATGACGTGGCTGCATACGATCGCCAGTCGGCGCCGCATTCCTTGTGCTTTGGTGAGCCTTGTCCAGCCCGAGGGTGACATGACGTCAGCGTAGTTCGTGCTGCAGTTGGGCAAGGCGCCTTCGAGTTCCCGCAATGGCCGAGGCCCGGGGACCGGGACGTGTGAGCCATTGCCCCGGGCCGCCGGAGTCAGGCTGCTGCCGCCTTGCGCTTGGCGGTGGTGCTGGCGAGGCGGAACGACTGGGCGCCGGTCTCGATGATGTGGGCCTCGAAGGTAAGACGGTCGACGATGGCCCGGCAGAGCCGCTTGTCGGTGAAGGTCTGGCCCCACTCGGTGAACGGCCGGTTCGACGCAATCGCGATCGCGTGCCGTTCCTCGCGCTTCCGGTCCAGCCAGGACGAAGTCGTCCTGCGTCAGCTCCGCGCGGAGCCGCTGCTCAACTGGTGCAGTGCAGTTTTTTGGAGTGGGGACTATTCCCATCAGACGGGTGACGGCGCGTCACTGGGCTGGTGCTGCTCCTGGGACGGTGGGCGGGGATAGTCAGAGGTTCGTTCCGGTCTCCCGTCGGTGGCTGGGTTCACCGTGTGGAGGCCCAACGGCCCAACGGCCCGACGGCCCGGCGTCATCCGGCAACTGTGAAGGAGCGTCGTTGCGCAGAGCCGGGGCCTGGGGTGAGAATGGCCGAAGGTGCCGGGTGGTCTGCCCGGCGAAGTGTTGGAGGCGCTGCTCGTGAACGCCGCATCTGCGCGGCGCGCCTTGCTGTGCGCGCCAGACGTCGACCACTTCGCTTCGCCCACCGGCTGACTACTCCGTTCGCGCGGTGGGCGCATCCCCTCATGGGAGACCGCCGTCGTGTCCGAAGACTCTTCTGCTGACCACACACGCGCCCGCTCGGGTGCGAGCGACTCCTGCGCCGATCCCACCGCGGACTCGGCCGACCTCCACCAAGATCCACGCTTGTGCCGCCCCGAGGTTGGACGGCTGCCCTCCCGCGGACGGCTCACGCTGACGTTGTCCGCGCACCATCTGATGGTCTCATTGGGCTTGTACACGGTGATGCCGGTGCTGGCCCTCGTGCTCAGCCGACAGGCGCCCGGAACCGTTGGCCCAGGACTGTTCTGTTACACGGCCTCAGCTGGATTGGGGGCCTTACTCGTCAGCCGCTGGCTGTCGCGTCGGCGGTATTTGCCGACGATGATCGCGGGCTCCGTTCTTGCCGCGACAGGGTTCGGTTTCCTGCCGTACGCAGGCGGCGCCGTGGGCTCACTGGCTCTGCTACTGACGGCTGGACTCGGGATGAGCGTGCACTCGCTGTTGTCCCGCGTCCTGGTCGCCGAGATCGTCGCCGGTGCCATCGGCAGGCAGCGCGTCTACTCCACCCTGATGGTCGCCATCAACATCGCGGCATCGATCGGGCCGTTCCTGGCCATGGCCACCTACCAGGGGGGTGACACGCGGCCGCTGTTCACCGTCGTCGCGGGCTGCTACCTCCTGGCTGGCGCGTCGCTGCTCTGCGGGGTGCGCCCCGGCCTGCGTATGCCTGTCAGCGCAACGCGGTGGCCGATCAGCCGAACCACGCTCCACACGACCGTGCGCGAGGTGACTGGGAGAGCAACTGTGCTCGCCACCCTGGTCGGCACGTTCCTGTACGCCCAGCTCTCATCCGCGATCGTTCTCCTGCTTGCCGACGAGATCGCTTCCGCGTCTATGCGCGCGATGCTGCTGGCCACTCCTGCGGTCGGCATCGTGGTGCTACAGACTCCCGCCACGGCGGTGATGGCGCGGCTCATGGACCGCGGTGTGCCACCGTTTGTCTTCGTATGCGCGGCGTCCTTGGGGTTCGGCGGCGCGATGCTGGTACTCGGTTCCGGTCTGCCCCCAGCAGCCGGCATCATCACCGCGATCGTGCTGTTCACTCTCGCCGAACCGTTCTTCCACTCCCCGGTCAGCACAGCCTTCGCTGGACTGGCATCGGGGCCCCGCTTGGAGGTGTTCAATCTTCGCCAGGTCTGTTGGGCCGCCGGCGAAGCGCTGGGCGCACTGTGTGGCGGCGCTCTGTTCTTGCTGCTGCACCGCAACGGCCACGGACATATCTACTGGCTGATCCTCGGCATCAGTTCGGTGATCGCTATCGCACCGCTCGTCACCGGGGTCCGAATGCCTGGCGTGTCGGTGAGCCGGGCCATGAGGTAGCTGCTCCAGTCGCGCTGCATGTGGCGAGCCCATTTGAGGGCCGTGGCCTCGGCCCTTCGCCGGTTCAAGGCCGACTTGCTCTCGAGTCGAGGAGTCTTCCGCGCTGGAACGGGGAAGGACGGCCCTACTTCTTCCTGCCCAAGGGCCGCAAGACCCGTGATGTTCCCCTTCCGCCGAACCGTGCCCGCCGCGTTCGGCTCCGCTTCCAGCGCTTTTCACCGGTCGAGTGCACCCTGCCGTGGCGGAGCCCTGAGAAGCCGACGACCGAACTGGAGGAGCTCCAATGCAAGCCGATCACCGTGCGGCTTGTGCTGAGCACCTCCCACGGGCTTCGGATCAACCCCCGGACTTGGAACGAGCGCAGCTGGAAGCCCGCGCTCGTAGCGGCAGGGGTACTGCGCCAGGTCGGCGGGTCCATCGTGAGCGTGGCGACCTGGCTGGGGCGCTCCTCCCCGAAAGTCACGCTCGACTACTACGCTCACTTCATGCCGGGCGCAGGCAAGCGCGGGCCGGCCGCGATGGATACATGGCTCGTGTGATGCAGGATCGCAAGCCCCCGAGAAGTCCCTGGCGCTGGAAAAGCCGCCGCACAACCAACGAAAGCGCAGGTCACAGGGTTATACGCAGCGCCGACCAGTTGTACGCCGAGTACAAGCAGCCGCTGTACGCTGCTCCCCCGCTGCTCCCCCGCTGCTCCAGCGGATGGTGGACGCGGGCCGGCTCGGCCGGAAGGCGGGCTCGGGCTTCTACCCGTACGGCTGACGCCGCTCGTCCGCGGGTGCGAGGGGGCCGGCCGGCCCCCTCGCACCCGTACGGGCCGGTTCAGCCAAGCCGTAAGTGGTGCAGCATCATGAGCCCGGCCGCCATGCCCGCGGCCGGCACCTCACCGCGGGCGATCATGTCGGGCACCAGCTTGAGCGGTATCCACTCGCGGCGCGAGGACTCGAAGGCGTCGCAGGGGTCGCCGGTCCAGTCGGCCCGCTCGCCCCAGTAGAAGTGGTGCCGGGCGTCGGTGAGCCCGTTCGACGGTTCCACGGTCAGCAGCGGGCGCAGCTCCGCGGGGCGCCAGCCGGTCTCCTCCTCCATCTCCCGGGCGGCCGCCGCGGCGATGCCCTCACCGTCCTCGACCACGCCCGCGGCGAGTTCCCAGCCCCAGCTGTCGGTGATGAACCGGTGCCGCCAGAGCAGCAGGACCTCGTTCGCCTCGTTGACGACGGTGGCGGCGGCGACGGGGCGGAGCCGGATGACGTAGTGGTCGAGGTGGTCACCGTCGGGAAGGACGACATCCGCCAGGTTGACCTGGAACCAGCGATTCTCGTACACAGTTTGTTCGTTCAGGTTCGTCCACTGCACAGTTCTGCCACCTTCTGACTAGTAGGTGGCCATATCGCAGCAGACCTGCGCTCACAGCGGTACGCGCAGTGATCCGTCGATGAGCTCCGCGGCCCGTTCCGCGTCGGTGCTGCCGCTCGCGACCAGGTGCTCCCGCACCGAACGCATCCGGTCGCGCAGCCGCTGCGACTCCATGCCCCTGGCCCGTTCGGCCATCTCGGCGGCCGTGACCGCCGCCCGGTCGGCCTCGCCCTGACGCAGCTCGATCGTGGTCAGCATGGCCAGCCGGTGGACCCGGCCCCGGTCGTGCGCGGGCGTGCGCACCGCGGCCGCCGCGTGCTCCCTGGCCGATGGCAGATCGCCGAGGCCGAGCAGCGCCTCCGCCACCTGGACGTTGACCAGGCCCGGCTGGACGTACCCCGTCTCGTCCGGCTCCTGGCCCGGCCGGATGCGCTCGGCCTCCGACTCGGCGCGCCGGATGGACTTCAGGGCGCTGCTCCCGTCGCCGAGATGGGCATACGCCTTGGCCTGCATCGCGTGCAGATCCGCCGCGAGCGCGGGCGTGATGTCGCGTCCGGCGGCCCGCAGCGCCGCCTCGGCGAACGCGACGGACTGCCGGTAGTCGGCCAGGAACAGCGACTGGTTGACCAGCAGCGCGATCACATAGCCGCCGAGCCCCCGGTCCCCGCTCGCCTTGGCCAGGCGCAGCGCCTGGTGGAAGTAGCGCTGGGCGAGCCCGTGCGCGTCGGAGTCGTAGGCGCAGATGCCCGCGACGGCCACCAGCCCGCCCGTCGCACGGTGCAGTTGACGCCCCATCGCGTCGCTGTAGCCGCCGCGCAGCAGCGGAGCGGTCTCGGCGTTGAGGAAGCCGACGATGCGCGAACGCGTCGCGATACCGCCCGCCTTGCGGTACATCAGTTCGTAGTGGGCGCGGGCGGCGCGCAGTGTCGCTATGTCGGCCATGCTGACCCGGGTCGGACCGGCGCGGGACACATCCGCGTCCTCCGGCGGGTTCTCCCACTCCCACACGGGCATCACCGCGGTGGTCCCGGTGACGGCCGGGGCGGCGACGACATGCGGACGCTGCTGTTCGTCGGAGCGCCACAACGCGGTGGCCCGTTCCACGAATCCGGTGAGCGAGCAGCCCTGTGCGGGCGGCCGGCCGCCGTGTCCCGCCATGCCGATGTCGTCCAGCGAGACGGCCCTGCGCAGGCGGTTGCCGAGCACTTCGCAGATCAGGTCGGGCACCTGGCCGCGCGGCCGCTGGCCCTTCACCCAGCGGGCGACGGCGGTGTGTTCGTACCGCAGGCACAGCCCCCGGCCGCGACCGGCCTGGTTGACGTGCGCGGCGAGCCCGGCCCGGGAGACACCTGCCTCGTCGATCAGAGCCTCTAGCAGAGTGTTGGGCTCCATTGCCCCCATTGCCCCTCCGGTGGGTCGGCACGCCAGGACGTGTCGCCCCAGTGGAGCACGATTCACACGGGGTGTGAACGGAATGCCCGAACCGTCCCGCTGCGCACTCTGTCGCACCGGTCGGCGACTCGCTTGACTGGGGCCCTCGCAAGAGGCGGCAGGGTCGTCTGCTCCCCCTCGTACAGCACGACGACCCGCACCCGCGCCGTCCGCTCTGCCGACCTGCCCGACGCTCCGCGGCAGCGCGGACGGCGCCGGATCGCACGACCCACTGCCCACGGATCGGAGGGTGGCTGCGGGGTCGGCCGGGCACCGGGTTCCCCCGGACCCGGTCAGGGCCCGCGTGCGGTCCCCGCCTCCGGGCGAGCACACAGGAGGGGCGTATCCGGTGGCCGGATACGCCCCTCCTCCTTGTGCGTGGACCCGCGTGGACCCGCGTGGACCCGCGTGCGGCGTTACGCGCCGCGCAGCGCCGCACCCGTGCGCTCGGCGGCCAGTGCCACCGCGGCGTCCCGGGCGGCGGTGGCCTCGTCGACGGTCAGCGTGCGGTCCGCGGCACGGAACCGCAGCGCGTACGCCAGGGACTTGTGGCCCCCGCCGATCTGCTCACCCGTGAAGACGTCGAACAGCCGCAGCGATTCGAGGAGTTCACCCGCGCCCTCGCGGAGCGCCTGCTCCACGTCGGCGGCGGGCACGTTCTGCCCGACGACCAGCGCGACGTCCTGGGTCGCCACCGGGAAGGTGGAGATCCGGGGTGCCTGGAGGGCGCCGTCGACGGCCTGCTCCAGGACGTCGAGCTCGACCTCCATGGCGCAGGTGCGCTCGGGCAGGTGGAGCTCCTTGATGACACGCGGGTGCAGCTCACCGGCGTGCCCGAACAGGATCTCCTCGCCGTCGACCGTGACGTACAGCGCGGCGCAGCGGCCCGGGTGCCACGGGGCGTGCTGACCGGCGCGGACGGTGAGTTCGACGCCCGCCTCACGGGCGATGGTGCGGGCGGCCTCGACGGAGTCCGCCCAGTCGGCCGGGCGGCCCTTGCCCCACCAGCCGGCCTGCTCGCGGGCGCCCGCGAGGACGACGGCGGCGTGGCGCGGCTGGCGCGGCAGCGCGGCGTCGAGCGCGGCGATCTCCTCGTCGGAGGGACGCCGGTCGACGGGCAGCCGGACGGGCTTCGCCTCCTGGCCGGTCAGTGGGGTCTCCCCTGCTCGAACGGAGCTGAGAGCCTGGGGAATGAACACCAGACCGGTCTCGAAGAGCGCGAGGTCGTGGCTGCCGCGGCCGTCGTTGCGCCGCAGGGCGCCGAGGAGGCCCGGCAGCAGCGTGGTGCGCAGCGACGGCTCCTCGTCGGAGAGCGGGTTGACGAGGCGGACCGTACGGCGGCGGTCGTCGTCCGCGTCCAGGCCCAGCTGGTCCAGGACCGCCTCGCCGGTGAACGGGTAGTTCAGCGCCTCGACGTAGCCGGCGGCGGCGAGCGCCCGGCCGATCCTGCGGTGCAGCCGCTGGCGGTCGGTGAGCCCTCGGCCGGACGGCGGTGTCGGGAGCGTGGACGGGAGGTTCTCGTAGCCCTCCAGCCGGATGACCTCTTCGGCCAGGTCGTTCGGCTCGCCCAGGTCGGGCCGCCAGGACGGTGCCGTGACGAGCAGCTCGTCCTGTCCGTAGACGTCGCAGCCGACCTGCTGGAGGCGGCGTACGACGGTCTCGCGGCCGTAGGTCACACCGGCCACCTTGTCGGGGTGGTCGGCCGGCATCGAGATGGTGCGCGGTCCGGACGGGGCGGTCACCTCGGTGACGCCCGCCTCGGCGGTACCACCGGCGAGCAGCACCAGCAGGTCGACGGTGCGCTGCGCGGCAGCGGCGGCGGCCTCGGGGTCGACGCCCCGCTCGAAGCGCTTGGACGCCTCGGAGGACAGCTTGTGGCGGCGCGCGGTGCGGGCGATGGAGATCGCGTCGAAGTGCGCGGCCTCGATGACGACCTCGGTGGTGCGGGTGCCTTCGGCGGCGTCCGCGATCTCCGTGTTGGCCCCGCCCATGACGCCCGCCAGACCGATCGGCCCGCGGTTGTCGGTGATGACGAGGTCGGCCGCGTCCAGGACGCGGACGGTGCCGTCGAGGGTGGTGAGCTTCTCGCCCTGCTGGGCGCGGCGCACCCCGATCGGACCGTCGATACGGGTCCGGTCGTAGGCGTGCAGCGGCTGGCCGAGTTCGAGCATCACGTAGTTGGTGACGTCGACCGCGAGCGAGATCGGCCGCATCCCGGCCTTCTGGAGCCGGCGCTGCATCCAGATCGGGGAGCGGGCCTCGGGCTGCAGGCCGACCACGGTGCGCGCGGTGAAGCGGGAGCAGCCGGCCGGGTCCGCGACCTCGACCGGGTAGCCGTACGCGTTCGGCGCGGGCACATCGAGGAGGGCCGGGTCGCGCAGCGGCAGGCCGTAGGCGATGGCGGTCTCACGGGCGACGCCGCGCATCGAGAGGCAGTAGCCGCGGTCGGGCGTGACGGCGATGTCGAGGACCTCGTCGACGAGCTGGAGCAGCTCGATCGCGTCGGTGGCGACCTCGTGCTCCGGCGGCAGCACGATGATGCCGTGGGTGCCGTCGTCGCCCATGCCGAGCTCGTCGGTGGAGCAGATCATGCCGTGCGAGGTCTTGCCGTACGTCTTGCGCGCGGCGATCGCGAAGTCACCGGGCAGCACGGCGCCGGGCAGGACCACGACGACCTTGTCGCCGACGGCGAAGTTACGGGCTCCGCAGACGATCTCCTGCGGCTCGCCGGTGCCGTTGGCGGTGCCGACGTCCACCGTGCAGAAGCGGATGGGCTTCTTGAAGCCCTCCAGTTCCTCGATGGTCAGCACCTTGCCGACGACCAGCGGGCCCTTGAGGCCGGCGCCGATCTGCTCGACCGTCTCGACCTCCAGGCCGACGGCGACGAGCTTGGCCTGTACATCACGGCCGGTCTCGGTGGCAGGCAGGTCGACGTACTCCCGCAGCCAGGAAAGCGGGACGCGCATCAGATCTCCATCCCGAAGGGCCGGGTGAACCGGACGTCACCCTCGACCATGTCTCGCATGTCTTCTACGTTGTGGCGGAACATCAGCATCCGCTCGATGCCGAACCCGAAGGCGAATCCGCTGTACTTCCGGGGGTCGACGCCGCAGGCGATGAGCACCTTGGGGTTGACCATGCCGCAGCCGCCGAGTTCGATCCAGCCCTCGCTGCCGCAGGTGCGGCAGGGGCGGTCCGGGTTGCCGACGGACTCGCCGCGGCAGACGTAGCAGACCATGTCCATCTCGGCGGACGGCTCGGTGAACGGGAAGAAGTTCGGCCGCAGCCGGGTCTTCATGTCCGGGCCGAAGAGCGCCTGGACCATATGGTCGAGGGTGCCCTTGAGGTCGGCCATGGTGAGGCCCTCGTCGACGGCGAGCAGCTCGATCTGGTGGAAGACCGGGGTGTGCGTCGCGTCCAGCTCGTCGGTCCGGTAGACCCGGCCGGGGCAGACGACGTAGACGGGGGGCTCGCGGTCGAGCAGCGTGCGGGCCTGGACCGGCGAGGTGTGGGTACGCAGGACGACACCGGACTCGTCGTTCTTCGCGCCGTCGGCGCCCTCGACGAAGAAGGTGTCCTGCATCTGCCGGGCCGGGTGGTCGGGCACGAAGTTCAGGGCGTCGAAGTTGAACCACTCGGCCTCGGCCTCGGGACCCTCGGCGACCTCGTAGCCCATGGCCACGAAGACGTCGGCGACGCGCTCCATGATCGTCGTCAGCGGGTGGCGGGCGCCGGCCGGGGTGCGGTCGTAGGGCAGCGTGACGTCCACCGCCTCCTCGACCAGGACCCGGGCGTCCCGCTCGGCCTCCAGCTCCGCCTGGCGGGCGGCGAGCGCCCTGCCCACGGCGGCGCGGGCCTGGCCCACCCGCTTGCCCGCCTCGGCCTTGGCCTGCGGCGGCAGTGCGCCGATCTCGCGGTTGGCGAGCGACAGGGGCGAGGTTCCACCGGTGTGCGCGGTCTTCGCCTGGGCGAGCGCGTCGAGGTCGCCCGCGGCGGCGAAGGCGGCGAACGCCTCGTCCCGGATGCGCTCGATCTCTTCCGGTTTCAGTGCCTCGACCTCGACTGGGTCGTACGACTTGTTCGGTGCCGACATCTCTTCCCGTACTTCCGATTGGCTGGTACTGCGCTTACGGCCTGGTGCACGCACCGGGCCGTTACCGGGGATACCCCCGGACCCCCGAGGCCCCGCTCGACGCCTGGAGGACACAAAGGTGCCAATGGCCGAGTCTAAGGGTCACAGGATGTGTGGGCCGCCCGTGGTCCGCCCAGGCCCCTCTACTTCATGTAGGCCGGCGTGCTCACGGGCAGGATAAATCGGAACTCGGCGCCGCCGCCGGGGCCGCGGCCGACCGTGATCGTGCCGCCGTGCGCCTCGACGATGCCCTTCACGATGTAGAGGCCCAGGCCCGTGCCACCGCGTTTGCTCCCCCGCCAGAAGCGGGTGAAGACGCGGCCCATCGACTCCTCGGAAATGCCGGCGCCTTCGTCGCTCACGGTGACCGCCGTTCCCTTCTCGTCGTTCTTGGCCGGTGCGGGTGCCACCTCGATGGTGACGGTTCCCTCGCCGTGGCGCACCGCGTTTTCCAGCAGGTTGCCGAGTACCTGGTCGACCTTGTCCGGGTCGGCCCAGACGGCCGGCAGCGGCTGGCAGGTGCGGACGAGGAAGCGGTCCGGCGCCTGGCCGTTCGCGGTGAGCGCCTGGACGTGACGCTCCACCGCGGCCGAGAGGTCGACGGGCTGGCGGCGCAGCTCCAGGCGCCCCGAGTCGATCCGGGAGATGTCGAGCAGTTCCGTGATCAGCCGGGTGACCCGGTTGGCGTCGGCGTAGACGGTCTCCAGCATCAGCCGCTTCTGATCGTCCGTGAACCGCTCCCACTTGGCCAGCAGCGTGGCGGTGAAGCCCTTGACGGAGGTCAGCGGCGAGCGCAGCTCGTGGGCGACGATGGCGATCAGCTCGGCGTGGCTGCGCTCGGTACGGCGGCGGGCCTCGGTGCCGCGCAGGCTGACCACCAGCCGGCGCACGGGCCCGGTCGGGCTCTCGCGTACGTAGCGCGCGGAGACGAGGACCTCGCGGCCGCCGGGCAGCAGCAGATTCCGTTCGGGCTGGCCGACCCGGGTGGCGAGGCCGCCGTAGGGGTCGGTCAGCTCCCACCAGCGGCGGCCCTTGAGGTCCTCCAGCGGCAGCGCGTGCTCCAGCGGGCGGCCGAGGGCGGCGGCCGTGGGCATGGCGGTGATCCGTGCGGCGGCGGCGTTGAAGCAGATGACCCGGCCGGTCTCGTCCGCGACGACGAGACCGTCGGGAAGGTCGTCGGGATCCAGCGGCCCGCCACCGGGTCCCATGTCCGGGAGGGACACCCCGTCCGGGTCCGCGGCGGCGCGCACGGCGGCCGCGTGTGTCGCCTGCGGTCCGCTCATGCCGACAGCCATATTCCCGTACCCCACCTCTCGAACCGGTGCAGTGGGCCCCCGAGTTCGTCACCCTACTAGGCGTCGGTGACGGAGCGACACCCTGCGGCGGCTCTCCGCCGGGGAGCGGCCGTCCGGGGTGGGTCAGCCCGCGCTGCGGCGCGGGCGCTGGGCCCGCGCGGAGGCGTACAGGCAGACGGCGGCGGCGGTCGCGAGGTTGAGGCTCTCCGCCTTGCCGTGGATCGGTACCCGCACGACGGCGTCGGCCAGGGCCCGGGTCTCCTCCGGCAGGCCCCAGGCCTCGTTGCCGAAGACCCAGGCGGTGGGGCCGCCCATGGTGCCCGCGTCGAGTTCGTCGTCGAGGTCGTCCTCGCCCGCGCCGTCGGCGGCGAGGATCCGTACACCCGCGTCCCGCAGCCCGCGCACGGCCTGTTCGACCGGCACCCCGACGGCGACCGGCAGGTGGAAGAGCGAACCGACCGACGCGCGCACGGACTTGGGGTTGTAGAGGTCCACGGAGGCGTCGGTGAGGACGACGGCGTCGGCGCCCGCCGCGTCGGCGCAGCGCAGCACCGTACCGGCGTTGCCGGGGTCGCGGACGTTCGCCAGGACGGCGACCAGCGCGGGGCGCGCGGCGAGGATCGACTCGAAGGGCGAGTCGAGGAAGCGGCAGACGCCGATCAGCCCCTGCGGGGTCACGGTCTGCGACACATCGGCGAGCACCTCGCTGTCGGCGAGGTGGACCCTGGCGCCCGCCGCGAGGGCGGCGTCGATGATGGACTCGTACCGCTCGGCGGCCTCGACGGTGGTGAAGAGCTCGACGAGGGTCGCCTCGCCGTCGCTGCCGCGGTGCTCCGCGGCCTCGCGCACGGCCTGTGGCCCCTCGGCGATGAACCTGCGCTCCTTGCCGCGGAAGTTGCGCCTGGCCAGCCGCCGGGCGGCGGCGACCCGTGGCGATCGCGGGGAGATCAGTTCGGGGGTGCCCATGGTCGGCGGCGAGCCTCTCTGCGTACGAAGGTGCAGGTCGTGACGGGGTGCAACGCACCGGACCCGCAGACGGCGAGCGCCTGCGGGTCCGGCTCAATACCAGGAAGTGCGGCCCTGAGTCAGGCGGCCTTCGGGGCGTTGACGTCGCTCGGGAGGGCCTTCTGGGCAACCTCGACGAGGGCGGCGAACGCGTTGGCGTCGTTGACCGCGAGCTCGGCCAGGATCTTGCGGTCCACCTCGATGTTGGCGGCGTTCAGACCCTGGATGAGGCGGTTGTACGTCATGCCGTTCTGGCGGGCGGCGGCGTTGATGCGCTGGATCCACAGCCGGCGGAAGTCGCCCTTGCGCTTCTTGCGGTCGTTGTAGTTGTAGACCAGGGAGTGGGTGACCTGCTCCTTGGCCTTGCGGTACAGGCGCGAGCGCTGACCGCGGTAGCCCTTGGCGGCCTCGAGGGTCGCCCGGCGCTTCTTGTGGGCGTTTACTGCCCGCTTGACGCGTGCCACTTGTTAACTCCTTGTAGCGGGGCCGTGGTCGTACTCACACGGCCCGGAAACGAATTGGTCCCGGTCGGATCGAGGGCGCGCTCCCGGCTTTCACCGGGGGCGACGGCCTCACTTGCCGAGAAGCTTCTTGATCTTCTTGGCGTCGGCCGGAGCCACGACGACCGTGCCGGACAGCGAGCGGGTCTTCTTGGACGACTTGTGCTCGAGCAGGTGGCGCTTGCCGGCCCTCTCTCGGAGCACCTTGCCGGAGCCGGTGATCTTGAAGCGCTTGCTGGCACCGCTGTGCGTCTTGTTCTTCGGCATCGCGCCGTTCTCTCCTCGTCAGTGGCGCCCCTCCCGGTGCGGGCACCGGGCCACAGGGGCGTCAGATCTTGGTGGGATTCCGGGGGGACCCGGGGGCGCCTGGATGGCGGCCCCAGGAGGTCACGCCTCGGAGGGTGTCTCGGCCGGAGCCTCGGAGGGCGCTTCGGAGGACGCTTCGGCCGGAGCCTCGGCAGTCTCGTCCGCAGCCTCGGCGTCCGCAGCCTCGGCGTCCGGGGTGTACCCCTGACGCTCCGCCTTGCGGGCGGCCTGGGCCTCGCGGGCCTCGGCCATGGCTTCGGTCTTCTTCTTGTGCGGGCCAAGAACCATGATCATGTTCCGGCCGTCCTGCTTCGGGTTGGACTCGATGAAGCCGAGTTCCTCCACGTCCGAAGCGAGACGCTGGAGCAGTCGGAAGCCCAGCTCCGGGCGGGACTGCTCACGACCACGGAACATGATCGTGATCTTGACCTTGTCGCCCTGCTTGAGGAACCGGACGACGTGACCCTTCTTGGTGTCATAGTCGTGCGGGTCGATCTTCGGCCGGAGCTTCATCTCCTTGATGACCGTGTGCGCCTGGTTCTTGCGCGCCTCACGGGCCTTCATGGCCGACTCGTACTTGAACTTCCCGTAGTCCATGAGCTTGCACACGGGCGGACGGGCGGTAGCCGCCACCTCGACCAGGTCGAGGTCGTACTCCTGTGCAAGTTCCAGGGCCTTGGCAAGCGGGACAATCCCGACCTGCTCGCCACTGGGACCGACAAGTCGCACCTCGGGTACGCGAATCCGGTCGTTGATGCGGGGCTCGGCGCTGATGGATCCTCCTCGGTAGCACCACGCGGCCGCCTGGCGGACAGCCACGTAACGTCTGTTTCGACAGACCAACCGTGCAGAGGCAAGAAAAATGCCCCGGACGGGACACAGGCGGGGCTCCTGGAAAAACCGGAACACCGCCGCGGTCAACCGCGGGGCGCATCGGGCGGCTCCATCGTCCGTACGGAACGATGGGCGCCACCTGACCGGTGACCCGCCGTCCAGAGGACGGCCAGGTGGGAGATCGGAGCCTCCACTTGTGGGCCGGGCACATAGATGCCCAGCCGGTCGTTACACAAGGTTAGCAGCTCCCCCGGGGTGGTGCGAACCCTGCGCACGGGGCCGTGACCCCTGAGGTCGGAGGTGCCGCTCCCGGGGAAGAGGGCACCCGGCCGTGGGCCTATCGTATGGGGCATGAGCGACGCGACCCCCACCACTGATTCCCCCGGCTTCGACGAAATGGCCCGCGACATCGCGGAGGTGCCGGCGGTCGAGGTGATCGTGACGGTCGCGGTCAACCTGATGAGCGCCGCCGCCGTGAAACTCGGGCTGACCGAGGACGACGAGCACAAGGACCTCGACGAGGCCCGCAAGCTGGTCCACGCGCTGGCCGGCCTGCTGGACGCGAGCACCACCGAGATCAGCTCCTTCCACGCGGCTCCGCTGCGCGACGGCCTGAAGTCGCTGCAGCTGGCGTTCCGCGAGGCCTCCCTCGTACCGGACGAGCCCGGCCAGGGCCCCGGCGAGAAGTACACCGGCCCGGTCTTCGGCTGAGCCGCACCCCCTCTCCACACCCGTGAGCCCCCGCCCTTGTGGCGGGGGCTCACCGCGTCCGGCGAAGATTGTCCCGTTTCCCCGCACTCCCCCGACTCCGCGCGCCGTTGCGCGCGTTGGGCCGGTGAGGTGATCAGCGAGTGAACAGGGCGTCACCCGGTGCGTTCGCATCGGCGGGGAGCAGCGCCAGGTCGAGCCCGCGGACCAGCCGGGCCCGCAGCACCTCGCTGGCCGCCAGCGACCGGGCGACCCGGCCCGCCGCCTCGGCGGGATCGGCGTCCGCCGCCAGCACCAGGGCGAGGGTGCCGTCGGCACGGCCCGGACCGAGGTGGGCGCGGAGCACCGCGGGTTCGGCGGCGACGGCGTCCCGTACCGCCGAGGTGACGGCGGGGTCGTCCAGCGGGTCGGCGCTGGTACGGCCCTCGGCGAGGGCCAGCAGGGCGGAGCCGGTCACCTCGAAGGCCACCGGACCGGCGAGGTCGAGCACCACCGTGTCCGCCTTCTCGTGCGCCGCGGCCTGAAGTGCCTGGTGCAGGGGTACGGCGACGGGGCGGGCCTGCGGGTCCCAGCGGGCCAGCGAGGCGGTGGAGGTGAAGGCGGGCAGGGCGCGGCGGTCGCCGGCCTGGAGGGTGGGGACGGCCATGTCGCTCGTCTTCTCCCGGCGCAGCCCACTCCCCCGTCCCCCGCCACTCTCGTCGCCCTCCTCCACCTCGCCGAGGACGGCCACCACGGGGACCAGCAGACGGGCTCCCCCGAGCGCTTCGAGCACCGGGCCGACGGCCTCGCGGTTCTCGGCCCAGGCGGCCAGGGCCGCGGTCAGGGCGGGGTCGGCCGTGCCGTCGTCGTCTGAGTATCCGGAGTCCGGAATGTTCTTCTGCGCCACAGGGCGAGGGTAGTGCCTGGTCATTCCGGCAGAGCAAGGAGTCCGGGATCGCGCTCGTCGAGTCGGCGGCGAGGGCGGCGGTCGGGGTGCTGAGGGCCGCGGGCTGAGACGCGCCGCGCGCCCTCATCGGGCCGACGGCGGGGGGCCCGCCCGGCCGGTGCGCCCGTCAGCGGCGCGGGAACACCGGCCGGCCGTTGCGGCCGCGCCACAGCACCACGGCCAGTGCGAGCAGGAGCGCGCCGAGGCCGCCCGCCGCCGGGGCGAGCCAGCCCGCGGGGCCGCCGTCCTCGCGGGGCGGGGTGGGGCCCGGTCCGAAGTACCGCTTGCGGTAGCCGACCCCGGTGGAGTCCGCGGAGTCCGAGCGCAGCCCGTCGGGGCGGAGCCCGGCGCCCGCCTCGATGGCCGCGGCCGGGTCGACCATGCCGTAGCCCCGGGCGTCGTCCCGGCCGCCCGAGGGCGAGCTGCGCGCGGTGTCCGTGAGGAGCTTCTTGATCTGGGCGGGCGGGAGGCCGGGGTGGGCGGCACGGACCAGCGCGACCGCGCCGGAGACGAACGCGGAGGCTGCCGAGGTGCCCCACTCCACGTAGTACTGCCGGTCGGGGGCGGGGACGACGATGTCGACCCCGGGGGCGCTCACGGCGGCGTACCAGCGGCGGGTGGAGAACGAGGCGTGTGTGCCGTACCTGTCGACGGCGGCGACCGCGATGACGCCGGGGTAGGCGGCGGGGTACGAGATGTGGTCGCCCTTCTCGCCCCCGTTGCCGGACGACGCGACGACGACCGCGCCCTTCTTCAGCGCGTACTGGACGGCGGCGTCCTCACCGGGCTCCGGATGGGCGGACTCGCTGTCGTCGCCCAGGGAGAGGTTGATGACGTCGGCGCCGTGGTCGGCGGCCCAGCGGATGCCGTCGGCGAGGGCCGTGCCGCGCGACTTGCGGGCCTTGGCCCGGGACGGGTCGGACGCCTCCAGGATGACCCGGACCGGGAGGATCTTCGCCTGCGGGGCGATGCCGAGCACTCCGTCGGCGTTTGCGGGCCCGTGGCCCCGGCCGGCGATGATCCCGGCCATCGCGGTGCCGTGCCGGGCCCACGACCGGTCGCCGCGTCCGGCGCCGAAGCCGATCATGTCCTTGCCGGGCAGTACCTGGCCCGCCAGGTCGGGCAGGCTGCCGTCCACCCCGGTGTCGACGACGGCGACGGTGATCCCCTTGCCCCGGGTGGTCTGCCAGGCCTGCTCGGTGTGGAGCGCGTCCAGGCCCCACTGCTGGGCCCGGATGGTGTCCGCCCGCGCCGGTGACGCGGGCAGCAGCGCGAACGCGGTGGCGGCGCAGACCGCTCCGACGAGGCGGCGGTGACGGACGCGGCGGGGCGCTGCGGTCGGACGGGTCACTCAGGCTTCTCCGTGAGGTCGGTGACGGTCCTGCGCAGACCGCGCTCGACCCGGTCGGCCAGCCCCTTGGCCTCGTGGCCGAGGCCGGCCTGGGCCGCGGCGGTCGTGGCGTTCGCGGCCATGGCCTTGGCGGCGGGCTGCGGGGCGGTGACCGTCCGCCCGTCGGCGAAGCCGGAGACCGCGAACACCACGACAGGCACCTCGGCCAGGACGTGCACGGTCCAGCTGGCGCGCTGCTTGTCGCCGAATCCCGCGGCGGGGGTGTTCCTGACGGGATACGCGCGGGGCATCAGGTCGGAGCGTCCGTCGAGGTGCTGATCGGTGAACCGGGTGCTCAGCGCCCGCATGGCGTCGGCGTCGCCCTCGGTGAAGAGCAGTCCGACCGTGGTGACACTGCTGGACGTCGCGTCCGTGTAGGTGGCACGCAGCAGCCGGGCGCAGCCGGCCGGGCGGAGTGTCCTGACCAGCAGCGGGTCCAGGGCCGTCGTGCAGCCGCTGTCCGGGGCGACGGCGAGCCTGGTCCAGACCCGGTCGGAGCCGCCCGGTCCCGCGCCGACCCCCTTGAGGGTGCGCGGGAAGAGGGTGTCCACGGGCACGCTGTGCCAGGCGGCACGGCCCACGGTGTAGGTGCTGTGGGCCGCCGGATCGGCCGAGGAGTCGCTGATCAGCCAGCTGCCGGTGACAGCCCCGCCGATCAGCCCGAGGCCGAGCACGACGCAGACGGCGGCGGCCGCGGTCCTGAAGGGGTGCCGGGTCCGCACGGGGCGGAGCCTGGTGGTGGTCTCCGACGGTGTCTCGGCCGGGGGCCGGAGGTACGGCGGCCGGCCGGCGGGCGGCGCGGCGGGTCCACCGGTCCACGGGGGCGGTGCGCCGAGTTCCACGCCGCCCACCGGGCGCCGCCGGGTCTCCGGGGGCGGCGTACCGGGGCGCGGCGGGAAGGCCGGGGCGGGGGGCTCGGTTGCGGGGCCGGGAGGCACGGCGGGCGCGGGAGGCGCGGAGGGCGCGGGTACCTGGCAGTCCGGCGGGGCGGTCGGGCGTGGCGGGACAGGAGCGCGCTGCGCCTCGGTACTCATCCGCCCCCCTGGTCCGTTTCCGTACCGCACGCGGATCGCCGCCACAGGCAGGCTCGTTGCGCGCCGCGTGACCGTCACTCTACGGGCTGGGGCGCCCCTGAGGGGAGCGGGCCGCCGACCGCCGGACCGATCTGCGCGGATCATCCCCCTACCCAGCGGTACAGGTGTCTGGCAAGCTGCGGCCATGACTGCCCGCGCCGCTGACCGGACCCGCTACAACCGGGCCACCGCCCATCTCGATGCCCCGATCGCCGTCGTCGATCTGGAGGCGTTCGACGCCAACGCCGACGACCTGGTACGCCGTGCGGCCGGGAAGCCGATCCGGGTGGCGAGCAAGTCGGTGCGCTGCCGAGCCCTGCTGGAGCGGGTGCTCGCGCGGCCCGGTTTCGCCGGGATCATGTCGTTCACGCTCGCGGAGTCGCTGTGGCTGGCGCGGGCCGGATTCGAGGACGTGCTGCTGGCCTACCCGTCGGCCGACCGGCCGGCCTTCGCGGAACTCGCCGCGGACCCGAAGCTGGCCGCGGCCGTGACGGTGATGGTGGACGACCACGCGCAGCTGGAGCTGATCGACGCGGCACGCGGCGGCGGCACCGAGGAGATCCAGGTCTGTCTGGAGCTGGACACCTCGCTGCGGATGCTCGGCGGCCGGGTCAGGATCGGGGCGCTGCGTTCGCCGTTGCGCTCCCCCGCCCAACTGGCCGAGCTGGCACGGTCCGTGGCCCGCAGGCCCGGTTTCCGGCTGGTGGGGCTGATGGCGTACGAGGGCCATATCGCCGGGGTCGGCGACTCGGTGGAGGGGCGGCCGCTGCGGTCCCGGGCGATCCGGCTGATGCAGGCCGCGGGCCGCCGGGAACTGGCGGTGCGGCGGGCCGAGGTGGTGCGGGCGGTACGGGCCGTGGCACCTGACCTGGAGTTCGTGAACGGCGGCGGCACCGGCAGTGTGCAGCACACCGCCGCGGAGCACGCGGTGACGGAGATCGCGGCCGGTTCGGGCCTCTACGTACCGCGGTTGTTCGACAACTACACCTCGTTCACGGCCCGTCCGGCGGCCCTGTTCGCCCAGCCGGTGGTCCGCCGGCCCGGGGTGGGCGTGGTGACGGTGCTCGGTGGCGGCTACCCGGCGTCCGGTGCGGCCGGCCCGGACCGGCTGCCGGTCCCGTACCTCCCGGAGGGACTGCGCTACGACCCGCAGGAGGGACCCGGTGAGGTGCAGACCCCCTTGCTCGGCGCCCCGGCCGACGATCTGCTGATCGGCGACAAGGTGTGGTTCCGGCACGCGAAGGCCGGCGAACTGTGCGAGCGGTTCGACGCGTTGCAGCTGATCGAGGGGGACCGGGTGACGGCGACCGTGCCGACGTACCGGGGCGAGGGCCGCACCTTCCTCTGAGCCGAGGGGCCGGGGGCCGCGTCAGGGGGCGGCGTCAGGGGGCGACGGAACTGCCGACGCCGCCGCTCGTCTCACTGTCACCGATCGGCCGGATGCCCTTGGTGAGGGTGTCCATGAGGGAGAGCGGGGGCCCGTCGGGGCCCGCGTCGAAGGCGTACCGCACGACGACGGGCGACTCGCTGCCGACCGCCGAGGGGAAGACGAGGGACTGCACGTAGCCGCCGGGGCCCTTCCCGGTGACGACCTTCCAGCGCACCAGGTATCCGGTGCGTCCGGCCACGTTCACCGAGGCTGCCGCGATCTGCTTGTGGGAGATGATTCCGCCGTGGACGCGGGTACCGACGGGGTTCTCCTCGTACGCGGCCTTCGCCGCGGCGGCTATGTCGGCCTTGGCGAGCTTCTCCGCGGAGTCGGTGTCAGCGCCGTTCGGTGTCCGCGTGGTCACCGTGCCGTGGTAGCAGAAGTCGGCTGAGCTGCCGGGGCAGCTGTAGGTGCCGGTGGTGCGCATCGTGAGCACCTGTTCCACGGTGGTGTCGGGCTTCTCCCAGCCGTCGGGGATCGGCAGGGTGATGCCGTTGAGCTGGTCCACGAGCACCGTGGGGTCGCCGTCGTCCGGCGACGCGTCCGGCGAGGGGCTGTCGCCGTCGCCGGTGGCCGCGGGCGCCTGCGCGGAGCTGCCCGACCGGGCCTGCGGCCGCTTTCCGTCGTCGTCCCTGCCGAGCAGTACGGCTCCGGTCACCGCCGCACCGACGACCACCGCACCGGCCACCACCAGTGCGATGATCCGGCCGCTTCCGCCACCGCTCCCCCGGCCGGGCACGGCGGGGGAAGCGGTCCGCGCGGGGTCGAACCCCTGTGCCGCGGCAGCGTACGGGCGGGTGTGGGCGGTCCACGCCGTACCGTCCCACCACCGCTCGTTGCCGGGTGCTGCCGTGTCCGGATACCAGCCGGGCGGTGTCGGATAGCTCATCGCCCCACCCTATGTTCGAGAGCCGCGGCCCTCCTACAGCGGTGTGACGTAGGCGCCGGAGATGCCGCCGTCGACGAGGAAGTCGGTGGCGTTGACGAACGAGGAGTCGTCGCTCGCCAGGAAGGCGACGGCGGCCGCGATCTCGGTCGCCTCGGCGAACCGGCCGAGCGGAATGTGCACCAGCCGGCGGGCCGCGCGCTCCGGGTCCTTCGCGAACAGTTCCCGGAGCAGCGGGGTGTTGACCGGTCCGGGGCACAGCGCGTTGACCCGGATCCCCTCGCGGGCGAACTGGACGCCCAGTTCACGGGACATCGCGAGCACCCCGCCCTTGGAGGCGGTGTACGAGATCTGCGAGGTCGCCGCGCCCATCCTGGCCACGAACGAGGCGGTGTTGATGATCGAGCCCCGTCCCTGGCGCCGCATGTAGGGCAGGGCCGCCTTGCAGCACAGGTAGACGGAGGTGAGGTTGACGTCCTGGACGCGTTTCCAGGCCTCCAGGTCCGTGGTGAGGATGGAGTCGTCGTCGGGCGGCGAGATACCGGCGTTGTTGAAGGCGACGTCGACGGAGCCGTAGGTGTCGTGCGCCGCCGCGAACAGTGCCTCGACCTGTCCGGGCTCGGTCACGTCGACACGTACGAAGGTGCCGCCGACCGCTTCGGCGGCCGCCGCGCCCGCGGTCTCGTCGATGTCGCCGCAGACCACGTGCGCGCCCTCGGAGGCGAGCCGGTGGGCGGTGGCGAGGCCGATGCCGCTGCCTGCGCCGGTGATGACGGCGGTGCGGCCGACGAGGCGGCGGCAGATGTTCCCGTTGTCCGTGGTCATTCCGGTTCAGGCCTCCGTGCTGAGGAAGACGTTCTTGGTTTCGGTGAAGGCGGTGAGGGCGTCGGGTCCGAGTTCCCGGCCGAGGCCGGACTGCTTGTACCCGCCGAACGGGGTCCAGTAGCGGACCGCGGAGTGGGAGTTGACGGAGAGGTTCCCCGCCCGGACGGCCTGCGAGACGCGCAGCGCGCGCCCCACGTCGCGCGTCCACAGCGAGCCCGCGAGGCCGTAGCGCGTCGCGTTGGCGAGCCGGACGGCGTCCGCCTCGTCCTCGAAGGGCAGTACGACCGCGACCGGCCCGAACACCTCCTCGGTGGCGACGGGGGCGTCCGGGGGCACGTCGGTGAGGACGGTCGGCGGGAACCAGAAGCCGGGGCCCCGGGGCGCGCTGCCCCGGATCGCGGCCGCGCCCTCGGGGACGTGCCCGCGTACCCGGTCCAGCTGGGTGCGCGAGATGAGCGGGCCCATCTGGGTCTTCTCGTCGGACGGGTCGCCCACGACGACGGCGGCGACGGCCGGGGCGAGCAGTCCCAGGAAGCGGTCGTACGCGGATCGCTGGACGAGGATCCGGGTGCGGGCGCAGCAGTCCTGGCCCGCGTTGTCCAGGAAGGACATGGGGGCGGCGGCCGCGGCGGCCTCGATGTCGGCGTCGGCGAAGACGATGTTGGGGCTCTTGCCGCCGAGTTCGAGGGTGATCCGCTTCACGCGCTCGGCACACTTGGCCATGATCCGCTTGCCGACCCGGGTGGAGCCGGTGAAGACGATCTTGGCGACGTCCGGGTGCTCGACCAGGGCGTCGCCCGCCTCGTCGCCCGCGCCCGGCAGCACCTGGAAGAGGTGTTCGGGCAGTCCGGCCTCCAGGGCCAGTCCGGCGAGCCTCAGTGCGGTCAGCGGGGTGGTCTCGGCTGGTTTGAGGACGACGGCGTTGCCCGCCGCGAGGGCCGGGGCGAGCGCCCAGGCGGCGATCGGCATGGGGAAGTTCCAGGGGGCGATCACGCCGATGACGCCGAGGGGTTCGAGCAGGGTGATGTCGATGCCGCCGGGTACGGGGATCTGCCGGCCGCTCAGCCGTTCCACTCCCCCGGCGGCGTAGTCGAGGAGATCGCGGACGTTGCCCGCCTCCCAGCGGGCGTTGCCGATGGTGTGGCCCGCCTCGCGCACTTCCAGCCGGGCCAGTTCCTCGGTGCGGCCGTCCACGGCGGCGGCGAACCGGCGCAGCAGCCGGGCCCGGTCGGCGGGTGCGAGGGCCGCCCAGGTCCGCTGGGCGGCCGCCGCCCGGGTGACGGCCGCGTCCACCTCGGCCGCGGTGGTGGCGGGCACCGTGGCGACGAGCTCTTCCGTCGCCGGGTTCAGTACGTGGTGCTCACGGGTCAAGGAAGTCCTCACAGACGTTCGAAGGAGCGCTTGATCTCCCAGTCGGTCACCGCCGCGTCGAAGGCTTCGAGTTCGACGCGTGCCATGTTGGCGTAGTGCGCGACGGCCTCGGCCCCGAAGGCCGCCTCCGCGATCTCGCTGTGTTCCCAGAGCCGGGCGGCCTCGCGCAGGGAGGTGGGGACGCGGTCGTACGCGGCGGTGTAGGCGTTTCCCGCGCAGGGCTCGGGCAGTTCGAGACCGTGCTCGATGCCGTGGAGGCCGGCGGCGACGAGTGCGGCGACGGCGAGGTACGGGTTGACGTCACCGCCCGGGAGGCGGTTCTCGAAGCGCAGGGACTGGCCGTGGCCGACGACGCGGAGCGCGCAGGTGCGGTTGTCCTCGCCCCAGGCGACGGCGGTCGGGGCGAAGGAGCCGGGCTGGAAGCGCTTGTAGGAGTTGATGTTCGGCGCGTAGAGGAGCGAGAAGTCGCGCAGGGCCGCGAGCTGGCCGGCGAGGAAGTGCCGCATCACCGGGGACATGGCTCCGTCCTCGTCCGCCATGACGCTGCGTCCGGGGTCTCCGGTGGACCGGAGCGAGAGGTGGATGTGGCAGGAGTTGCCCTCGCGCTCGTTGAACTTGGCCATGAAGGTGAGCGAGACGCCTTCCTGCGCGGCGATCTCCTTGGCGCCCGTCTTGTAGACGGCGTGCTGGTCGCAGGTGACCAGGGCCTCGTCGTAGCGGAACACGATCTCGTGCTGGCCGGGGTTGCACTCGCCCTTGGCCGACTCGACGGTGAGGCCCGCGCCCGCCATCTCGTTGCGGATGCGGCGCAGCAGGGGTTCGACGCGGCCGGTGCCGAGGACGGAGTAGTCGACGTTGTACTGGTTGACCGGGGTGAGGTCGCGGTAGCCGCGGTCCCAGGCCTGTTCGTAGGTGTCCTTGAAGACGATGAATTCGAGTTCGGTGCCGGCGTGGGCGGTGTAGCCGTGTCCGGCGAGGCGTTCCAGCTGGCGGCGCAGGATCTGGCGGGGCGCGGCGACGACGGGCGAGCCGTCGCTCCACGCGAGGTCGGCGGTGACCATCGCGGTGCTCTCGTTCCAGGGCACCCTGCGCAGGGTGGCGAGGTCGGGGTGCATGGCGAAGTCGCCGTAGCCTCGGTCCCAGGAGGACATGGCGTAGCCGTCGACGGTGTTCATGTCGGTGTCGACGGCGAGGAGGTAGTTGCAGCCCTCGGTGCCGTGCGGCACGACCTCGTCGAGGAAGAAGCCGGCGGCGAAGCGTTTGCCCTGGAGCCGCCCCTGCATGTCGGGGAAGGCCAGGACCACGGTGTCGATCTCACCGGTGCCGACGAGGAGGCGCAGTTCCTCGACGGCGAGCGGGGCTGTTCGGTCGGACACGGATGGATCCTCTCCTCGCGGGCCGACGGATGATCCGGATCTACCGGCAGCTGATCCAAATCTATTGGGAGCGCAAGGGATTTGGATACGGTGCCGGTGCGTTCCGCGTGCCGTGCGAGAGGGAGATCCGATGAACCGCCCGCTGATCGGGATCAGTACGTATCTGGAGGCCTCGGCGCGCTGGGGCGTCTGGGATCTGCCCGTCGCACTGCTGCCGGCGGGCTACGGCCGGCTGGTCCGTGAGGCGGGCGGGCTGGCCGCGCTGCTTCCGCCGGACTCACCGGAACTGGCGGCGTCGGTCGTGGCGCGGCTCGACGCGGTGGTGGTCGCGGGCGGGCCGGATGTGGACCCGGCGCGGTACGGGGCCGGGCGCGATCCGCGGACCGGGCCGCCCGCGCCGGAGCGCGATGCCTGGGAGAGCGCCCTGATCGGGGCCGCGCTGGAGTCCGGCACCCCGTTGCTGGGGATCTGCCGGGGGATGCAGCTGCTGAACGTGGTCCTGGGCGGCACGCTGACACAGCATCTGGACGGGCACGCGGGCCCCGGCGGGGCGACGGGGGTGTTCGGGACGCACAGGGTGACGCCGGTGCCGGGGACGCGGTACGCCTCCGTGGTCCCCGGCGACTGCGACGTGCCCACCTACCACCACCAGGCCGCGGACCGGCTCGGCGCGGGTCTGGTGGCGTCGGCGCACGCCGCGGACGGCACGGTGGAGGCCGTCGAGCTGCCGGGGCCCGGATGGGTGCTCGGGGTGCAGTGGCATCCGGAGTCGGGCGACGACGTACGGGTGATGGCGGCGCTGGTGGCGGCCGCGCGGCTACGCGGGCCCGTGGGCGAGCCTGCCCCGTAGCCAGTCCAGTGCGGCCGCTCCCTGGGCCGCCTGGAACGCCCGCAGCGTGGGCAGGCCCGGCGGGTCGGGGCGCAGCGAGTGCGCCACGAAGTATCCGGTCAGGGCGGCGAGTACGGCGGTGACTCCGGCGGGGTCGGCGCCCCGGCCGAGCGGATGCGCCGCGAAGACGGTCTCCGGGTCGGGGCCGCCCTGGGCCGCGACGCACGGCAGCATCGCCAGCAGGTCGAACCAGGGTGCGGCGCGCATCGCGTGCGGCCAGTCGACGAAGACGACCCGGTCCTCGGTCAGCAGGATGTTGTCGGCGCGCAGATCGGCGTGGACGAGGCTGTCGCCCGTGGCGGGTTCCACCCAGCCGGACTCCAGTTCCGCGAGTGCGCCGAGTCGGCGTGCCGCCCAGGGATCGAGGCGGGCGTCGCCCCCTGCCGCGTGCAGGGTCCGCCAGCCGGTGAACATCGAGGCCTCGCGCTTGGCGACGGGCGGCGCGTCGGCCGGGGCCGGGGTGAGGAGGCGGCTGAGTGCGCCGACTGCGGCCAGGACGCGGTCCAGTTCGGCCGGGTCCCAGGGGACGCGGGGCTGACGGCCCTCGATGTCCTGGAGGACGAGGGCGACGCAGGTGCCGTCGTCGTACGAGCCGAGCAGCCGGGGTACGGGGGCGTGCGGCGGGAGGGCGGCGGTGTGGCGGGCCTCGGCGCGGTGCAGGTCCGGGCTGCCGGGGTTCACCTCGGCGCTCACCGCCTTGACGAAGGCCCGGCCGCCGTTCGCGAGCCGCACCCGTGCGGCGACGCCCGGCGAGAAGCCGCCGCTCTGGCTGCGGGCCTCGACGACGGGCGAGCCGAGGATGTCCTCGACGCCGCGTCGTACGGCGGCGGGCAGGTCGGCCCACGCGTGGCGGACGCCGCGGGCGGGCGGTGCGGTCGTGGTCATCCGTCCATCCTTCCGGCTCGGCCGGGGCGCGGGCCAGCCGTTTTACGGGGGACGGGGCCGCCCACGCCTCCGGAAGAGCCGCGCACCGCTCCGGGGGCCGCACCGCTCCGCGAGGGCCGCACGGCTCCGTGAGGCCGCACCGCCTCGTGAGTGAGGGCCGCCGCACCGCGCTCAGTCGCCGGGCCGCCCTGACCGCGTCAGGGAGAGCAGGTCCCGGGCCGGGCCCGTCGGGCGGTGCCCCGACGGCCAGACCGCGCGCAACTGGCGCCGCAGCCGGACCCCGGCGATCGGGATCTCGACCAGCCGCCGGGACGACAGCTCCTCGCCGAGGGCCAGCTCGCTCAGCACGCACGGTCCGGCGCCGCTCTCGGCCGCCCCCTTCACCGCCGTGGTCGAGGAGAGTTCCAGGAGCGGCTGGGCCAGTCCGCCGTGGACGGCGAGGGCGGCGTCCAGGACCTGCCGGGTGCCGGAGCCGTGCTCGCGCAGGATCAGCGGGGTCCCGGCGAGTTCCAGCGGGGTCAGCGGGGTGCGGCGGCGGGCCCAGGCGTGGGACGGGGCGACGACGACGACCAGGCGGTCGTGGGCGATGACGGTCCCGTCGAGCCCCTCGGGCACCGACAGGCCCTCGACGAACCCCAGGTCCGCCTCGCCGGTCAGCAGCCGCCGGGCGACGGCCGACGAGTTGCCGGCGAGCAGCGAGACGGCGGTGTCCGGCCGTTCGGCGCGCAGGGCGATCAGCCAGCCGGGGAGCAGGTACTCGGCGATGGTCATGGAGGCGGCGACCCGCAGCCTGGAGTCGCGCCGGTCACGCAGCGCCTGGGCGCCCGCGTCGAACGCCTCGGCGGCCTCGACGACCCGGCGCGCCCAGTCGGTGACGAGCGCGCCCGCGTCGGTGAGGCGGGAGCCGCGGGGCGAGCGGTCGAGCAGGGCGAGGCCGAGCTGCCGTTCCATCGACCGGACGCGGCTGCTGGCGGCGGGCTGGGAGATGCCGACGTCGCGTGCGGCCCGGCCGAGACTGCCGTGCCGGGCGACGGCGAGGAGCAGCTCCAGCGCGCCCAGATCGGGCACCCGGTGGGACAGAAGCGCAGGTACATCACTGGTCATAAGTCCACCTTATGACCTCATAGGGAGGGACTCCCTGGTGGGGGACGGCCGCGGAACCAAGAATCGTGGCATGGCCATCTTTCCGCAGACCCGCACCGCGTTCCCGCCCGCCCGCACGGCCCGGCGCCCCGCGCTGCGGTACTTCGGCCCCAACTGGTACGCGACCGTCATGGGCACCTCGATCGTCGCGAGCGCGGGGGTCGCCCTGCCCGTGCACGTCCCCGGGCTGCGGGCGGTCTGCGCGGTGGTGTGGGTGCTGGCCGCACTCATGCTCGCCGCGGTGCTCACGGCGCGCGCCGGGCACTGGGCCTCGCACCGCGACCAGGCCCGCGCCCACCTCCTGGACCCGGGTGTCGCCCCGTTCTACGGCTGTCTCTCGATGGCGCTGCTGGCCGTCGGCGGCGCCGGGATGGTGGTGGGCAAGGATGTGATCGGGCACCGGGCGGCCCTCGCGCTGGATGTGGTGCTGTTCACCGCGGGCACCCTGACCGGGCTGTTCGTCGCGGTGGCGATCCCGTACCTGATGATGGTGCGCCACCGCCCGGAGCCCGGAACCGCGTCCCCGGTATGGCTGCTTCCCGTGGTCGCGCCCATGGTCTCCGCGGCTCTCGGTCCGCTGCTGGTGCCGGAGCTGCCGGCCGGCCAGTGGCGGGAGGCGCTGCTGCTGGCCTGTTACGCGATGTTCGGGCTGAGTCTGCTGGCGACGCTGGTGATGCTGCCGCTGATCTTCTCCCGGCTGGTCCACCAGGGTCCGCTGCCGCTCATGCTGACGCCCACGCTGTTCCTGGTGCTCGGCCCGCTGGGCCAGTCGACGACCGCGGTCAACACGCTCGCCGATGTGGCGCCGGGCGCGATCGGGGCCCCGTACGCCTCCGCGTTCGGCGCCTTCGCCGTGCTGTACGGGGTGCCGGTCATGGGGTTCGCGCTGATGTGGCTGGCGCTGGCCGGCGCCATGGTGGTGCGGGCGGTGCGGGGCGGGATGACGTTCGGCATGACGTGGTGGGGCTTCACCTTCCCCGTCGGCACGTGCGTCACGGGCGCCGCGGGACTGGCCCGGCACACCGGCCTGACGGCGTTCACCTGGCTGGCCGTCGCGCTCTATGTGCTGCTGGTGACGGCCTGGGCGGTGGCCGGTGTCCGCACGGTGCGCGGGCTGCTCAGCGGAGCGCTGCTCGCAGCGCCGCAGGGGCCCGCACCAGTGACGGCCCGTACCACGTGAGGAACCGCCCGTCGACGAGTGCGGCGGGCAGCGCCGGGAAGGCCTCGGGCCCGTCGTCGGCGGTGAACCGGTAGGGCTCGTCGGGCAGCACGACCAGGTCGGCGCCGGCCGCGTTCAGTTCGTCGAGCGGGACACGGGGGTAGCGCTCGGCGTGGTCCGCGTAGACGTTGGTGACGCCGAGCCGGGCCAGCAGGTCGCCGGCGAAGGTGTCGCGGCCCAGGACCATCCAGGGCTTGCGCCAGACGGGGACGACCGCGCGGCGCGGGGCGGAGGGCGGCGGCACGGCCGCCCAGGCGGCCTCGGCCTCGTCCAGCCACCGGGGCCTCGGCAGCCCGCAGGCACCGGTCAGGAGCCGGTCCAGTTCCGCGAACGCCTCGTCGAGGGTGCGGACGGTGGTGACGAGGACCTCGGTCCCGGCCTCCCGCAGCGCGGCGAGGTCGGGTTCCCGGTTCTCCTCCTCGTTGGCGACCACGAGGTCCGGGCGCAGGGCGAGGATTCCGGGCACGTCGGGGTTCTTGGTGCCCCCGACGCGGGCGGCGCCCAGCCCGGCGGGGTGGGTGCACCAGTCGGTGGCACCGACGAGGAGACCGGGCGCGGTTTCGGCGACGGCCTCGGTGAGCGAGGGGACGAGGGAGACGACGCGCACGGGAATCCTCCTCAGCGACGCGGGTCGAACGTCGCGTCGATGTGCTCGGCGACCGCGACGAACAGCAGCCGGGTGCCGGGTACCGTGGCCCGCCAGCGGTGGCGCACCCCGCCCGAGAGGAACAGCGTGTCCCCGCGCTCCAGCCGGTAGGCCTGTCCTTCGGCCTCCACCTCGGCGGCGCCCTCCGCCACGTACATCACCTCGTCGTTGCGGTGCTGGAACTCACGCCCCAGATCGAGCTCACCGGTGAATTCGAGGGCGCTGAGCTGATGGCGTCCGCGCACCACCCTGCGTGCCCCGTCCTCCTGCCCGCCGCGCACGACGTCGACGGCGCGCGCCGAGTCGGCGGCGGCCCGCAGGCGTGCGGGGGTGGTCTCCAGGGCGTCCGCGACCCGGTCCAGGGACCTGGCGCTGGGTCTGGCCCGCTCGTTCTCGATCTGGCTGAGGAACGGTACGGACAGGCCACTGCGCATCGCGACCGCGGCCAGCGTGAGTCCCAGGGATCTGCGCTGTCTGCGGACCGCCGCGCCCACCCGGAGTGTTTCCTTGTCGTCCATGTCCGGCTCCCTCCCGACTCCCCATCCTTCCGGCTGCCAGCACCTTACGCACACGGTTGCGCGAGGACGGCCGGTAATGAGACGTCCGGACAGCCCGAAAGGGGTGGGCACCGCCGCCGGCGGTGCCCACCCCTTCCTGTGCCGCGCCCCTGGCGGGGCCGCGACGGGGTTACTGCTGGGGAGCCATCTTGTCCGCGATGCCCGGGTTCTTCGCCATCCAGGCCTTCACGGCTTCGTCCTCGTGTCCCGTACCGAGCTTCTGGATCTCGTTCTCCAGGCCGGCGAGCTGGTCCTCGCTCAGCTTGAAGTCCTTGAACCACTTGGTGAGCTGCGGGTAGTTCTTCGGGAAGTCCTTCGAGCCGATGGTGTGCAGGCGGTCGCCCTCACCGAAGGCCTTCTCGGGGTCCTGGAGCTTCGTCATCTTGTACTCGTTGTAGGCCCAGTGCGGGGTCCACAGGAGTACGGCGACGGGCTCCTTCTTGGCGTACGCGCGCTTCAGCTCGGCGAGCATGCCGGGCGTCGAGGAGTCGACGACCTTGTACTCCTTGTCGAGGCCGTACTGCGGCAGCACGTTCTTCTTGAGGTTCTCCATCGTGGCCGTGCCCGGCTCGATGCCGATGATCCGGCCCTTGAACTGGGAACCCTTGCCCTTGAGGTCGGCCAGGGACTTCACGTCCTTGACGTAGCCCGGCACCGCGACCTCGATCGAGGTGGGGCCGTACCACGAGCCGATGTCCGTCAGCTTCGAGCCGTACTTGTCCCAGTAGTTCTTCTGGGTGTATGGCAGCCAGCCGTCGAACTGCACGTCGATCTGACCGCGGGACATCGCGGTGTACATCGGGCCGACCTCGAACTGCTTGAGGTTGATCTTGTAACCGCGGTCCTCCAGGACGGCCTTCCACAGGTATGTGGCGGCGATGTCCTCCTCCCACGGGAACCAGGCCATCTCGACGGCGCGCTCGCGCTCGTCCTTGCCGTTGGCGCCCTTGGAGGTGGCGGCCTTCGCGACCGGGGCCGCCTTGTCGGCGAATCCCGCGTTGGCCTTGAGCCAGGTACGGACGGCCACCTGTTCCTTGCCGGATCCGCTCTTCTGGATCTGCGCCTCAAGACTGGTGAGCTGGTCCTCGGTCATCTTGAAGTTCTTCAGCCACTTGCCGACCTCGGGGTTCTCCTCGGAGAAGCCCTTGCGGGTCAGCGTGTGGATGCCGTCGCCCTTGCCCCAGAGGTTCTTGGGGTCCTTGAGCTTGGTCAGCTCGTACTGGTTGTACGCCCAGTGCGGCGACCAGAGCGGAACCACGATGGGCTCCTTCTTGGCGTACGAGCGCTTCAGCTCGGCCAGCATCGACGGCGTGGAGCCGTCGACGACCTTGTACTCCTTGTCCAGGCCGTAGCCCGGCAGGATCTTGTCCTTGAGCAGGCCCGTCTCACCGGCGCTCGGCTCGATGCCGACGACCCGGCCCTTGAAGTCGGACCCCTTGCCCTTGAGGTCGTCGAGCGACTCGACGCCCTTCACGTACGAGGGGACGGCCAGCTCCAGGGAGGTGGGTCCGAACCAGGAGCCCATGTCCTCCAGGCGGTCCTTGTACTTCTTCCAGTACGCGGCGTGGGTGACCGGCAGCCAGGAGTCCGTCTCGAAGTCGATCTGGCCGTTGGCCATACCGGTGTACAGCGCGCCGGCCTCGTACTGCTTGACGTCGACCTTGAAGCCGCGCTGTTCCAGCAGTTCCTTCCACAGGAACGTGGAGGCGATGCCCTCGTCCCACGGGATGTAGCCCATGCTGATCGTCTTGCCGGCCCCGATGTTCTTCGGGTCCTTGCTCGCGGTGTCGTCCGAGTCCGAGGAGGAGCCGAACACACCCATGCCGCCGGCCACGAGGGCGAGGGCGACGATGCCGGCCACGGCGACGACGGGCTGCGGGCGGTAGTTCCACACCTTCAGTCCGCCGGCCGCGGCCTGCGCCTTGGCGAGCGCGCGGCGGGCCAGCGGGGAGACCTCGCGGCCCAGGGCGCTGGTCATCCGGTCCAGGTACATCGCCAGGATGACGATGGAGATACCGGCCTCGAAGCCGAGGCCGACGTCGACGTTGCCGATGGCGCGGTAGACGGAGCCGCCGAGGCCGCCGCCGCCGACCATGCCGGCGATGACCACCATGGACAGGCCCAGCATGATGACCTGGTTGATGCCCGCCATGATCGTGGGCAGCGCGAGCGGCAGCTGCACCCGCAGCAGGGTGTTGCGCGAGGTGGTGCCGAAGGCCTCTGCCGCCTCGACGAGTTCAGCGTCGACCTGGCGGATGCCGAGCTCGGTCATCCGGACGCCGGGGGGCAGCGCGAAGATGATGGTGGCGATGATGCCGGGGACGACGCCGACGCCGAAAAAGATGACGCCGGGGATCAGGTAGACCATGGCGGGCATGGTCTGCATGAAGTCGAGGACCGGCCGGGTCACCGCGCTGACGGCCTTGGACCGGGACGCCCAGATACCGAGCGGCACGGCCAGCACCAGCGTCACGATGGTGGCGACGAGTACCAGGGTGAGCGTGTCCATCGCTTCGTCCCACAACTCGACCGAGTCGATGAGGGCGAAGCCGACGAACGCGAGTACACCGGCGAGCAGACCGCGCAGCCACCAGGCGATGACGGCGACGATGCCCGCGAAGAGCAGGGGTGCGGGGGCGGAGAGTACGGCGGCTATGCCGTCGAACATCCCGCTGACTATGGAGCTGATGGCGTCGAAGAGCCAGGCCAGATGGGTCTGGAGCCAGTCGACGGCGGAGTCGACCCAGTCGCCGAGGTGGAGCCTAAACACTGGCCACCTTCTTCAGCGCGGCCGCGGCGTCCTGGGGAGCCTCGGCGGGGGTCATCGGCTCACCGAGCACGGCGAGCAGCCGGGACCGGGGAACGACGCCGACGAGCTTGCCCTTGTCGTCGGTCACGGCGACCGCGACACCGCTCTGTGAGCAGGGCGTGAAGAGTTCGATGATCGGGGTGCCCTCGGTAACGGTGGCGGGGGCCTCGCGCAGGACGTCCTGCGGGGTACGGAGTTCTTTGCCGTCGTCCGTCCTGGTGCCCATGACGGTGTGCGGCTCGGCCATGATCGCGCCCGCGGTCAGCACCCGGGAGCGGTCCACGTCCTGGGTGAAGGAGGCGACGTAGTCGTTGGCCGGGGTGACGAGGATGTCCTCGGCGGTGCCGAGCTGGACTATCTCCCCGTCGCGCATCACGGCGATGCGGTCACCGAGGCGCATGGCCTCGTTGAGGTCGTGGGTGATGAAGACGATGGTCTTCTTCAGCCGCTTCTGCAGTTCCAGGAGCTGGTCCTGCATGTCGCGGCGGATCAGCGGGTCCAGGGCACTGAAGGACTCGTCCATCAGGAGCAGGTCGGCGTCGGTGGCCAGTGCGCGGGCCAGACCGACACGCTGCTGCATACCGCCGGACAGCTCGTCGGGCCAGGAGTTCTCCCAGCCCGCCAGGCCGGTCATCTCCAGGGCCTCGGCAGCGCGGCGGTTGCGCTCGTCGCGCGGCACGCCCTGCACCTCCAGGCCGTAGCCGGCGTTCTCCAGCACGCTCCGGTGGGGGAAGAGCGCGAAGTGCTGGAACACCATGCTGATCTTGGTGGACCGGACATGGCGGAGCTCGGCGGGAGTCAGTGCGGTCAGGTCCTGGTCGTCGAACAGCACCTTCCCCGCAGTGGGCTCAAGGAGCCCGTTGAGCATCCGCAGCAACGTCGACTTGCCGGACCCGGACAGACCCATCACAACAAAGATCTGTCCCGGTTCAACGGTGAACGATGCGTCGATCACCGCTGCGGTCGTTCCCTCGGCACGCAGCTCATCGCGGCTGGAGCCGCTCTCGAGTTTCTGCATGGCTTGATCGGGTCGTCTGCCGAAGACCTTGTACAAGTGTTCGGCTTGCAGCCTTGACACATACACCTCACGCGTTGAACCGAAAACGGTCTGCCACCCCCTCCGGCAGACCGTGGAGCGCGCGGATTCGGTCCGCATGGCACGTGCACTAGTTGAAAATGCGACGTGGTCCGCTCCGATGCCGCGCCTGCCCCCGCTTACGCGGGGCAAACACAAGAGTGACCCAGCTCACACAAAAGCGGCCCTGGATCGGGAACCGCGTCCTCGGCGGCCACTGTCTGCGGGGTGCGGCATCATCAGGGGTGTGACGCGACGCCTGATGCTCCTCGACACCGCTTCCCTCTACTACCGCGCCTACTTCGGAGTCCCCGACTCGGTGCGCGCGCCGGACGGGACCCCGGTCAACGCCGTGCGCGGACTGCTCGATTTCATCGGCCGGCTGGTGCAGGACCACCGGCCGGACGATCTGGTCGCCTGCATGGACGCGGACTGGCGGCCGCACTGGCGGGTCGAGCTGATCCCCTCGTACAAGGCGCACCGGGTGGCGGTGGAGACCGCCGATGGGCTGCCCGACGAGGAAGCGACGCCCGACACGCTGGCCCCGCAGGTGCCGATCATCGAGGACGTGCTCGACGCCCTGGGGATCGCCCGGGTCGGCGTCGCGGAGTACGAGGCGGATGACGTGATCGGCACACTGGCGGGCCTGGCGACCGGTCCGGTGGACATCGTCACGGGCGACCGGGACCTCTACCAGCTGGTGGACGACGCCCGCGAGGTGCGGGTGCTCTACCCGCTGAAGGGCGTCGGCTCGCTCCAGGTGACGGACGAGGCCTGGCTGCGCGAGAAGTACGGGGTGGACGGCTCCGGCTATGTCGATCTGGCGCTGCTGCGCGGCGACCCGAGCGACGGGCTGCCCGGCGTGCCCGGCATCGGCGAGAAGACGGCGGCGAAGCTGCTGGACGCCTTCGGCGATCTGGCCGCAATCATGGCGGCGGTGGACGACCCGGCCGCGAAGCTGACGCCCTCGCAGCGCAAACGGCTCGACGAGGCCCGCGACTACGTCGCCGTCGCGCCGACGGTGGTCCGGGTCGCCGGTGACGTACCGCTGCCCGCGTTCGACCCCGCGCTCCCCGCCGAGCCGCGCGACCCGGCGGCGCTCGAAGCGCTTGCGGACCAGTGGGGGCTGGGCGGCGCCCTGCAGCGCCTCCTCTCCACACTTCGGAACTGAGGTGTTAGGTTAGGTAACCCTAAGGCCGATTCCTCGGTCAGTGGTCCGGGTATCCGAAACAGGGAGAGAACCTCGTGGCAGAACGACCGGCGCGACAGGCCCCCAAGGCGCAGGGTGCGCAGGTCCTGCGCACCGAGCAGCTCACTCCGCACATGATCCGGGTGGTGCTCGGCGGTGACGGTCTCGCGGATTTCGCGCTCTCCGGTTTCAGCGATCACTACGTCAAGCTCTGCTTCGCCCCCGAGGGCGCCGAGTACGCGCACCCCTTCGACATGGCCCGCATCCGCGAGGAGTTCCCGCGCGAGTTGTGGCCCACCACCCGTACGTACACGGTGCGCTTCTGGGACCCGGCCACCCGGGAGATGGCCATCGACTTCGTGGTGCACGGCGACGAGGGCCTCGCGGGCCCGTGGGCGGCCCGTGCCGCGGCCGGCGACCCGGTGACCTTCCTGGGCCCCGGCGGCGGCTACGGCCCGGACGCCTCGGCCGACTGGCATCTCCTGGTGGGCGACGAGAGCGCGCTGCCGGCCATCGCCGCGGCGATGGAGCAGATGCCCGCGAACGCGGTGGTGCACGCCTTCATCGAGGTCACGGACGCCACGGAGGAGCAGAAGATCGCGACGCCGGACGGCGTCGAGGTGAACTGGCTGCACCGGGGCGACCGCCCGGTCGGTGAGGCGCTCACCGCCGCCGTGAAGGGACTGGAGTTCCCGGCGGGGCAGGTGCAGGCGTTCGTCCACGGCGAGGCCGGCTTCGTCAAGGACATCCGGCGCCATCTGCGGCTGGACCGCGGCATCCCGCTGCCCCAGCTGTCGATCTCGGGTTACTGGCGCCTGGGCCAGAACGACGACGCCTGGCGCTCGGTCAAGCGCGAGTGGAACGAACAGGTGGAGCGCGAGCAGGAGAGCGCCGCGTAGGACACGTACGCGGAGTCCGGCTCGGCGGTGCCCCGGTCCTTGGACCGGGGCACCGCCATGTGCGCCGCGCGCCGGCCGGTCAGACCGACTTCTGGTACGAGCGGAAGGTCCGGGTCGACAGCCACACGGCGACCGCGGCGAGCACCAGCAGCGCTCCCCCGCGGCTGAGCACCAGCCACCGGTCCGGCTCTGCGGTCAGCGCCGAACGGCCGGCCACCATCGCCCAGTTGACCGGGTTGAAGTCGGCGATGTGGCGCATCCACGACGGCATCTGGCTCGGGGCCATGAAGGACGAGGACAGGAAGGTCAGCGGCAGCAGCAGGAAGGTGTTGATGCCGATGATCGACTCCCGCCGGCGCACCAGCATGCCCAGGGCGTTGGAGAACGCGCCGAAGACCGTGCCGAGCAGGATCGAGGCGACGACGAGGATCAGCAGTCCGCCCGCCCCGCCGGGGTAGGTGGCGCCCGCGGCCCAGCCGAGCAGGACGATGACCAGGGACTGCGCGGCCGTGCTGATGCCGTTCTGCACGACGTTGGCGTTCATCAGGGCGTTGCGGCTGACCGGTGTCGTCAGGAAGCGGTTGAGCGTGCCGCGCTCGATCTCCTCCAGGGTGCCCATTCCGGCCCACATGCTCGATCCCAGCGCGCTCATCACGACGATGCCGGGGATCAGGTAGTCCAGATAGGACGTGGTGCCGAAGCCGCCCAGCTCGACGATCTTCTTGAAGAGGTTGCCGAACAGGAACAGCCAGATCACCGGCTGGATCAGCGAGATCACCAGGAAGACCGGCTGCCGGAGGATCGCCATCAGCTGGCGCTGGGTCATGTACCACGTCTGGGCCAGAGCCTGACCGCTCATCGGGTGCCTCCCGCGGCGGCCGGTACGTGGACGCCCCGCGAACCCGTGGACTCCGCGTCAAAGAAGCGGCGGCCGGCGTAGCGCAGATAGACGTCGTCGAGGGAGGGACGGGCGACGGTGGCGGCGGCGACGGCCGAACCGGCCCGCTCCAGGGCGCCCAGCAGCACCGGCACGGCCGCGGCTCCGTCCTCGGCGCGGACGCTGACCCGGCGGCCCTCGACCAGCACCTCGTACACGCCGGGCAGTCCGGCGAGCAGGGAGTTGACGGCGCTGCGGTCCGCCTCGGCGCGCAGCTCCAGATGGACCGCGTCGCCGCGCAGTTCGCCCTTCAGCTCGTCGGGGGTGCCCTCGACGACGATGCGGCCGCGGTCGACGATCGCGATGCGTTCGGCGAGCCGGTCGGCCTCCTCCAGGTAGTGCGTGGTGAGCACGATGGTCAGGCCCTCCTCACCGGCCAGCCGGGAGATCTCCTCCCACATCGCGGTGCGGGCCTCGGGGTCGAGACCGGTCGTCGGCTCGTCGAGGAAGAGCACCTCGGGGCGGTGGACCAGACCGAGCGCCACGTCGAGGCGGCGCCGCATACCGCCGGAGTACCCATTGACCTGGCGCTTCGCGGCGTCCGCGAGGCCGAAGCGGTCCAGCAGCTCGTCGGCGCGGTGCTGGATGGCGGCGCCCCGCATCCCGTACAGCCGGCCCTGGAGCAGCAGGTTCTCGCGGCCGGTGGCGACCGGGTCGGCGCCGGACTTCTGGGCGACCACGCCGATGGCCCCTCGGACCCGGTCCGGGTGGCGCAGGACGTCGTGCCCGGCGACCGACGCGGTGCCGGAGTCGGGGCGGGCGAGCGTGGTGAGGATCTTGACGGTGGTGGACTTTCCCGCGCCGTTGGGCCCGAGGAGCCCGAAGACGGTGCCGGGCGAGACGGTGAGGTCCATGCCGTTCAGCGCGGTGACGTCACCCGGGTAGGTCTTGATCAGCTGTCGCGCCTCTACTGCGGGCGCACGGGTGCTCATGACAGAGCTCTCCTGTGGTCGGCGGGGCACCCGGGTCTCCGGGTGCCCGGTACGCCGGTCCGTTCCGCGTGAGGAGTGCCGGGCTATCCTGGGTGTGCCGCACCTCGATCGCCTGGCCCGCCTTCACGGCATGTCCGGTCCGGGGTTCGAGACCCCGGCGGGCGCTGCTCCAACAGCACCGGCCGGGGTCTTTTCCGTTCTCCCTCTCCCCGTCACTTCCCGCGTTCGGGGTCGAGGACGATCTCCTGCTCGTCGAGGTCCTGCCAGTCCTGCGGGACCTCGCCGGTCTCGTGGAAGGACTTCCACTCCTCGATGCCGCTGATGGTGGCGTCACGGAGCTCCTCGCGGAATCCCCTGATCCATGCCAGCTGTGCCTCGATCATGTGGACCTGGTACTCGCTCTCCACGACGAAGACCCGGGGAAGCGCGCCGCCCAGCTGGCCGAGCACCCCCCGGAGCGCCGCCGCCTGCACGGCCAGCGCCTGCTCCCGGTCCGCCAGGAGCTCGGCCACCTCGTCCGGCGGCAGGACGGGAAGGAGCGACAGGGCCGTGTCGAAGGCGGGGAACTCGGCGGCCGGAACCGCGATCATGTCGGAGAGCCAGTCCAGCATCTCGGCCCGCCCGGTCTCCGTGATGCCGTAGAGCGTGCGCTCGGGGCGGTTGCCCTGTCGCTGTACGCCCGTGACCTCCACGTAGCCGTGCTTCTCCAGGTTCTGGACCACGGTGTAGAGCGAACCGAAGTTGATCTTGACGCTGTGCTGCTTGCCCCGGCGGCGCAGGGTCTGGGCGATCTCGTACGGGTGCATGGACCGCTCGGCGAGCAGCACCATCACCGTGAGCGCCAGAGGATTGCTGAGCTTGCGCCGCTTGGCCACCTTCCCCGCCGCCCTTCCTCGTCGTCGAATACTCGTGACCGAACATATCGCGAGTTTCCGGAACACGTCAACCGCGATGTATCGCGAAATCCGGGAGGCGTGGAAGGATTTCCCCCACCGACCAATCCGCACCGCCACCGGCTCCGAACCACCCCTGGAGACCGATGACCGTCCCGGGAGGAAGCCCGCGTGAAAGAAGCCGTGCACATCAGCGGACTGGCCTCGGCCGGACCCGACCTCCAGGAGCTCCTGGGAATGGTCGCCCGGGGTGATCAGGACGCTTTCGCGCAGGTGTACGAAGCGGTCTGCGGCCCGGTGCTCGGCCTCGTGAGAAGCGTCCTGCGCGACCCCGCCCAGTCGGAGGAGGTCGCACAGGAGGTGCTGGTGGAGGTCTGGCGCACCGCACCGCGCTTCCAGGCGGCCCGCGGCAGCGCCATGAACTGGGTGCTGACCCTGGCCCACCACCGGGCCGTGGACCGGGTGCGTTCGGTGGAGGCGACGACGGCCCGTGAGCACAAGGCCGCGCTGCTCGACCGCACCCCCGCCTTCGACGACGTCACCGAACAGGTGGAGAGCCGGCTGGAACGGGAGCAGGTCCGCCGCTGCATGCGGACCCTCTCGGAACTGCAAAGGGAGTCCGTCACGCTGGCGTACTACCGCGGACTGACCTACCGCGAGGTGGGAGAACTGCTGGCGGTGCCGCTCGGAACGATCAAGACTCGACTGCGCGACGGACTGATCCGGCTGCGCGACTGCCTCGGGGTGAGCGCATGAGCGACGCCGGACTTCACACACTGACCGGCGCCTACGCCCTGCACGCGCTGCCGGAGACCGAACGCCGGGAGTTCGAACGCCACCTGGGCGACTGCGAGGCCTGCTCCGTGGAGGTGCGGGAGCTGTCGGAGACGGCGACCCGGCTCGGCCTCGCCGTGTCGGCCACGCCCTCGCGGGAGCTGCGCGAGCGGGTGCTGCGGGAGATCGCGACCGTACGCCAGGAGTCGCCGTCCACCGGCCGGCGGGCCCGCTCCGGCGGAGGCGCCGGCCGGGACGGCACAGGCCGGGCCGGGCGGTGGTCGAAGTTCGCGCTGGCCGCGTGCCTGGCCGCGGCGGCCGGCTTCGGCGGCATCGCCGTCCGGCAGAACCAGGAGGCGCGGGACGCCCGGTCCGACGCCCGCGCCGCCGAGCAGCGCAGCGCGCAGGTGGCCGAGGTCATCTCGGCGCCCGACGCCCGGTCCGGTTCGGCCACCCTGAGCGACGGCGCGAAGGGCACCGTGGTGGTCTCCAGGAGCCAGGACCGGGCCGTGTTCCTCGCCTCGGGGCTGGCGCAGGCGCCCGGCGGCAAGGTCTACCAGCTGTGGTTCGACGACGGCGGCACGATGCGGTCCGCGGGCCTGATGCGGGCGACCGGCCCCTCGTCGACGACCTACGCGACCCTGCTCGACGGGCCGGTGGACGGCGCCACGGGCATGGGCGTCACGGTCGAGCCGGCGGGCGGGTCCGAGCAGCCGACCTCCGCTCCCCTGGCGCTGATGAAGCTGCCCTCGGCATGAGGCGGTGGCCGCGAGGCGCCGGGGCGTCCCGGTAGCGGGAGCCACCAGGACGCCCCGGCAACGCGGCGAGCGTGCGTGCTCAGCCCCGGCGGGGCGGCCGGGGGAAGAATCCGCTGGTCCTGGCGGTGTACGCGGCGAAGCCGGGGCGTTCGGCCATATGCCGTTCCAGCAGGGCCTTTCCGCTGCCGCCGATGAGCAGGAAGCTCATCAGCGCGGGCGCCACGACCGTGGCCGCGGCAGCCGCCGGCGCGGCACAGACGATCAGGAACAGGCCCCACCACACGCAGAAGTCGCCGAAATAGTTCGGATGCCGGGTCCAGGACCACAGGCCCCGGTCCATGATCCGCCCGCGGTTGGCCGGATCCGCCTTGAACCGGGCCAACTGGTGGTCCCCCACCGCCTCGAAGCCGAGTCCGGCCGCCCAGAGCGCGGCACCGGCCCAGGCCCAGGCCCCGGGCGGCCCCGTGACGTACCCGGCCGCCTGCACCGGCAGCGAGATCAGCCAGACCAGGGCCCCCTGGAGCAGGTACACCTTCCGCAGGGCGTACAGCGCGGGGCTGCCCGGCGCCCTGGCCACCATCGCCTCGTAGCGCGGGTCCTCGCCGTGGCCCCTGCCCCGGCGGGCGATGTGCCAGGCCAGGCGCAGCCCCCACACCGCGGTGAGCACGGTGACCAGAAGCCGTCGGGTGCCGTCTCCCCCGCCGCCGGCGGACATGGCCCAGGAGACGAGCGCCACGGCCGTGAACGCCAGGCCCCACGCGACGTCCACGACCCGGTGCACGCCCTTGCGCAGAGCGACGGCGAACGTGCCGAGCATGACAGCGAGGGCGGCGCCCGCACTGGGCGCGAGGCCCTGTGCGAACGCCGCCCAGCCGGAGCCGTTCATCCGGTGGCCCCGGCCGTCGCGCCGTCGCGGGCAGCGGGTTGCGCCGACTGGTCCTCGTACCAGCCGCGCCGGGTGGCGGGCATCCCGGCCGCACCGGTCGCCTCCGGCCGTACGGAGAGGATCTGGTCCACGCCCATCCGCCGTTCCTCGAAGGCGAGGGCGCCGCCGGCCAGGTAGAGCCGCCACACCCGTACGGTCTCCTCCCCGACCAGGTCCGCGAACTCCCGCTGGTTCAGCTCCAGGGTGCGCCGCCACGCGTCGACGGTCCGTACGTAGTGCTCGCGCAGCCCCTCGACGTCGCGCACTTCGAGGCCGGCGCCCTCCAGCAGGGCGACCGTCTCGCCGAGCGGGCGCATGTGCATGTCGGGCGCGATGTACGACTCGATGAACGCGCCGCCGCCCGGGGCTTCGCGGCCCCGGGACATCTGCTGGACCAGCACCCGCCCGCGCGGCCGGACCATGGCGTGCAGCGTCGCGGTGAAGGCGGGGTACTCCGCGTCCCCGACATGCTCGCCCATCTCGACGGTGGACACCGCGTCGTAACCGCCCTCGTGCCCCGGTGCCCGGCCGATGTCCCGGTAGTCGCAGCAGCGGACCTCGACCAGGTCGTCCAGGTTCCGTTCGGCGACCCGCGCGCGGACGTGGGCGGCCTGTTCCCGGGCGAGGGTGACGGCGGTGACGCGGACCCCGTGCCGCTGTGCGGCGTACAGGGTCAGCGATCCCCAGCCGCAGCCGATGTCGAGCAGGCGCGCCCCGGGGCGCAGGTCCAGCTTGCGGCAGATCAGTTCGAGCTTGTCGCGCTGGGCGTCGGCGGGGCCGTAACCGGGGGCGTCGCTGGTCCAGTAGCCGCAGGAGTAGGCCATCGTCTCGTCGAGGAGCAGGGCGTAGAAGGCATTGGAGAGGTCGTAGTGGTGGCTGATGGCGGCCCGGTCGCGGGACTTGCTGTGCAGGACGCCGTGGAGTCCCGCACGGGCGGCGGGGACCGGCGGCCGGGGGCCCACCGCGCCCAGGCGCAGTGCGGTGCGCGCGGCCCTCAGCCGGTCGCCGATGCCGGGCCGCGGCGGGCGCGGCCCGCGCTCGCGTACGGCGTGCCGCATCGCCCGCAGCCCTTGGGCCAGGTCTCCCTCGACATCGACGTCACCGGTGATGTATGCCTCGGCGAGGCCGAGTTCGCCCGGCGCCCAGAGCAGCCGGCGCAGCGCCCGCCGGGACCTGACGTGGACCAGGGGGCCGTCGGCGGCGCCGGTCTCGCTGCCGTCCCACATCCGGACCCGGACCGGGAGCGCGCCGCCGAGCAGTTGCTCGACGAGGGGTTCCAGTCGCTGGGCCGCGCCGGTCGTGGCCTGCTTGCCGGTAGGTGTCATCACGCGGATTCCTGACGGGTCAGCAGCAGTTGCCGCACATGGAGGTAGCCGGAGCGGAATCCCGCCTCGGAGTAAGCCAGATAGAAGGTCCACATGCGGCGGAAGGTGGCGTCGAAGCCGAGTGCGTCGACTTCCGCGGTCCGCTCCTCGAACCGTTCCCGCCACAGCCGCAGTGTCTCGGCGTAGTGCGTGCCGAAGTCGTCGCAGCGGTCGATGCGCAGGCCGGTGTGCCCGGCCGTGACCTCCGCCATGGCCTCGACGGAGGGCAGGAGTCCGCCGGGGAAGATGTACTTGTGGATCCAGGTGTAGGTGGTGCGGGAGGCGCGCATCCGGTCGTCGGGCATCGTGATGGCCTGGAGGGCGATGCGGCCGCCGGGGGCGAGCCGCTCCTCCAGGGTGCGGAAGTAGACCGGCCAGTACTCGGCGCCGACCGCCTCGATCATCTCGACGCTGACCACCGCGTCGTACTGCCCGTCGACGCTGCGGTAGTCGCAGAGCCGGACGTCGACCCGGTCCTCGTACCCGGCCTCGCCGATCCTGCGACGGGCCAGGTCCCGCTGTTCGGCGGAGAGCGTGACGGAGACGACGCGGGCCCCGCGGGCGGCGGCCCGGATCGCCAGCTCTCCCCAGCCGGTGCCGATTTCGAGGAGTTCGGTGCCGGGACCGACACCGGCCAGGTCGAGCAGCCGGTCGATCTTGCGGTGCTGGGCGGCGGGCAGCGCCTCGGCTTCCGCGGGGAAGCTGCGGAAGACGGCGGACGAGTAGCTGAGGGTCTCGTCGAGGAAGAGCGCGAAGAGTTCGTTGGACAGGTCGTAGTGGTGGCTGATGTTGTCCCGGGCGCCTTCGGGTGTGCCCAGTTGCTCCGCGGGCCGGCGTCCCGCCCAGAGTCCGCGCAGCCACTGGAGGGGCTGCGGGATCAGGCCGGCGACGTGGTCCGCGAGGACCGTCAGCACGCCCACCGGGTCGGGTGAGTCCCACTCGCCCGCCATGTACGACTCGCCGAAGCCGATCAGGCCGTTCAGCCCGATCCTGCGGAAGAGGAGGGCGGGGTCGCGGATGTCCATCAGGGGGCCGCCGAGTCCGATGTCCTGCTGTCCGGCGAGGCGGGCGCGGAGCGGGAGCCCGGCCAGTGCGTGGCGGACGAGCCGTTCGGCGACGGCGGTCCGCAGCCGGGACGCGCGGGGCGGCCGCGCGACGTCCGGCCAGCGCTCGGGGTCGGTGGCCGGGGCGTGCGCCGGGGGCGGGGTGACGGGGTACGGGGCGGCGGGGGACGGGGAGTGGGACGTGGACACGCTCACCGCATTCCTTCCTGAGTGGTGTGGCGGGGACGGGACCGCACGGGCAGTCCGCGCAGCAGGAGGCGGATTCCGTGCAGCCGGATGGCGACCGAGACGACCGCTGTGGACCAGGGGTGGCGCAGCGCGAGCCGGAGCAGTACGCGCGGGGTCGCCGGGCGTCGCACGCCGCGCACGGTGGCGGTGAAGGGCCGCATGCCGGCCCGTTCCAGGTGCACCGCCAGTTCGAGCCGGGGGCCGGGCTCGGGCAGTCGCATCCGGTAGGCGCCGTCGACGCCGAAGAACGGCGACACATAGAACTCCTTGCCGGTGGAGGCCCGGCCGGCGGCGTCCGGGCGCAGCAGGTAGCAGTGGCGTTCGCCGTAGGTGTTGTGCACCTCGGCGACCGTGCAGAGGGGGGTGCCGTCGGCGCGGCGGCACCAGTAGACGGTCAGCGGGTTGAAGACGTGGCCGAACACCCGGGCCTGGGTGAGCATCCGCACGGTTCCGTCGGCGAGGTCGACTCCGTTCGCGGCCAGGAACCGGCTCAGACCGGCCCGGATGGTCGGGGCCGTGCCGCCGAAGTGGTCGCGCGCGTCGAAGCCGGCCAGGAGGCGCAGGGCGGCGGGGAGCGGCGGCGGCCCGTCCGGGTCGATCAGCCACAGGTAGGTGCGGTGCCGGAAGGCGTACGTGACGGGCGCGGACCGTACATGGGCGATGGTGCAGGGGTAGAGGGCGTTCACCAGTGCACCCCCAGGGCTCTGGCCGCGTCCGCCCCCGAGCGGCAGCCGTCCTCGTGGAAGCCCCAGCCGTGGTACGCCCCCGCGTAGGCGGTGAGCGGGCCGGACAGCGCGGGCAGCCGGGCCTGTGCGGCCACCGACTCCGGGGTGTGGACGGGGTGTTCGTACAGCATGCGGGCGCGGACCAGGCCGGGGGCGACGCGGTCGGCGCCGTTCAGCGTGACGACGAAGGTCTCGGGGGCGTCGAGCCGCTGGAGCCGGTTCATGTCGTAGCTCACGGTGACGTGCTCGGGGCTCGCGGTGCAGGACGGCATCAGGTAGTTCCAGGAGGCGCGGGCGCCGCGGGCCCGCGGCAGCAGCCGGGTGTCGGTGTGCAGGAGCGTGGGGTTGCGGGAGTAGCGGAACGCGCCGAGGGTGTCGCGTTCCTCGTCCGTGGGGTCGGCGAGCAGCCGGAGCGCCTGTTCGGGGTGGGTGGCGATGACGACGGAGTCGAACTGCTCGGTGGTGTCGTCCGCGGTGGTGATCTCCACGCCGTCGGGGTGGCGGCGCACGGCACGGACCGGGGTCGCGGTGCGGACGGCGCCGAGCTGTTTGACGACCCGTTCGACGTAGGCGCCCGATCCGCCGGTGACGGTCCGCCACACCGGGGAGTCGCCGACCGAGAGCAGCCCGTGGTGGTCGAGGAAGCGGAAGAGGTAGCGGGCGGGGCAGCGCATCGCGGTCACCGGGTCGCAGGACCAGACGGCGGAGACGAGGGGGGTCAGGAAGTGGGCGGTGAAGTACGGGGAGAAGCGGCCGCGGGCGGCGAACTCGCCGAGCGTCATGGTGTCCGCGTCGGGTCCGCCGTCCGCCAGGAGGCGCCGGGCGGACCAGTGGAAGCGGGGCACCGCCGCCAGCATCCGCAGATAGGCCGGATCGCGGGCGGCCCGCGGCCGGGCGAGGAGGCCTGCCGGACCGCGGGCGCCCGCGTACTGCAGTGCGCAGCCCTCGCACCGCACGGACATGCTCATCTCCGACTCCTGTGTGGCGACGCCGAGTTCCGCGAAGAGCCGCAGCAGGTGCGGGTAGGTGCGCCGGTTGTGCACGATGAACCCGGAGTCCACGTGGTGGACGCGGCCGTCCGACGCGGGGAGCTCGTGGGTGTGCGCGTGGCCGCCCACCCGGTCGTCCGCCTCGAACAGCGTCACGTCGTGGGCCGTCCGCAGGACGTGGGCGGCGGTCAGCCCCGCCACCCCGCTCCCCACCACGGCTGTCCGTCGCCGCATCCCTGTCATACCGCTCCCTCCGGCACCCGCCCCGTTCACCCCTCCTTCGGATTCCGGAGGAGCGGCGGACGCCTGTCGGAGGTGATTCGTCACAGGTCGCGCCGTGGATTGGCCGTGATCCGCTCTCATCCATTCGGGTGATGGAGCAATCCGTCGGGCGTCCGGCGACGAATCCCCGGTGTGAGCGAAGATCAGAACGATGCGCAGGACGGGGCCCACGGGTCCCGGCGGTCCCGCTGGGCGCGTGCTCTGTTCGCCGCGCTCAGCGGTCTGATCGCCGGGTTCAGCGCCCTGGCCGTGGCCGAGCTGGTGGCGGCGGTCATCCGTCCCGAGGCGGGTCCGATCACGGCGGTGGGCGGTGCGGTCATCGACCGCACTCCCCCGGCGCTGAAGGACTTCGCCATCCGGCATTTCGGCACCAACGACAAGCTGGTCCTGGAGCTGGGCATCCTGGTTCTCCTGGCGGCCTTCGCCGTGGTGGTCGGAGTACTGGCACTGCGGCACCGGGTGACCGGCTCGGCCGCCGTACTGGTCTTCGGTGTGGTCGGGGCGGTCGCCGCGGTGGGCCGGCCGGAGGGCCGGCCCGCCGACGCGCTGCCCTCGGTGGTGGGTGCCGTACTGGCCGCAGGGGTCCTGTATCTCCTGGTCGGACGGCTCACACCGGCTCCCGGTCCCTCCCCAGCGGCTGGCGAAAGGGGCGGGGAGCCCGTATCCGGCACCTTCGACCGGCGGGGCTTCGTCATCGCGGCGAGCGCCGCGGCGGCGGCCTCGGCCGGCGCCGGCCTGCTGGGGCGGCGGCTCACCTCCGCCGTTCAGGCCGGGGCCACCGCCTCACGGCACGACCTGGTGCTGCCGGTGCCCGCCTCGGCGGCGCCGGCCATGCCGGCGGGCGCCGATCTGAGGATCCGGGGACTGGGCTCGTTCGTCACGCCGAACAAGAGCTTCTACCGGGTGGACACGGCCCTGGTCGTGCCGCGCATCGACGCGAACGACTGGAAGCTGAGGATCCACGGGAAGGGCGTGAAACGCCCGGTGACGCTCAGCTTCAAGGACCTGCTGCGCCGCGAGATCATCGAGCGCGACATCACCCTGACCTGCGTGTCCAACGAGGTGGGGGGACCGTATGTCGGCAACGCCCGGTGGATCGGTGTGCGGCTGGCCGATCTGCTGCGCGAGGCCGGGGTGAGGCCGCCGTCCCGCGGCGGTCCCGCCAACCAGATCATCACGCGCTCGGTGGACGGCATGACCATCGGCACCCCGGTCGAGACGGTCATGGACGGGCGCGACGCGATGCTCGCCCTCGGCATGAACGGTGAGCCGCTGCCCTTCGAGCACGGCTTCCCGGTCCGGATGGTCGTTCCCGGCCTGTACGGATATGTATCGGCCTGCAAGTGGATGAAGGACATCGAGCTCACCACGTTCGACGACTACGACGCCTACTGGGTCAAGCGGTCCTGGTCCCAGCAGGCCCCCATCAAGACCGAGTCCCGGATCGACACCCCCCGCCCGTTCGCCTCCCCGAAGGCCGGCACGATCCCGGTCGCCGGGGTCGCCTGGGCCCAGCACCGCGGGATCTCGCGGGTCGAGGTCCGGGTGGACGGCGGCGCGTGGCACCCTGCGCGGCTGGCGGCCGAGGACAGCCGGGACACCTGGCGCCAGTGGGTGTGGGAGTGGCCGGCCACCTCCGGCAACCACACCCTTGAGGTCCGGGCGACGGACCGCACCGGCGCCACCCAGACCGGCAAACGGGTCGGCACGGTGCCCAACGGGGCGACCGGCTGGCACTCGGTGGTCGTCGACGTGTCCTGAACGGACACCGCCGCTTCGGCTTCCCCACCCGCACCGCGCACGGAGCACGGCCGCCGGCTCCCACACCTTCCCCCCTTCGCTGAACGTAATCATTCCGTCACCCGGTTCGATCCAGGAGAACGTCATGAACACCCTCTACGTCCGCCGCGCCGCCCTCGCCGTGTCGGCGGCAGCGGTACTCCCGCTCGCCCTCACGGCCTGCTCCAGCGATTCCAAGGACAGCGCGTCCGGCTCCGCCGGCAGCTCGGCCAAGGCATCGGCCACCGCTTCCGCCGACGACTCGATGAGCATGGACAAGCCCTTCGGGCCGGGCTGCGCGTCCGTGCCGAAGAGCGGTTCGGGCTCCTTCGACGGCATGGCGAAGGACCCGGTCGCCACGGCAGCCTCGAACAACCCGGCGCTCTCCACCCTCGTCACCGCGGTGACGAAGGCCGGTCTGGTCGACACCCTGAACAACGCGCGGAACATCACGGTGTTCGCCCCGACCAACGACGCCTTCGCGAAGATCCCGAAGGCCGACCTGGACAAGCTGCTGGCGGACAAGGCCGAGCTGACCAAGGTGCTCACCTACCACGTGGTGGGCGAGAAGCTGATGCCGAAGCAGTTGGAGAAGGGCTCCTTCGAGACCCTGGAGAAGGGCGAGCTGACGACGTCGGGTTCGGACATGACGTACACCGTGAACGACTCCTCGAAGGTCGTCTGCGGCAACGTCCCGACCGCCAACGCGACGGTCTACATCGTCGACTCGGTCCTGATGCCCCCGAAGTAGCGTGCCACCGCGGGACGGGGCGCGCTCCCCCGACAACCCGACGGGGCCGGGTGCAGCGCACACCGGATCCGGTGGCCCTGGCCTGGCGGCTGGACGGCCGGCGGACCGATGCGATTCCTGCCGAAATTCAGCCGCCCCAAAACTACACATAAGGCACAAGTAAGAGCAGAATGGCATAGCAGGCCGCTCATCGCACAAGGCGTGTCCTGGCCTGCGGGAGCGAAGGAGACGAACCTCATGTCAAACGTCTCGCATGCCGGCCGTGACTTGGCCGGACACCCCGATGCCTCCGAAATGCGTGATCGTTACGCCCGCGTGATGGGTGGCCGCGATGTGGCGCTCGTGGACGGACCGGTGTTCCTGGTCGGCCTGTACTGCGCCATCTCGCCCTGGGTGCTGCACTTCACGACGAGCCAGACCACCCTGGTGAACCACAACCTGATCATGGGTATCGCGATCGCCGTGCTGGGTCTCGGGTTCACCGTGATGCCGCAACGGATGTATGGCCTGAGCTGGGCCATCTGCGCCATGGGCGCCTGGATGATCGTCTCGCCCTGGATAGTGGGCAGCAGCCCGGACATGGGCGTCGTGCTCAACAACGTCATCATCGGCGGCCTGACCGTCCTCCTGGGGCTGATCTGCACAGGAGCGTCGTTGAGGAGCAGCCGACGCCGGTCGTAGACCGGCGCCCGACGTGCTGTGACGGCCTGCACCGTGGATCGTTCACGGTGCGGGCGTCCGCGTGCCCGGAAGATGACGCGCGAGACACCCAAACTCTCCGGGAGGCCGGCGGGACGACCGCAACTATTCATCCCCCTCACGGGTCTTGTGGGTTGAAGGCAGCGGCCGGCGCCCTCCGGGGCGGCCGGCGGCGCCACTCGGGAACACAAGGGCGGGAGTGGGCATATGGCGCGGCATCTGATGGCGTGTACGGCTCTGGCGACAGCTGTGGCGGCGGGGGCCCTGGTGGCACCCGCCGCCTTCGCCGCACCGGGTCACGGGGCGGCGGGTGCGTCGCAGAATCCGCGCGGGGCGGCCGCCTCCGCGCCGGGCGACGTGGACGGGGACGGGTTCGGCGACCTCGCCGTCGGCGCCCCGGAAGGCACCGTCGCCGGGTACGCGAAGGCGGGCTACGTGTCCCTCGTGTACGGCACCGGCCAGGGCATCCGGGTCACCCGGCACAAGGGCATCACCCAGGACACGGCCGGAATTCCGGGTGTACCGGAGGCCGGTGACCGGTTCGGGTCCTCGGTGGCCATGGGCGACGTGGACGGCGACGGGTACACCGACCTGGTGATCGGTTCGGGCGGCGAGGCCATCGGGACCGTGGCGGGCGCGGGCGCCGTGACGATCGTCTTCGGGGCCAAGGGCGGACTGAGCGGTGACGCCATCGCGTTCCACAATCCGAAGCCGGCCGCGCGCGAGGGGTTCGGCGACAATCTGACGGTCGGCGACTTCGACCACGACGGACGGGACGACATCGCGGTCTCCACCGGGACGAAGGTGAACGTCGTACGCGGTGCGAGCGATCTGCGGGACATCGACGAACCGGCGATGACCGCGTTCGCCCCGCCCGGCGGCGGCGCCGGGATGGGACCGATCGCCTCGGGCGACATCAACGGCGACGGCTACACGGACCTGGTCACGCAGGCCTACTTCGACGACGGGGCCGACGAGGGGACCCTGGCCGTGCTGCCGGGTTCGGCGCAGGGCCTGAAGACGGCGCCGATCGGCCGGACAGGGCTGCCCTTCACCGGCTACAGCGTCGTGACCGGCGACATCACGGGCGACGGCCGCGACGACGTGGTCGTGGACACCACCGGTTCCGACGGCCCCGACGAGTTCCTGCTGCGCATGTTCCCGGGCACCGCCGCCGGGCTGGGCGCGGGTGTGCCCTACGGCGGCGCCGTGGAACCGGGCACCGCGGGCGTCCTCGCCGACACTGACGGCGACGGGCACGCCGACCTGGTGACCGCCGTGGTCGGCGAGCCGGACTCCGACGGCATCCAGAACGCGGGGGCGCTGACCGTCGTACCGGGGACGGCGACCGGGCTGGACGCGGCCCGCGCCCGGAAGCTGACTCTGGACTCACCCGGGGTGATGGGAGTGATGGAGGGCAACGACCAGTTCGGGCAGTCGGTGACGGCCGGGGACTTCGACGCGGACGGCCGTGCGGACCTGGCGGTCGGCGCGCCCGGCAAGTATCTGGCGACGGGAGCGGTGAGCGTCATCCCGGGCTCGGCGACCGGACCGACCGGGGTGGGCTCGATCCTCTTCACCCCGGAGTCGCTGGATCACCCGGCCGTGAAGGCGCGCTTCGGCTCAGCCGTCGGAGCGGCGACCACCCGCTGACGACGGCCCACGCGAGGGGGCGGGCCGCGGCCGGCCCGCCTCACCCCACAGAGCTGTAGGCCACCACTCCCCGCAACACCTCATCAACCGCCTTTCGCGCATTCCGCCCCACCGAACTGCCCTCGCGCGGAGCCGCGGCCGCCACCTGCCCCAGCACATCGATCACCTGCTTGCACCACCGTACGAAGTCCCCCGCCGGCATCTCCGCCTCGCGCAGCACCTCGTCCAGCGTCCGGCCGGACGCCCACATGTACACCGCCCAGGCGAAGCCGAGGTCGGGTTCGCGCTGTCCGACCCCCTCCGCCTGGTTGATCTTGAAGTCCTCCTCCAGGGCATCGAGCCGCCCCCAGATCCGGACCATCTCGCCCATCGCGGTCTTCGCCGGCCCGGACGGCAGCTTGGGCGCCACCGCGTCATCGGCCTGCCGTGCCTCGAACACCAACGCCGAAACGCACGCGGCGAGTTCGGCAGGGTTCAGCCCCTCCCACACACCCGCCCGCAGGCACTCGCTCGCCAGCAGGTCCAGCTCGCCGTACAGCCGGGCCAGCCGCCGCCCGTGCTCGGTGACCTCGCTGCCCCGCAGATAGTCGAGCTCGGTGAGCAGGGCCACGATCCGGTCGAAGGTCCGGGCGATCGTGTTGGTGCGCCCCTCGATGCGGCGCTCCAGCTGCTGGGTGTCCCGCTGCAGCCTATGGTACCGCTCGGCCCACCGCGCGTGGTCCTCTCGCTCGTCGCACCCGTGGCAGGGGTGGGCGCGCAACTCGGCCCGGTAGCGCGCGATCTCGCGGTCGTCGGCGGCGGGGGACCGCTCCTTGCGGTGCCGGTCCGGCACGATGTGGCCGGCCTTGGTGCGCAGCGCGGACGCCAGATCGCGGCGCGACTGCGGCGAGCGCGGGTTGAACGACTTCGGGACGCGCATCCGCTCCAGCGCCTCCACCGGCACCGGGAAGTCGATCGAGGCCAGCCGCTTGACCTGCCGTTCGGCCGTCAGCACCAACGGCCGCGGCCCGTCGTGGTATTCGAGCCCGCGGTGTCCGTGCCCGTTGGTCCGCCCGGCGGGCAGCCCGGGGTCCAGGACGAGCGCCAGTCCGGCGAACTTCCCGGTCGGCACATGGATGACGTCGCCGGGCTTGAGCTTCTCCAGGGACGCCGCCGCCGCGGCCCGCCGCTGCGACGCACCGTGTTTGGCGAGCTCCGTCTCCCGGTCCTTGAGTTCGCGGCGCAGCCGCGCGTACTCCTCGAAGTCACCGAGGTGGCAGGTCATTCCCTCCTTGTAGCCCTCCAGGCCCTCCTCGTTCTTCTGGACCTGGCGGGAGATCCCGACCACCGACCGGTCCGCCTGGAACTGGGCGAACGAGGTCTCCAGCAGCTCCCGCGAGCGGTGCTTGCCGAACTGCTGCACCAGGTTCACGGCCATGTTGTAGGAGGGGCGGAAGCTGGAGCGCAGCGGATACGTACGCGTACCCGCGAGTCCGGCCAGCGCTCCCGGGTCCATGCCGCGCTGCCAGAGCACCACCGCGTGGCCCTCGACGTCGATCCCGCGCCGCCCGGCCCGGCCCGTCAACTGGGTGTACTCGCCGGGGGTGATGTCCGCGTGCTGCTCGCCGTTCCACTTGACGAGCTTCTCCAGGACCACGGAGCGGGCGGGCATGTTGATGCCGAGCGCCAGCGTCTCCGTGGCGAAGACCGCCTTCACGAGCCCGCGTACGAAGAGCTCCTCGACGACCTCCTTGAAGGTCGGCAGCATCCCGGCGTGGTGCGCGGCGATGCCCCGCTCCAGGCCTTCGAGCCATTCGTAGTAGCCGAGGACGTGGAGGTCCTCGGTGGGGATGGACGCCGTTCGCTCCTCGACGATCTCCCGCACCAGCCGGCGCTTGTCCTCGTCGTTGAGCCGGAGTCCGGCGTGCAGGCACTGCTGCACGGAGGCCTCGCAGCCGGCCCGGCTGAAGATGAACGTGATGGCGGGCAGCAGCCCCTCGGCGTCCAGCCGGTCGATGACCTCGGGCCTCGACGGCGTCCAGATCCGGCTGCGCTGGCGCCGCTCCCGCTCGCGGTCCGCCTCGCGCACCATCTTTCCGCGCCTGCGCTCGCGCGGGTTGTATCCGCGCTGGTTCTCCATGCGGGCGAGCCGGACGAGGTCGGGGTTGACCTCACGGCGTCCGACACCGCGGCCGCCGTGGTCGCTCTCCTCCTCGAAGAGGTCGTACATCCGGCGGCCGGCCAGCACATGCTGCCAGAGCGGCACCGGCCGGTGCTCGGAGACGATCACGGCGGTGTCGCCGCGGACGGTGTCCAGCCAGTCGCCGAACTCCTCGGCGTTGGACACAGTCGCCGACAGTGACACCAGTGTCACGGACTCGGGCAGGTGGATGATCACTTCCTCCCACACCGCGCCCCGGAAGCGGTCGGAGAGGTAGTGCACCTCGTCCATCACCACATAGCCGAGGCCGACCAGCGCCTGGGAGCCCGCGTACAGCATGTTCCGCAGGACCTCGGTGGTCATGACGACCACCGGGGCATCGGCGTTGACGCTGTTGTCGCCGGTGAGCAGGCCCACCTTGTCCGCGCCGTAGCGCTTGGCCAGGTCGGCGAACTTCTGGTTGGAAAGGGCCTTGATCGGCGTGGTGTAGAAGCACTTGCGGCCCTGCTCCAGGGCGAGGTGCACGGCGAATTCGCCGACGATCGTCTTGCCCGAGCCGGTCGGGGCCGCGACGAGCACGCCCTTGCCGGCCTCCAGCGCCCCGCAGGCCTCGATCTGATAGGGGTCCAGATCGAATTCGTACATCTCGCGGAACGGTCCGAGCGCGGTCGCCTGCTCGGCGGCTCGGATCCGGGAAGCCTGGTATCGCTCAGCTGGTGAGAGGTCCTCTGTCATCTTGTCCACGAGCCTACCCGCCGCCTCTGACAGTGACGCGATCTTTAATTCGCCGCGGCTGAACCGGCCCCGAGCACCCTGGCGGCGCCCCGTACGCAGGTGGCGGTCAGCGGCAGAGCGCCGAGCGGTTCACCGTCCGCGTACGCGGTGACACCGACGGCTTCGAGCGTGATCGAGGAGACCCGGTGCACGGTGACGACCGGGTGCCCGAGATGGGTGCCCTTGTAGACCTTGGGGAAGACCTTGAGCAGGGTGGTGCGGCTGCAGTCGCCGACGACGGTCACGTCGAACAGCCCGTCGTCCATGACGGCGTCCGCACAGATCCGCATGCCGCCGCCGTACGTCGATCCGTTGCCCACGGCTATGAGCGTCGCCGTCGTCTCCCGGACCGGGCCGCCGTCGAGGCTCATGCGGTACGCGATGGGCTTGAACGCGGCGAGTTCGGCGAGGATCGCCAGGTCGTACTTGAAGCGGCCGCCGGCCCAGCGCATCCGGTTGCCGCGGTCGTTGACCCGGGAGTCGAAGCCGGAGGCGAGCACGGACCCGAACCACCGGTCGCCGACCAGGCCGAGGTCGATCTCCTGGACGACGCTCCCCTTGAGCGCCTCGGCGGCCAGCCGGCCGGCCGCGGCCGGATCCCGTATCGGCAGCCCGAGTGCGCGGGCGAAGTCGTTCCCGGTGCCGACTGCGACGACGCCGAGCGGTGTCCGTGTCCCGGCGACGGCCTGGAGGGCGAGGGACATCATCCCGTCCCCGCCGACGGCGATCAGCGCGCCGGTCCCCCCGGCGACCGCCTCGCGCGCCCGGCGCAGCGCGTCGTCGGCATCCGCACCGAGGACCGTACGGACGGAGAATCCGGCGTCCCGCAACGCGGAAGCGGCCGGCTGCGCGGCGTGCGCGCCCCGGCCGCGTCCTGCGGTGGGATTGACGAAGAGGGTGATCTCGCTGGTCACCCGGGGGACCCTACAAGGTCAGGTGTTGTCGTCGTAACCGTCGCGCAGCGAGGACCGTCCGCAGTCCCGTCCCCCGTCGGCCCGGCCGGGCACGGTGGGCGACGCCGATGCGTGCTCCATGTCGCCGATGTCCTCGGGGGTGAGGTCGAGCCGCGAGGTGTCGTCGTCGAGGCCGGCTGACATCGGACCATCATCAGCCGACAGCGGCCCGCCCTCGGGACGGGCCGCCGCTCTCGTGCGAGACGCGGATCAGGCGACGGCCTCAGCCGTTATTGCTGAGCCACGGGCTCGTCGAACACTCGTCGTCACCGATGCTCGCGACACAGGCTGTGACCTTGATGCGGCTCCCCTTACCTCCAAGGGCATTCGTGCTGCTGGCCTCATAGAAGTCCTTGTCACACTTTGCCCAGTCACCCGACCCGCGGTCGCTCGTGCGCTTACCACTTCGGTACGAATGCCACGTACCACTGGAGTTACGAATTTCGTTCTGCCACTTGGCGTAGACAGAGTAACCGTCAAGGGAATTGACCCTGATGTAGATCACATCACCGTAAGGCTGAAAGCACCCAGTGGCACCCGTAATTTCAGTGATACAGGTTCCACGGCTCGGGGCCCCACTGGGCACACCCTTGTTCGTCTCCTCAGCCGCAACCGCGGGATTACTCATCGCTACGAAGAGCGCACCACCTGCGGCGAGCGTCACGAACGCCGACCTCAACCCACTACGACGCGTTCTGAAGTTCCCCCCCTGGAATTGAACACGACGGGCCCTCCACATATCTCGCGTCGTGAAGGTCCCGCGAAAACCAGGCAAAAAGTATTCACTCCGCCCTTCACTCACAAGGTGATTTTCGGCAACCCCCGGCAGGATCGCCACCCCTCCCTCATGGCATGCCGAGAGGAGGCCACCTTGTGTCCGGTGACCTCCTCTCGGCATGCCGTGAAGCAGCGCCCTACGTCACGTCGTCATACCCATTCGCGGGCGAGCGTTCACCGGTTGCCTGCTCGGGGAAGTCCCGACTCCCGCCGACCGGCTCGACCGCACCCACGTCCTCCGGCGTGACGTCCAAGTCGGAGGCTTCATCGTCAGCAGGCCCCTCGGCGCGACGACGAGCGCGACGACGATCGTTCGCCAACGCAATGCCCGCAGCCCCGAAGTACAGCACCCAGATGGGACCCGCAAGCGCCAGCATAGAAATCGGGTCGGTGCTCGGAGTGGCAATTGCCGCGAAGAGCGTAATACCCATGATCATGCCGCGCCACCAGCCGATCAACTTCTTCCCCGAAAGGACACCACCGAAGTTCAGCATCACCAGAAGAAGCGGAAGCTCGAAGGCAAGGCCGAATACCAGGATCATCCGCATGATCAGCTGAAGGAGCCCGTCAAGGGGAAGCTGGTTGTCGCTTCCGATGAGCGAGAATTCCAGCATCACGGAAGCCATCTTCGGCAATGACCAGTAGGCAAAATACGCACCCATGACAAACAAGGGGAAGCCCGCACCCACGAAGCTGAGTGCATATTTCTTCTCGTGGCGGTGGAGTCCCGGGGCGAGAAATCCCCAAAGCTGGTAGAGCCAAACCGGAGACGCCAGCACTGCACCCGACGAGAACGAGACCGTGAGGGCCAGCGTGAAGGGGCTCAGCAGGCCGTTCTGTACGATACGCGCACAGTGCGCTTCACTGGACGCCTTGGCCAGGTCGGAGAAACTGTGGTCGCATCCCACCTCGCTGAGAATGGGGTTCGTGAAGAACTCCATAATGTCCTTGTAGAAGAAGACGGCGATGGTGCTGGCAACAACCATCGCCAACAGGCTCTTGACGAGCCGGTTGCGCAGTTCACGCAGGTGATCCGCGAGCGCCATCCGCCCTTCGGGATCCTTCTCCTGTTTGCGGGCAGACTTGAGCAACCCACGTCCTCATCTCGTGCTCAGGCCGACGCCCAGGGCCGGCCTTCGATCAGCTCTTGAGCAGTGCCCGGCTCAGCTCTGCGACTGGTTGGACTTCTCCGCCGACACGGGACGCGAGCTGGTCACGTCGCCGGGCGACGCCTGGATGGTACGCGGCACCGACCCCTCCTGCTCGTCCTTCGGCGGGTCCGACGGAGCCGCCGCGGTGTTGCCGCCCTCGCCCTTCATCGCCTTCGCCTCGCTCTTGAGGATGCGGGCGGACTTGCCCAGCGAACGCGCCATGTCGGGGAGCTTCTTCGCGCCGAACAGCAGAACGATCACTACGAGGATCAGGATGATCTCGGGGGCACCGAGCTTTCCGAACATATCCGTTTACCTTCTTCGCTGAGGCAGCAGGGGCGGGCTACAGGTCCGCCCGGACCTGTGTCGGGGGGTCGCGCCGACAGGGATGGTATCCCGCGGGGGTAAACATCGGGCAATGCCTGCCCGTACTCCCACTTGCGGCCCGAGCCTCACTCCGGGCCATGCGCACGAGCCTACCCGCCGCACCTGTCAGGCCGAAAGGCCATGGCGGTAAAGCGCTTTCATGCGTACCCGCCGGAGAAGTCAGAACGCGTCCCCGCCGGCCTCGGCGACTCCCACCGCCGCACGCTCGAGATCCTCCGCCGCACGGTTGATACTCCGCGTCGTGTCGGCGACCTGGCGCCCCAGGCGCTGGGCCTCGGCGAACACTCTGATGGCCAGTACGCCGAGCACGGCGATCCCGAGGAATCCCAGGGCGATGGCGAGCATGGGCCAGAACATGCGCAGAACCTCTCAGGAGTCGGTGTGCAGGCGCAGCGTCCGGACGCCGCCGTCGGTGAGGAGCTCGACTATCCGCTCCCCCGCGGGTCTGCGGACGGCGGCGTCGCAGTCGGGGCAGGTGAAGGAGTAGAACGTCGTCCGGCTGGTGGCGCCGATCGCGAGCCGGATGGCGCCCGCCGCCAGCTCGAACCGTGCGCGGCAGTCCGGGCAGGCGGCCCTGAACCGTACGGACTCGGGAACGACGACGGTCGGGACGGAAGAGACGTCCGACACCACAGACAGGTTGCTCATATCTCCTCCGGTGTCCCCTCAGGCCTGGCCGTCGTAGGCGGTGAGTGCCGCTCGGGCCGCCTTCCGCGCGCTCTGCGCCAGCTCCGGCGGCGAGACGATGCGCCCCTCCCGGCCGAGCCGGAGCCCGAGGCGGCGCAGCGAGGCGGGGTCGGGGGTCCGCAGGGTGATCCGCAGACCGCCGTCGGGCAGCTCGTCGGCGCTGTCGTGCGGGTAGTACTCGGCGACCCAGCGCCCGCCGGGACCGACCTCGACCACGACCTCCGGGTCCTCGGCGGCGGGCTGGACCAGCCCCTCCGACAGATCCCGCAGCTCCAGCTCGGGCGGCGCGGCCGGCTCGTCGAGCAGCCGGATCTCGGCGACCCGGTCGAGGCGGAACGTACGCCGGTCCTCGGAGGACCGGCACCAGGCCTCCATATAGGTGTGCCCGACGGCGAAGAGCCGGATCGGGTCCACCTCGCGCTCGGTGAGCTCGTCGCGGGCGGGCGAGTAGTAGCGCAGCCAGAGCCGGCGCCGCTCGGAGATCGCCCGGTCCACATCGGCGAAGACGCCGCCCTCGGACTCGAAGGTGACCGAGAGCCGGGAGCTCGCCGCCCCCACCTCACCGGCCGCGGCCTCCAGCTTGGCGGTGGCGCGCAGCAGCGCCTGCCGGTCGCTCTCCCGCAGTCCGGGCAGCGTCGCTACGGCGCGGGCGGCGACCAGCAGGGCCGTCGCCTCGTCGGCGGCGAGCCGGAGCGGCTCCGCGACATCGTCCGGGTTGTGCCACCAGATCCGGTCGCCGTCGGTGTCGATGTCCAGCAGATCGCCGCCGCGGAAGCTGGTCCCGCACATGGGCAGGACGTCGAGGTCCGAGATGAGCTCGTCCTCGGTGATCCCGAAGGCCCGCGCGACGTCCTGGACGTGGGCGCCGGGGCGCTCGCGCAGGTAGGTCACCAGGGAGAGCATCCGGCGGGTCTGGTCGATGGCGTTCGTGGCCATGAATACGGTCCCCTCAGTCCTTGGCCACGGCGCGCAGCCGGTCCACCACATCGGCCCGCAGATCCGCAGGTTCCTGTACGACCACGTCCGGGCCGAACTCGACGAGCCAGGCGTCCAGACCGTGTCCGTACGGAATCTCCAACTCCTCCCACCCGTTCCCGAGTTCCCGGACCGTTGTCGCGCGGGCCCGCAGCGGGTATCCGGAGCCGGCCCGCAGCCTGATCAGTGCGGTACGGGTCGCCGTCTCCCCCGCCCAGCTCTCGACGGTCTCTCGGACGGTGACGACGTCGGGCACCTCGGCGGTGAACGCACCGGCCCTGGAGCGCACCTTGCCGGCGATCCGGGAGAGCCGGAACACCCGCTCGGCGCCCCGGTCCCGGTCCCAGCCGGCCAGGTACCAGTGCCCGCGCCAGCACTCCAGCGTCCACGGCTCGACCTGGCGCTGCTCGGGGCGGGCGGCGTTGGCCTTGCGGTAGTCGAAGGTCACCGCCCGGCGGTCCCGGCAGGCCAGCATCAGCGGTTCGAACGCGGCCTCGTGGACGGGGATACGGGGTTCGAGGGCGCTGTGCACCTCGTACGCGTCCTCGGCCTCCGGCATGCCCGCCGCCCGCAGCTTCTGCAGGGCGCCGCTGGCCGCGCCGGCCAGCCGGGCCTGCTGCCAGACCTTGGCGGCAAGGCCGAGCGCGGCGGCCTCCTCGGCGTCCAGCGTGATCGGGGGCAGCCGGTTGCTGTCGCGGCGGGCGAGATAGCCGGTGTCGCCGTCCAGGTTCTCCACGGTCTCGATGACCAGACCGAGCTCGCGCAGATCGTCCTTGTCGCGCTCGAACATCCGGTTGAAGGCGTCGTCGGAGCCCGCCTCCAGGTAGGCCTCGATGGAACCGCGCAGTTCGCGCTTGCTGAGCGGGCGCCGGGTCCCCAGCAGACACAGCGCCAGGTTCATCAGCCGCTCGGCCTTGGCAATCGCCATCGACGCCCTTTCTGTTTTGCTCTACGACCGTCGACCGTACCGCTCCGGGGGGCCCGGACGAAAGCGAGGGCCCGTGCCTTGCGGCACGGGCCCTGGCATCGCACACAAGTACGGGATCAGACAGCGACCAGGTCGCAGACGAAGATCAGCGTCTCGCCCGGCGCGATGGCGCCGCCGCCGGCGCCGCGGTCACCGTACGCGAGGTGCGCGGGGATGGTCAGCTGGCGACGGCCGCCGACCTTCATGCCCTGCACGCCCTGGTCCCAGCCCTTGATGACCTGACCGCCGCCGAGCTGGAACTTGAGCGGAGCGCCGCGGTTCCAGGAGGCGTCGAACTCCTCACCGGTGGAGAAGGCCACGCCCACGTAGTGGACGGAGACGGTCTGGCCGGCCTGGGCGACCGCGCCGTCGCCTTCCCAGATCTCCTTGATCTCCAGGTCGGCCGGCGGCTCGCCACCCGGGAAGTCGATCTCGGGCTTCTCGATGCTCACTGACTTTGCTCCTCTAAATGATGAACTGGGCAACCGGGACAGTCTTACATCTTTGTCAGGATGTCCACGGCGAAGACGAGCGTCGAGTTCGCCGGGATGGACTGCTGCGCCTTGCTGCCGAAGGCCTGGTCCGGCGGGACGACGAGCAGCACACGGCTGCCGATCTTCTTCCCGATCAGGCCGTTCTTGAGTCCCTTGAGGGTGACCTGGGCCAGCGGGAAGGTCTGCGTCTTGCCCGTCGCGTAGGTGCTGTCGAACGTCTTGCCGTCCTTCCACACCAGTCCCACGTAGTTCACGACGACGCTGTCGGTCTCCTTGACGACCTCGCCCTTGGACTCCAGGACGTAGTTGGAGACCAGCTTCTTGGGCGGGGTGGACTTGCTGGGGATCTTGACCGTCGGCGCCTTGCCGTCCGTGTTCGTGCCCACCTTCGGCAGGTCGATGTTGTCCTGGGCGACCTCGCTGCCCTTGGCGGACGCCGGGATCTGCTTCGCCTTCAGGATGTCGACGACGAAGACGAGGGTGGCGTTCGGCTTGATGTCGCCCTGGCCCTGATCGCCGTAACCGAGGTCCGGCGGGATGACCAGTTCGACCCTGCTGCCGACCTTCTGGCCGACGAGGCCCTTGTCCCAGCCCTGGATGACCATGCCGGCGCCGAGCGTCAGGTCGAACGGCTGCTTGCGGTCGAAGCTGTTGTCGAACGGCTTGGTGGAGTCCCACGCCTGCCCGAGGTAGTTGACCTGGATCGCGTCGCCGTTCTTGAGCTTCGCGCCGTCACCCTGACTGACAACGTTGGTCTTCAGCTCCTTGGGCGGCGTTCCCGTGCCCTTGGCCACGGTGGGCTTCTCGCCGAACTTCGCGCCCGCGGTGATGGCGGGGAATCCGTCCTTGGAGGGGGCGGACGCGGAGGCGGAAGCGGAGGCGGAGCCCTTGTCGTCGCTGCCGCAGGCCGCTGACAGCAGCAGCAGGGGGACGACTACAAGGCCGGCAAGTCGGCGCACTGGTTCCTCAGATCTCAGACGACACATTTGTTACGCGGTCCCGGACACTCTAGGGCGTGCGCAGGGCCCCGTACGAGGAACGTACGGGGCCCGAGTCGCGTCAGGGTCTGTCGACAGGCCCTGGGAGCCGAGGCACTTCCTGCGCCGGCTCACATACCCGCGATCAGCTTCTCCACTCGGTCGTCCACGGAACGGAACGGGTCCTTGCACAACACCGTCCGCTGCGCCTGGTCGTTGAGCTTGAGGTGGACCCAGTCGACGGTGAAGTCCCGCCGCTGCTCCTGGGCCCGCCGGATGAAGTCGCCGCGCAGCCTCGCCCGGGTGGTCTGCGGGGGCACCGACTTGCCCTCGAAGATCTTCAGGTCGTTGCAGATGCGGGCCGCCTGCCCCTTGCGCTCCAGCAGGTAGTACAGGCCGCGGCGGCGATGGATGTCGTGGTAGGCGAGGTCTATCTGGGCGACCCGCGGATTCGACATGGTCATGTTGTGCTTGGCCCGGTAGCGCTCGATGAGCTTGTACTTCATGACCCAGTCGATCTCGGTACCGATCCGGTCGAGGTCCTCGGCCTCGATCGCGTCGAGCGTACGGCCCCACAGTTCGAGGACCTTCTCGACGTTGCCCGTACGGATGCCGCGGCGGTCGACGAAGTCCACGGCCTTCTCGTAGTACTCGCGCTGTACCTCGATGGCGGATGCCTCGCGGCCACTGGCGAGGCGCACCTTGCGCTGCCCCGTGGTGTCGTGGCTGACCTCGCGGATCGCCCGGATGGGGTTCTCCAGGGTCAGATCCCGTATCACCGTGCCCGCCTCGATCATGCGGAGCACCAGGTCGGTCGCGCCGACCTTGAGCAGCATGGTCGTCTCGGACATGTTGGAGTCGCCGACGATGACGTGGAGGCGGCGGTACCGCTCCGCGTCCGCGTGCGGTTCGTCCCGGGTGTTGATGATCGGACGGGAGCGTGTCGTCGCGGAACTGACACCCTCCCAGATGTGCTCGGCACGCTGGCTGACGCAGTAGACGGCGCCCCGCGGGGTCTGCAGCACCTTGCCGGCACCGCAGATCAGCTGCCTCGTGACGAGGAAGGGAATGAGGATGTCCGCGAGCCGGGAGAATTCTCCGTGCCGGGCCACGAGGTAGTTCTCATGGCATCCGTAGGAGTTTCCGGCCGAGTCGGTGTTGTTCTTGAAAAGATAGACGTCGCCCGCGATTCCCTCCTCGTGCAGACGGCGTTCGGCGTCGACAAGCAGGCCTTCGAGAATGCGCTCGCCTGCCTTGTCGTGAGTGACCAGCTCGGTCAGATTGTCGCATTCGGGGGTTGCATATTCCGGATGCGATCCCACGTCGAGGTAGAGGCGGGCGCCGTTCCGCAGAAAGACATTGCTGCTGCGGCCCCATGACACAACACGGCGGAAGAGGTAGCGCGCCACTTCATCAGGAGACAGTCGGCGCTGTCCCCTGAACGTGCACGTGACGCCGTACTCGTTCTCCAGCCCGAAAATGCGGCGGTCCATGACTGAACATTACGCCTGATGGCCCGAGCTGAAACCGGGTTCGACGGCACCGTTTCGATCATTTTCCGATCCTCGCACCGCAACGGCACTATGCCCGGGAGCTGCGAGGACCTTTCCGGTGGCCAGCAGAACCAGCAGCGCGGCCACTCCACCGGCCCCCGCGACGGCGAAGCTCCACGCCGTCCCGCCCAGTTCCACGGCCGGGCCCGCCACGGCCGTCCCGGCCGCCGCGCCCACCCCGAACGTCGTCACGAGCCAGGAGAACGCCTCCGTCACCGTGCCCCGCGGGGCGTGCCGGTCGACGACGATGAACGAGCAGGCGATCGCGGGGGCCAGGAACACCCCGGCGACGCCGGCCAGCACGGTCATCGCCACCACGCCGGGGGTCAGCGTCAGCGGCAGATAGCCGAGCGCGAGCAGCGCCACGATCACCCGCAGCCGGCGCTCGGGCGGCCCCGACCACTGCCGCGCCCCGTACAACGCGCCGCCGATCAGCGCACCGAGCCCCAGCGCTGCCATCAGCCAGCCGTAGACGGACTCCCGGCCCTGGTCGTCGGCGTACGCCACGCCCGCCACCGTGATGGAGCCCAGCGCCAGTCCGACGAAGAAGAAGCAGCCGAGCAGCGCCAGCAGCCCCGGCGAGCGGAGGGCGCCCAGCCAGTGCGCCTCGCGCGGCGCGGAACGCCAGGTCCTGGACGGCTCGGACAGCACGACGGAGAGCGCCCCCAGGACCCCGATCGCGTTGATGACGAGCAGCGCGGCGGCGGGCGACCAAAGGGAGACCAGCAGGGTCACCAGCAGCGGCCCCACCGTGAACATGACCTCCTGCGCGACCGCGTCCATGGCGTACGCCCGGTGCACCCGGTCCTCGCCGCCGCCCAGGACGCTCGGCCACAGGGCCCGCAAGCCGCCCTCCAGGGGCGGTGTGGCCACCCCGGCGAGGGCCACGGCCCCGTAGGCGAGCGGCAGCGACCCGAAGCCCGCCACCGCGAGCAGGGCCATGCCGAGTGCGGACAGGACGGCGGCGGGCAGCTGGACGCGCGGCTGGCCGTACAGGTCCACGGCGCGGCCCAGCAGCGGCTGCCCGACCGCCGTGCCCAGGCCGTAGACCGCGGCGAGGGCGCCCGCGAGTGCGTAGCTGCCGCCCTCCGCACGGGTGAACAGCACGATCGCGATGGGGGCGGTGCCGTTGGGCAGCCGCCCCACGAGGGTGCCCGCCAGCAGCCGGGCGGCGTGCCGCGTCCGGAGGATGTCCAGATATCCCGCGGCCATGTCCCGCCCCTCTCCTGGGACGCCTTTCCGGCCACCCGAGGTTTTACGTATAACTTCCGGGTTCATACGTACCATGTGGCCAGTCCGCGGGTCCACCCCCGCGACTCCTGCCCCGACCGGCCCGGAGGCCCGAGTGACCAGCCCAGCACAGCCGGCCCCGTCCCGGCCCACCAGCCGTGACGTGGCACGGGCCGCAGGTGTCTCCCAGGCCACCGTCTCCCTGGTCCTCGGCGACAAGTGGCGCGGCAGGGTCTCCGAGGCCACCGCGGACCGCGTGCGGGAGGCCGCCCGCGGCCTCGGCTACCGGCCGAATCTCGCCGCCCGCAATCTGCGCCTGGGCCGCACCAGGACCGCCCTGCTCGTCGTCCCGGCCCTCACCAACGAGTTCTTCGCCCGGGTGTACACCGGGGCCGCCGCGGTCGCCGCCGAACACGGCTTCGGCGTCGTCCTCTACCCCTCGCCCGAGGGCACCGGCCCGGCCCGGGACCCCTTCGCCTCGGCCCGCGCCGCACTCGACGGGGTGATCGCCTCCTCCATGGCCGCCGACGCGCTGGACGCCCTGCGCGGGGCGGGTCTGCCCCTGGTCATGCTCGACAGCGATCCCTCGGCCCCGGGTCCGGCGGCCCGGGTCAACCTCGATGTCGCCGACGGGATGCGCCAGGTGACGGAGCACCTGCTCGCTCTCGGCCACCGCCGCTTCGTCCACCTCGCGTCGGCCGTCGACACCTGGACGTTCACGGTCCGCGCCGGGGCCGTCCACGACGCCCTGCGCGGCGTGCCCGGCACCGGCGTACGCACCGTCGCTGCGGCGCTGGACGTACGGGCCGGCCGGGAGGCCGCGGAACGCGCGCTGGCCCTCTCCGGGCCCCGCCCCACCGCCATCGTCTGCGACGACGACATCCTGGCCGCGGGCGCCTGCAAGGCCGCCCGCCGGCTCGGGCTGCGGGTACCGGACGACCTCTCGGTGACCGGCTTCGACGATCTGGCCCTGGCCACGGCCGTGGAGCCGGAACTCACCACCGTGCGGCTGCCGGCCGAGCGGGTCGGCGAACGCGGCATGAGCGCCCTGCTGGCCGTTCTGGAGGGCCGCACGGCCGAAACCGGCAGCCTGCCGGTGCATCTGGTGGTCCGCGGCTCGTCCGCTCCCCCGCCCATGGACCGGCACTCATGACAGAGCCCCGGCCCGCCGGGGAGGCGGACCGGGGCGCAGACACCCAGCAGAAAGGGCTACTCCACGTCCCCACCGGAATCGGTGGAGCCGGTTGCGTCCTTGGAGCCGGTCGCGTCCTTGGAGCCGGTGGCAGCCTGGCTGTCGGTGGCTGCCTTCTTCCCGCTCGGCTTGCCACTCGGCTTACCGGTGTCCGCCGGCGTCGCGGCGGCGGTGTCGTCGCCGTCCTCCGTGTCCGAGGGGGCGTCCGTCGGCGTCGAGCCGGCACCGTCCGCCTCCAGCAGCCGGGCCAGCTGCCGGCCGACGATCCGCTTGAACTTGCGCTGCTGCGGCCTCGTACGGTCCAGGACCGCGACCTCGAGCCGCTCCGCGGGGATCTCCCGCTCGCTGCCGTTGGGATCGCGTGACAGCGCCTGCACCGCCAGCTTCAGCGCCTCGGCGAGCGACATCCCGTCACGGTGCCGCTGGTCCAGGAAGGTGCTGATCTGCTCCGCGTTGCCACCGACGGCGACCGAGCCGTGCTCGTCCACGATCGAGCCGTCGTGCGGCAACCGGTAGATCTGGTCACCGTCCGCCGCCGCGCCCACCTCGGCGACGACCAGCTCCACCTCGTACGGCTTCTCGGCCGCACTGGAGAAGATGGTGCCGAGTGTCTGCGCGTAGACATTCGCCAGTCCGCGGGCCGTCACGTCGTCACGGTCATAGGTGTATCCGCGCAGATCGGCATAACGCACACCGCCGATGCGGAGATTCTCGTACTCGTTGTACTTACCGGCGGCGGCGAAACCGATCCGGTCATAGATCTCGCTGAACTTGTGCAGCGCACGGGACGGGTTCTCGCCGACGAACACAATGCCGTCGGTGTACTGCAGCACAACCAGGCTGCGACCACGGGCGATGCCCTTCCGGGCGTATTCCGCCCGGTCGGCCATGGCCTGCTGAGGTGAGACATAGAACGGCGTCGACACCGGCTATCCGTCCCTTTCTGTCAGTGACAAGAGCATCGAAGGAGCCTGGGAACGAGGGGTTCAGAGCAGCTCGGCGCGCGGGCCGTCGGGCTGTTCCATCCTTCGTTCCAGAACCGAGCGGGCGATGTCGGCGGATTCCGTCTCGGTCAGCTTCCGGAAACCCTCGTCGGTGATGACGGTGATGATCGGATAGATACGCCGGGCCACGTCCGGTCCGCCGGTCGCCGAGTCGTCGTCCGCCGCGTCGTACAGCGCCTGCACGACCAGGGTGAGCGTCTGTTCCTCCGTCAGGTCCTCGCGCCAGAGCTTCTTCATGGAGCCGCGGGCGAAGATCGACCCGGAGCCCGTGGACGCGTAGCCCTGCTCCTCGGAACGGCCCCCGGTGACGTCGTAGGAGAAGATCCGGCCGCGCTCGCGGTCGACGTCGTAGCCGGCGAAGACCGGCACCACGGCGAGGCCCTGCATGGCCATCGCCAGATTGCTCCGGATCATCGTGGAGAGCCTGTTGGCCTTGCCCTCCAGGGAGAGCTGGGCGCCCTCGACCTTCTCGAAGTGCTCCAGCTCCAGCTGGAACAGCTTGACCATCTCCACGGCCAGACCGGCCGTACCGGCGATACCCACCGCCGAGTACTCGTCGGCCGGGAAGACCTTCTGGATGTCGCGCTGCGCGATCATGCTGCCCATGGTCGCCCGCCGGTCACCGGCGAGTACCACGCCACCGGGGAACGACGCCGCGACGATCGTCGTCCCGTGCGGAGCCTCGATGGTGCCCTTCATGGGCGGCAGCTGCCGGTTGCCCGGCAGCATCCCGGGCGACTGGTCGGTCAGGAAGTCCATGAAGGAGGACGATCCCGGCGTCAGGAAGGCAGCTGGTAGACGCCCGGTGCTACGAGTGTTGGCTTCCACGCGTTTCCCTCCAGGTAAGCGATGGCCCTGCACAAGGCGTCAGGATCATCTCCCAACTTGCCGATGGCCGAATTGCAGTTGAAGCACAGTACGCCTCGGACCCTACCCGTCCGGTGGCGGTGATCCACATGTACGGCGGAAGCGGCTGAACAGATCGTGCGGCCGCCCAGGGGCGTGCGTTCCTCCCCTTCGCCAGGTGCCGCCGCCGGCCGTACCGGCCCGGTACTCCCGGCGGTACGCCTGCCACCCATCACGGGATGCCCTGTTGTCGGCGGAGGCACCCCGTGATGGGGAACGTGGCTGCGTGATCAGTTCTTCGAGCGGCTCACGTCGGACATGCCGTACTACTCGCCGCCCTTTTGGACAAACGATCGAACGAAGTCCTCGGCGTTGGCCTCCAGGACGTCGTCGATCTCGTCGAGAACGTCGTCGACGTCGTCGCTCAGCTTCTCCTGTCGCTCCTGGAGGTCCTCGGAAGCCTGCGCGTCCTGCGCCTGCTCCTCGGCCCCCTCGGTGGAACGCGTCGCCTTCTGCTGTCCGCCGCCGGTGTCCTTGGTCGCCATATAGCTCACCCCGCTCGGTTCGAAGCACTTGATCAGACCCTACCTACGGGGTCCGACATTGGCCCGGTACTTGTCTCAACGTCCGGAGGTCATCGGAATGATTCCCAGCCCGCGGCCCTTTCAGCCGCCCGACAGCACCCGGACCAGCTCTTCCGCGGTACGACAGCGGTCCAGGAGGTCCTTGACGTGCTCACGGGTGCCCCGGAGCGGCTCCATGGTGGGTACCCGCTGCAACGAGTCGTGACCCGGAAGGTCGAAGATGACCGAATCCCAGGAGGCCGCCGCGACGTCGTCCGCGTACTGCTCCAGGCAGCGGCCGCGGAAATACGCCCTGGTGTCCTCCGGAGGCGCTGTACGGGCCTGCTCGACCTCGTTCTCGTCCAGCAGGCGCTTGATCCTGCCGCGGGCCGCCAGGCGGTTGTACAGGCCCTTGTCGGCGCGTACGTCGGCGTACTGGAGGTCCACCAGATGCAGGCGGGGCGCGTCCCAGTCGAGGTTGTCGCGGCGGCGGTAGCCCTCCATGAGCTCCCGCTTGGCGATCCAGTCCAGCTCGCCCGACAGGCTCATCGGATCGGTCTCCAGCCGGTTGAGCGTGTCCTCCCAGCGGATCAGGATGTCCTTGGTCTGCTCGTCGGCGTCCGCCCCGTACCGCTCCTCGACGTACTTGCGGCCGAGCTCGAAGTACTCCATCTGGAGCTGCACAGCGGTGAGTGTCCGCCCGCTGCGCAGCGTGACCAGCTGCTGGAGATCCGGGTCGTGGGAGACCTGGTGCAGCGTGCGCACCGGCTGGTCGACGGCCAGGTCGACATTGATGAAGCCGTCCTCGATCATGGAGAGGACCAGCGAGGTGGTGCCCAGCTTGAGATAGGTGGAGATCTCCGAGAGATTCGCGTCGCCGATGATCACATGCAGCCGGCGGTATTTCTCGGCGTCCGAATGGGGCTCGTCGCGGGTGTTGATGATCGGGCGCTTGAGCGTGGTCTCCAGGCCGACCTCGACCTCGAAGTAGTCGGCGCGCTGGCTGATCTGGAAGCCGTGCTCGTGGCCGTCCTGGCCGATTCCGACCCGTCCCGCTCCGGTGAAGACCTGGCGCGAGACGAAGAACGGGGTCAGATGGCGCACGATGTCCGAGAACGGGGTCTCCCGCTTCATCAGATAGTTCTCGTGCGTCCCGTACGAGGCGCCCTTGTTGTCGGTGTTGTTCTTGTAGAGGTGGATCGGCTGGGCGCCCGGCAGCTGGGCCGCGCGTTCGGCGGCCTCGGCCATGATGCGCTCGCCGGCCTTGTCCCAGAGGACGGCGTCCCTGGGGTTGGTGATCTCCGGGGAGCTGTACTCGGGGTGTGCGTGGTCGACGTAGAGCCGTGCCCCGTTGGTGAGGATGACATTGGCCAGGCCGATGTCCTCGTCCGTGAGCTGGCTGGAGTCGGCGGTCTCGCGGGCGAGGTCGAAACCTCGCGCGTCACGCAGCGGGTTCTCCTCCTCGAAGTCCCAGCGGGCGCGGCGCGCCCGGTGCATCGCCGCCGCGTAGGCGTTGACGATCTGGGACGAGGTGAGCATGGCATTGGCGTTGGGGTGGCCGGGCACGGAGATCCCGTACTCGGTCTCGATGCCCATTACTCGCCGTACGGTCATGCGGCCCTCCTTGCCCGGCGGCGCTCCCTTCCGGGAGCGGCGCTCAAGTACCGCTGCTTGTCCGGTGCGTGCGCGGTTTGCCCGTACCCGCACTGCGCGACCGGGCGGTACGCAAGAGCCTAGAGCGCCTCTGTGCTGGTGGGGAGATCAATCACGTCATTGCTGTGGTGTCGTCGGAGCTGTCCGGAAAGCAACCGGCTGCGGATGCCCGGCCGGGCATCCGCAGCCGTCCGCGTTCTACAGGTACTGGCCGGTGTTCGCCACCGTGTCGATGGACCGCCCGGTGTCCGCGCCCTGCTTTCCGGTGACGAGTGTGCGGATGAAGACGATCCGCTCACCCTTCTTGCCGGAGATCCTGGCCCAGTCGTCCGGGTTGGTGGTGTTCGGCAGGTCCTCGTTCTCCTTGAACTCGTCCACACAGGCCTGGAGGAGATGGGAGACGCGAAGGCCCTTCTGGCCCTGGTCGAGGAAGGCCTTGATGGCCATCTTCTTGGCCCGGTCGACGATGTTCTGGATCATCGCGCCGGAGTTGAAGTCCTTGAAGTACAGGACTTCCTTGTCGCCGTTGGCGTACGTGACCTCGAGGAAGCGGTTCTCCTCGGACTCGGTGTACATCCGCTCGACGACCGACTGGATCATGGCGTGCGCGGCGGCTTCCCTGGAGCCGGTGTGCTCGGCGAGGTCGTCCGCGTGCAGGGGCAGCGAAGGCGTGAGGTACTTCGCGAAGATGTCCTTCGCGGCCTCCGCGTCCGGACGCTCGATCTTGATCTTCACATCGAGACGGCCGGGTCGCAGGATCGCGGGGTCGATCATGTCCTCGCGGTTGGAGGCGCCGATGACGATGACGTTCTCCAGGCCCTCGACGCCGTCGATCTCGGCGAGCAGCTGGGGGACGATGGTGTTCTCCACGTCCGAGCTGACGCCGGATCCCCGGGTACGGAAGAGGGACTCCATCTCGTCGAAGAAGACGATGACGGGGGTGCCCTCACTCGCCTTCTCGCGGGCACGCTGGAAGACCAGGCGGATGTGGCGCTCGGTCTCACCGACGTACTTGTTGAGGAGTTCGGGGCCCTTGATGTTGAGGAAGTAGCTCTTGCCGGTGGGCTGGCCGGTGACCTCGGCGACCTTCTTCGCGAGGGAGTTGGCGACGGCCTTGGCGATGAGTGTCTTGCCGCAGCCGGGCGGGCCGTAGAGCAGGATGCCCTTCGGTGGCCGCAGCTCGTGTTCCTTGAAGAGGTCTGGGTGCAGATAGGGGAGCTCGACCGCGTCCCGGATCAGCTCGATCTGGTCGCCCAGTCCGCCGATCTTGTCGTAGTCGATGTCCGGGACTTCTTCGAGGACGAGCTCTTCGACCTCGCTCTTGGGAACGACTTCGTAGACGTAGCCGGACCTGGGTTCGAGCAGCAGGGCGTCGCCGGGCCGGATGGTGATGTCCAGCAAGGGCTCGGCGAGCCGCACCACCCGTTCCTCGTCGGTGTGCCCGACCACCAGGGCTCGTTCGCCGTCCTCAAGGATCTCCTTGAGGGTGACGATGTCCCCGGCCCGCTCGAATTCCATGGCGTCGACCACGTTGAGCGCTTCGTTGAGCATGACTTCCTGGCCGCGCCGGAGGTCGTCGAGCTCGACGCTGGGACTGACGTTCACCCGGAGCTTGCGGCCCCCGGTGAAGATGTCGCAGGTACCGTCCTCGTTGGCTTGCAGGAACACACCGAAACCGGCCGGTGGCTGTGCCAGCCGGTCGACCTCTTCCTTGAGGGCCACGATCTGGTCGCGGGCCTCGCGGAGTGTGTTGGCGAGCCGCTCGTTCTGAGCGGACACGCCCGCGAGATTGGTCTGGAACTCGACGATCCGCTCTTCGAGAATCCTCGTATGGCGCGGAGAGTCGGCGAGCTTACGTCGCAGGACGGCGATTTCCTGCTCGAGATAGGCGACCTGGCCGGCTGGGTCATCTGACCCCCGCGCGGGCCGGATGCCGCGGTTGATGTCGTCGTCGTGGGCTGCCACGGTCCTCACCTCCTCCAAGGGGAGCTGGACGCTTCCTGACCCTACCTGGGTGGGTGATGATTGAAACCCCTAGATCACAAAGACTGTGGGGTGTGTCCGATCTTCACCCTTGCGCTCTCCCTCGTGTCAGGGGAATACCCACCCTTCAACATCGGAAAGCGGCCGGTTGTATCGTCGAAGTGTTCAACACCCGTCAGGGCTGGCTTTTTTTGGTTCGGATACGCAGGAAACGGCAGGCGAAATGACCGCGCAGCAGGACGCTCCCACCGGCAGCGAGACGCAGGACCTGGAGGTCTGGATCGACCAGGACCTCTGTACGGGGGACGGCATCTGTGTGCAGTACGCGCCCGAGGTCTTCGAGCTGGACATCGACGGGCTCGCCTATGTGAAGAGCGCCGGGGACGAGCTGCTGCAGGACAAGGGGGCGACCACTCCGGTGCCGCTGCCGATCCTCCAGGACGTGGTCGACTCGGCGAAGGAGTGTCCGGGCGACTGCATTCATGTACGACGCGTTTCGGACAGGGTCGAGGTCTTCGGACCCGAGGCCGCCTGACCGCGGTCCCGGGGGCCGGCGGCCGCGCGGGGTGATCCGCTCAGACGCTGCCGCCGGTGGAGTCGTCGGACTGGCTGCTCCGTACGAAGGCCCCGTTCTGCCACTGCCAGGTGACCTTCTCCTGCTGGTCGGGGCAGCAGGACGGGATCTCGGCCGAGGAATAGCCGAGGAGCGTGGCGGCGACGACGCCGTCACGCACCGTGAAGTCGCCGACGCTCATCTTCTGGGCGGGGTCCACCAGGGTCGCGACGATCCTGGGTGCGGCCCCGCTTCCCTGTGTGAGGACGTAGACGCCGCTGGGCGGGGTGCCGAGTCCGGCCGTGCAGTGGACGACCGCGACGGTTTCCGGACGGCCGTCTCCGTCGAGGTCGCCGGGGACCTGTTTGGCGACCGTGTTGCCCGTGCCGTCGCATTCCAGCGGGAACACCGCGCGGTCCGGATCGGGCGGGGCGACGGTCGCCGTGCCGTGCTGCACCGCGGTGCGGTGGGGCGTGGTGGAGGCCGAGGCGGCGCTGCCGGGCTGGAGCAGGCCGGCCGCCGCGACAACGGCGGCCATGGCCGCCGCGGTGGCGATCCAGTGCATCGTCGTGGTGTCGGTGTGCGCGAGGTCCGGGAGCGCGGAGGTCTGCACGCGGGATGTCTCCTGTGGTTCCTTTGGTGCGGAATGCCTGAGGGGCAGTGCCGTCGGCAGGGCGTCGGCGGCTGGGTGGGGGGTGGCCAGCATCGTGCCACACCTCACACACCAGCGGAACGGTGGGGTCGTTACGGATTGTGTGCCCGGTGCGCCGGTACCGGGCACAACGAAAAGGCGCCGCCGCCGAGTTCCCGGGTCGGTCCGGGAACTCGGCGGCGGCGCCGGTGCGTTGCGGCGGGTCAGTCGCGGGCGGGGCCGCTCTGGCTGCCGGGACCGTCGTAGTCGTCGCCGTAGGCCCCCTTGGAGGGGCGGCGGCGGCGCGGCGGGGCCTGGACCCCGTCGGCCAGCCGGCGGGCGGTGACGAGGAAGCCGGTGTGGCCGATCATCCGGTGGTCCGGGCGGACGGCGAGGCCCTCGACGTGCCAGTTGCGGATCATCGACTCCCAGGGCTGCGGTTCCGCGAAGCAGCCGATCTCCCGGATGGACTCGACCGTCCGGGAGAGCTGGGTGGTGGTCGCGACGTACGCGCAGAGGATGCCGCCCGGGACGAGCGCCTTGGAGACGGCGTCCAGGCACTCCCAGGGCGCGAGCATGTCCAGGACGACGCGGTCGACGTCGGTGTCCGTCAGGTTGTCCTGGAGGTCACCGATGGTGAGCTCCCAGGCGGGGTGCGGACTGCCGAAGTAGCGCTCGACGTTCTGCTGGGCGATCTCGGCGAAGTCCTCGCGGCGCTCGTAGGAGTGCAGCATGCCCTGCTCGCCGATGGCGCGGAGCAGGAAGGTGGAGAGGGCGCCGGATCCCACGCCGGCCTCCACGACACGGGCGCCGGGGAAGATGTCGCCGAAGGCCAGGATCTGCCCCGCGTCCTTGGGGTAGACCACGGCGGCGCCGCGGGGCATGGACAGGACGTAGTCGGGGAGCAGGGGACGCAGCGCGAGATAGACGACGTTCCCCGTGGTACGGACAACACTGCCCTCGGGAGCACCGATCAGCTCGTCGTGCGAGAAAGAACCCTTGTGGGTGTGGAAGTTCTTTCCGGCTTCGAGCGTGAAGGTGTAGTGGCGTCCCTTGGGATCGGTGAGCTGGACCTGGTCCCCGACTTTGAAGGGCCCACGTCGGCGGGCGGCACCGGTCGGTTCAGACATGTGACCAGCGTACCGGTGTTTCCGTGCGCTCCGACCGCCTGCCGGGACAGGGACGGGGCTCAGACGGCGGGCCGGGCCATGGCGGCGACGAACGCCCGTTCCACGTCGGCCGTGGACAGCACCCCGTAGATCTCGCCGGTGTCCTCGACGACGAGGTACTCGGTGGCGGGGCTGGCCTTGAGCCGGTCCAGGAGGGCTTCGCCGGCCAGCTCGGCGGGGACCTTCATGTCGTCGGTGAGGTCCTGGGCGAGGCCGCTGACGGCGACCCAGGGGCGGCGGTGCTCGGGGACGGAGACGATGGCGGCCTCGCGGACGACGGCCTTGGGGTCGCCGTTTCCGTCGACGACGACGAGGGCGCGGGCGCCGGCCTCGTTGGCCCGGCGCAGCGCCTCGGAGAGCGGGGTGGCCGCCTCGACCGGTACGGCGCGCCGGGTGAGGGCGCGGGCGCGCAGGTCGGGGAGGTGCTCGCGCAGCCGGGCCATGCGCAGGCTGTTGCCGGCTCCGGTCCAGATGATGGCGGCGAGGACCGCGGCGAGCAGGGCGTCGATGACGGTGTCCATGCCGCTGAGGTCGTCGGTGTTGTTGCCGAACGACCCGGTCCGGGTGAGGAGGGGAAGGCCGATGAGGGTGATGACGGCGAGGGCGCGGCCGACCCAGGCGGCTGCGACGGTGCCGCTCATCGGGCGGCCGGTGATCTTCCAGACGACGGCGCGGAGCATCCGGCCGCCGTCGAGCGGGAGGCCGGGCAGCAGGTTGAAGACGGCGACGATGAGGTTGGAGATCATCAGCCCGCCGAGGAGGACGCCGGGGACGGTGCCGCGCTCGACGAAGTTCAGCGGGATGTAGAAGACGCCGGCCAGGACGAGGGAGAGCAGCGGGCCGACGAAGGCGAGGACGAATTCGCGGCCGGGGGTCTCGGATTCCTTCTCGATCTCGGAGACGCCGCCGAAGAACTGGAGCTGGATGCGGCGCACCGGGAGCTTGTAGTGCAGCGCGACCACGGTGTGTGCGAGTTCGTGGACGAGTACGGAGGCGTAGAAGGCGATGGCGAAGAAGAGCGCGACGAGGTAACGTGCCGCGCCCAGGCCGGGCAGGACCCGGTCGAGCTGGCCGCCGAAGACCCAGGTGATCAGGGCCGCGACGAGGAACCAGCTCGGTGCGACGTAGACCGGCACCCCGAAGGGGCGGCCCATGAGGATGCCGCCTCCGGGCTCTTCGCGGCGCCCCGGTTTGCCCTTGTCGGGGCCGGTGCCGGGGTCTGTTCCCCCTGCGCCTGCGCCGGGCTGCGGCCGCCCGCTGTTGCCGCTCTCGTCCACGAGGTCCCTTCGGTCGGTGCCGTCCGGCACGATCATGCAGTGTTCTGGGGTCTGTGGTCGATGGTATGCCGGTTGTTGTCAGTGGCGGGTCGTAGGGTCTTCGTCATGACCTCAGTGCCGCGGCCGCCTCAGCCGCCCTCGTCCCTTTCCCCGTCGCGGGCGAGTGACTTCATGCAGTGTCCCCTGCTGTACCGCTTCCGGGTCATCGACAAGCTGCCGCAGAAGCCCAGTGAGGCGGCTACCCGGGGGACGCTGGTCCATGCGGTGCTGGAGCGGCTCTTCGACAATCCGGCGACGGAGCGGACCCCCGGCCGGGCCACGGCGCTGATCCCGGCGCAGTGGGACCGGCTGCTGGAGTCGAAGCCGGAGCTGTCGGAGCTGTTCGCCGAGGATCCGCGGGGTGAGCGGCTCTCGCGCTGGCTGTCGGAGGCGGAGCGGCTCGTGGAGCGCTGGTTCTCGCTGGAGGATCCGACGCGGCTGGAGCCCGCCGAGCGCGAGCTGTTCGTCGAGACGGAGCTGGAGTCGGGGCTGCGGCTGCGCGGAGTGATCGACCGGATCGACGTGACGCCGACGGGCGATGTCCGGATCGTCGACTACAAGACGGGGAAGGCGCCGCGTCCGGAGTACGCGGAGGGCGCCCTGTTCCAGATGAAGTTCTACGCGCTGGTCATCTGGCGGCTCAAGGGTGTGGTGCCGCGCAGGCTCCAGCTGGTCTATCTCGGCAGCGGGGACGTGATGACGTACGACCCGGTGGTGGCTGACCTGGAGCGGGTGGAGCGCAAGCTGCTGGCCCTGTGGGAGGCGATCTCGCTGGCCACGGAGACCGGTGAGTGGCGGCCGCGGCCGACGAAGCTGTGCGGCTGGTGCGACCATCAGTCGCTCTGTCCCGAATTCGGTGGCACTCCCCCGGTCTATCCGCTGTCGGTACGCCCGGCGGAGCCGGGGCAGGACGTCCAGGGCAGAATGGACCCGGTCCGTGCTGAGGCCGGCCGGCCTGTGGCCCTTGAAGGACCTTGAGGAGATCCTGTGGCAATCCGCGTCCTGCTGGTCGATGACCAACCGCTGCTGCGCACCGGCTTCCGGATGATTCTGGAGGCGGAGGGTGATCTCGCGGTGGTGGGCGAGGCCGGTGACGGTCTCCAGGCTCTCGATCAGGTGCGGGCGCTGCAGCCCGATGTGGTGCTGATGGACATCCGGATGCCGCGGATGGACGGGGTCGAGGCGACGCGTCAGATCACCGGTCCGGGCCGGGACGGTCCGGCGAAGGTGCTGGTGCTCACCACGTTCGATCTCGACGAGTACGTGGTGGAGGCGCTGCGTGCCGGTGCGAGCGGCTTCCTGCTGAAGGACGCCCCGGCCAATGAGCTGGTGCAGGCGATCCGGGTGGTCGCGGGTGGCGAGGCGATGCTCGCTCCGAGTATCACGCGTCGGCTGCTGGACAAGTACGCGGACCATCTGCCGTCCGGCGAGGAGCCGGTGCCGGACGCGCTGAACACGCTGACGGACCGCGAGGTGGAGGTTCTGAAGCTGGTGGCGCGTGGGCTGTCGAACGCGGAGATCGCCGCGGATCTGTTCGTCAGTGAGACGACGGTCAAGACGCATGTGGGGCATGTACTGACGAAGCTGGGGCTGCGCGACCGGGTGCAGGCGGCCGTCTACGCCTATGAGAGCGGACTGGTGCGCCCCGGCGCCCAGTGACCGCGCCGGGGGCTCAGGCCGGGGCTCAGGTTGTGCCGCGGCCTACTGGACGGCCCCCAGCTCCCAGAGCTGGAGGTCGGCGGAGGAGTTGACCGCCCACTCCACGCCGGTGAGGCCGTCGCGGGAGGCGACGTACTGCTTGCCCTGCCAGACCGGGAGGACCGGGACGTCCTCGGCGACGATGTCCTGGAGCTGCTCGAAGGTCCTGGCGGCGACGCTGCGGTCGGCCTCGCGGCGAGACTGCGGGATGAGCGTCTTCTGGGCGGCGGCCGACTCGTAGGGCGAGTTGAGGAAGTCGTTCCTGCCGAGGAAGGGCGCCGTGTAGTTGTCCGGGTCCGGGAAGTCGGGGAACCAGCCCATTCCGTAGACGGCGTACTCGCCGCGCAGTTCGGCCGCACGGTACTTCGCCCAGGGGGTGCCCCGGACGGTCACGTCGAACAGACCGGTGCCGTTGAGCTGCTCGCGCAGTGTCCTGAACTCGGTCGCGGTGGCGTCGCCGTAGTGGTCGCTCGTGTAGTGCAGCGTGAACTTCACCGGGGTGCGGATCCCGGCGTCCTTGAGGATCTTGGTCGCCTTGGCCGTGCTGGGCTCGCCGTACTTGTTGAAGAACGAGTTGGTGTGCCCGGCGATGCCGGACGGGATCAGCGAGTACAGGGGTTCGGCCGTGGTGCCGTACACCTCGCTCGCGATCTGGCCGCGGTCGATGACCTGGGCGATGGCCTGGCGGACCGCCTTGTTCCGCACGGCGGGGTCGTTGGTGTCGAATCCGAGGTAGCTGATGGCGAGGCCGGGCATCTCGGTCAGCTTGATGCCGTCCTTGGGGTGCTCCAGCATCTTCTGCGACTGCTTCGGCGACATGGTGCGGGTCATCATGTCGATCTTCTTCTCGTCGAGTGCCCTGCCCATGGCGGTGGCGTCGGGGAAGAGATCCAGTTCGACCTTGTCGTTGAGCACCTTGAGATCCCCCTTGTAATGGGGATTCTTCGTGAAGACGACTTTCACGACCTGATCGTTCTTCACTTCCGGCTTCATCGTGTACGGACCGGAGCCGTCCACCTGGAATCCGTCGCGCGGGGAGGCCGCCGGGTACTTGTCCGACTGGACTATTCCGGCGGGCGGGGTGGCGAGCTTGTAGGGGAAGGTCGCGTCCGAGGTCCGGAGGTGGAATACGACCTCGCGGTCGCCCTTGGTCTCGATGGTGTCGATGTTGTCGAGCAGGGCGACGGGCCCATTGGTGGACTTGATCCGGATGACACGGTCGATGGAGTACTTGACGTCCTCGGCGGTGACCGCGCTCCCGTCGGCGAATTCCAGGCCGCCGCGCAGCTTGCAGCGGTAGCTCTCGTTCTCCGTGTCCGTGAAGGCGCAGCTCTCGGCGGCCTCGGGCACCGGCTCGCCGCCGCCGCGCGGGACGTGCATCAGTGTCTGCACGGTCTGCCGCAGGACGTTCCAGACACCCGCCTCGTAGCCGATGGCGGGGTCGAGCGGTGCGGGGGCGTCCTTCGAGCCGGCGAACTGGTCCGTGGTGCCGACAACGATGGCGGCGCCGCCATCGCTTCCACCGTCCGACGCGCCGCAGGCGGCGAGTACGGGCGCGAGCAGGCCGACGACGGCCGGCAGCACCAGAGTCTTACGGTTCATCCTGGACGTTCTCCCTCACCCGGTCGTGGAGAAAACGACATTAGTGCGCCCGGCCGGCAATGCGGGACGGGTGCCGCTCGGTACGTAATGGGATGGTGACGGGAATGCGTGACGAGCCGATTCCCGGATACCGGAATGATTCGTACAGGGATTCATGAACCGGGACACATGGGCACCCCAAAAGGGGCGGCCGACCGAATCCCTCGTACGCATTGGCGGCCAAAAGGGTGATGAAGGTCACGCAGTAGAATTCTCGGTGAACACTTTCGGGTGTTGACATGAACCCGGCTTGCGCACACACGAGCACGACAGAAAAAGCACGCTCCGACGCCGAGAGTTTTTCCGTTCATTCACAGAAGCACTCTCGGTATGCGGTTCAACGCATTCCCGTGACCAGTCCCCTGAGAAATGCGAGATCGACTTCTTCGAGAGAACTCACGACGACCCGGCCGGCGGCGGGTGCGATCGGTGACACCGACGGCACGGCGACCACAAGGCACCCGGCCGCCTCCGCCGCGGCCACCCCGGTCGCGGTGTCCTCGATGACCGCGCAGAGCCTCGGGTCGGCGCCGAAGCCGCTCGCGGCGGCGAGATACGGCTCCGGGTGCGGTTTCGTCCGGGTGACCTCGTCGCCCGCGACGGTCAGCGCGAAGTGGTGGTGGCCCACGGAGTCCAGCACCCGGTCGATGATCCGCCGGTGCGAGGCCGAGACCAGGGCGGTGGGGATCTCGTGCCTGCCCAGCTCGGCGAGCAGCCGGGCCGCGCCCGGCATCAGCGGCACGCCGAGGCCGATGCGCTTCTCGAAGCGGTCGTTGAGCAGCACGGTCAGCTCGGGGAGCGTGATGTCGGCGCCGGTGGAGTCGATCAGGTATCCGGCGCTGCGGGTCATCGGTCCACCGACGACCACCTCCCGCCACGCCTCGTCCAGCCGGTGCCCGAGGTCCGCGAAGACTTCCGTCTCGACGTCCCACCAGAAGCCCTCGGTGTCGACCAGGGTGCCGTCCATGTCGAGAAACACGGCCTGCAGGGCAGCACCCTCGGCCGTACGGGTCAAGGACGCGGGGATCGTACTCGTCATCCGGCACACCTTTCATGAGGGGCGAGAAGGCCGGCCACCGTTCCCCGGAGGGAAGGCGACCGGCCTGCACTGGACCGACCAGTGTACGACTCGTCCCGCTACCACGCGTTGAACGGCGTCCTACCGCGCGTTGAAGTACTTGGCCTCGGGGTGGTGGATGACGATGGCGTCCGTGGACTGCTCGGGGTGGAGCTGGAACTCCTCGGACAGGTGCACGCCGATCCGCTCGGGCTGGAGCAGGTCGGCGATCTTCGCCCGGTCCTCCAGGTCCGGGCAGGCGCCGTAGCCGAGGGAGAAGCGCGCGCCCCGGTACTTCAGCGCGAACATGTCCTCGACCTCGGCCGGGTCCTCACCGGCGAAGCCCAGCTCCGAGCGGACCCGGGCGTGCCAGTACTCGGCGAGCGCCTCGGCCAGCTGGACGGAGAGCCCGTGCAGCTCCAGGTAGTCCCGGTAGGCGTTGGCCTCGAAGAGCTTGGCGGTCTCGCCGCCGATCCTGGAGCCGACGGTGACGATCTGGAGGCCGATCACGTCCGTCTCGCCGGAGTCCTCCGGACGGAAGAAGTCCGCGAGGCACAGGCGGCGCCCGCGGCGCTGGCGCGGGAAGGTGAAGCGGGTGCGCTCCGAGCCGTCCTCGTGCAGCAGGATCAGGTCGTCGCCCTTGGAGACGCAGGGGAAGTAGCCGTAGACGACGGCGGCTTCCAGCAGGTTCTCGGTGTGCAGCTTGTCGAGCCAGCCGCGCAGGTGCGGGCGGCCCTCGGTCTCGGCCAGTTCCTCGTACGTCGGCCCGTCACCGGCGCGGGCCTGCTTGAGGCCCCACTGGCCCTTGAAGAGGGCGCCCTCGTCGAGCCAGGAGGCGTACTCCTTGAGCTGGATGCCCTTGACGACCCGGGTGCCCCAGAACGGCGGGGTGGGGACCGGGTTGTCGACGGCCACGTCGGAGCGGACGCCCTCCTCCGGCTCCTCGGGCTCGGGTGCGACGGTCTCGCGCTTGGGCACGCGGCGCTGCTTGAGCTCGGGCAGGGTGGCGCCCGGCACGCCGCGCTTGACCGCGATGAGCGCGTCCATCAGGCGCAGCCCCTCGAAGGCGTCGCGGGCGTAGCGGACCTCGCCCTCGTAGATCTCGTGCAGGTCCTGCTCCACGTAGGCGCGGGTGAGGGCGGCGCCGCCGAGGATCACCGGGTAGACGGCGGCCAGCTTGCGCTGGTTCAGCTCCTGGAGGTTCTCCTTCATGATCACGGTGGACTTGACCAGGAGGCCGGACATCCCGATGACGTCGGCCCGGTGCTCCTCGGCGGCGTCCAGGATCGCGGAGACGGGCTGCTTGATGCCGATGTTGACGACGTTGAACCCGTTGTTCGACAGGATGATGTCGACGAGGTTCTTGCCGATGTCGTGGACATCGCCGCGGACGGTGGCCAGGACGATGGTGCCCTTGCCCTCGGCTTCCGACTTCTCCATGTGCGGCTCCAGGTGGGCCACCGCGGTCTTCATGACCTCGGCGGACTGGAGCACGAACGGCAGCTGCATCTGGCCCGAGCCGAACAGTTCGCCGACGACCTTCATGCCCTCCAGCAGGGTGTCGTTGACGATGTCGAGGGCCGGGCGGCTCTGGAGCGCCTCGTCGAGGTCGGCCTCCAGGCCGTTCTTCTCGCCGTCGATGATGCGGCGCTGGAGGCGCTCGTCGAGCGGCAGCGCGAGGAGTTCCTCGGCCCTGCCGGCCTTCATCGACTTCATGTTGACGCCGTCGAAGAGCGCCATGAGCTTCTGCAGCGGGTCGTAGCCCTCGGAGCGGCGGTCGTAGATCAGGTCGTGCGCGACCTTCGCCTGCTCCTCCTCCAGCCGGGCGATCGGCAGGATCTTCGACGCGTGCACGATGGCGGAGTCGAGGCCCGCCTTCACGCACTCGTCGAGGAAGACGGAGTTGAGCACGACGCGGGCGGCCGGGTTGAGGCCGAAGGAGATGTTCGACAGTCCGAGCGTGGTCTGGACGTCGGGGTGGCGCTTCTTCAGCTCGCGGATCGCCCCGATCGTCGCGATGCCGTCGCCCCGCGATTCCTCCTGGCCGGTGCAGATGGTGAAGGTGAGGCAGTCGATGAGGATGTCCGACTCCTGGATGCCCCAGTTGCCGGTCAGGTCCTCGATGAGGCGCTCCGCGATGGCGACCTTGTGCTCGACGGTGCGGGCCTGGCCCTCCTCGTCGATGGTCAGCGCGATCAGCGCGGCACCGTGCTCGGCGGCCAGCCGGGTGACCTGCACGAACCGCGACTCGGGCCCGTCGCCGTCCTCGTAGTTCACCGAGTTGAGGACCGCGCGGCCGCCGAGCTTCTCCAGCCCGGCCCGCAGCACGGGCAGCTCGGTGGAGTCGAGCACGAGCGGGAGGGTGGAGGCGGTGGCGAAGCGGCCGGCCAGCTCCTCCATGTCGGCGACGCCGTCGCGGCCCACGTAGTCGACGCAGAGGTCGAGCATGTGCGCGCCCTCGCGGATCTGGTCGCGCGCCATCTCCACGCAGTCGTCCCAGCGGGCTTCCAGCATGGCCTCGCGGAACTTCCTGGAGCCGTTGGCGTTCGTACGCTCACCGATCGCGAGGTACGAGGTGTCCTGGCGGAACGGCACCGTCTGGTAGAGCGACGCGGCGCCCGGCTCGGGGCGCGGGTCTCGGGTGGTGAGGGCGGAGCCCCGGACCCGGTCGACGACCTGGCGCAGGTGCTCCGGGGTCGTACCGCAGCAGCCGCCGACCAGCGAGAGCCCGTACTCCTGGACGAACGTCTCCTGGGCGTCGGCGAGTCCCTCGGGGCCGAGCGGGAAGTGCGCGCCGTCCTTGGTCAGGACCGGCAGTCCGGCGTTGGGCATGCAGAGCAGCGGGATGCGGGAGTGGCGTGTGAGGTAGCGCAGGTGCTCGCTCATCTCGGCCGGTCCGGTCGAGCAGTTCAGGCCGATCATGTCGACGCCGAGCGGCTCCAGGGCCGTCAGGGCGGCGCCGATCTCCGAGCCGAGGAGCATCGTCCCGGTCGTCTCGAAGGCCAGCGAGACCAGCAGCGGCAGGTCACTGCCCAGGGCCTCCAGCGCGCGCCGCGCGCCCAGGATGCCGGCCTTGGTCTGCAGGAGGTCCTGGGTCGTCTCGACGATGAGCGCGTCCGCGCCACCGGCGATCAGCCCCTCGGCGTTCTCCTGGAATCCGTCGCGGAGCTTCATGTACGGGGCGTGGCCGAGTGTCGGCAGCTTCGTCCCGGGCCCCATGGAGCCGAGCACCCAGCGCTGCTGTCCGGTGGAGGCGGTGAACTCGTCGGCGACCTCGCGGGCGATGCGCGCGCCGGACTCGGACAGCTCGTGGACCCGCTCGGCGATGTCGTACTCGCCGAGCGCCGCGGTGTTGGCGCCGAAGGTGTTCGTCTCCACGCAGTCCACACCGACCGCGAAGTACTCCTCGTGCACGGAACGCACGATGTCGGGGCGGGTGAGGTTCAGGATCTCGTTGCAGCCTTCGAGGTTCTCGAAGTCCTCAAGCGTGGGGTCCTGTGCCTGGAGCATGGTGCCCATGGCACCGTCGGCCACCACCACACGGGTGGCGAGCGCCTCGCGGAGGGCTGCGGATCGGGTCCGGCTGTCAGCGGAAGGGGTCGGCGACGAGGCCATGGATGTACTCCCTGGGATGCGACGGCTGTCGGCTTTGCGGCTTCGGCGGAAGGCGCACCCGGCCAGGGTAGCCGGGCGGCGTCCCGGGCCGTCACTCTGTCCCACGAATCGGACCGCATGCTGTTCAGGGGGCTGTCCGGGCCGGGTGGGGTGCCGCAGAATTCTGCTGCGATGGAGCACTGGTCGGCATGGACCGATACTGTTCAGCATTGTCGAACCACAGTGGAGGAGTACGGCGCGATGGCCAAGAACATCCAGTCGCTGGAACGGGCGGCCGCGATGCTGCGGCTGCTGGCGGGCGGCGAGCGGCGACTGGGACTCTCCGACATCTCCTCCTCGCTGGGGCTGGCCAAGGGCACCGCGCACGGCATCCTGCGCACGCTCCAGCACGAGGGCTTCGTCGAGCAGGACGCCGCCTCCGGCCGCTATCAGCTCGGCGCGGAGCTGCTGCGCCTGGGCAACAGCTATCTGGACGTCCACGAGCTGCGGGCCCGCGCGCTGGTCTGGACGGACGACCTGGCCCGTTCCAGCGGTGAGAGCGCCCATCTGGGCGTCCTGCACCAGCGGGGCGTCCTCATCGTCCATCACGTCTTCCGGCCCGACGACAGCCGGCAGGTACTGGAGGTGGGGGCCATGCAGCCGCTGCACTCCACGGCCCTGGGCAAGGTGCTGGCGGCCTACGACCCGGTGGCGCACACGGAGGCCATGGAGTCCGAGCGGCAGTCCTTCACGCCCCGCACCGTCACCGATCCGGAGGAGTTCGAGTCGATGCTCGACCTGATCCGCGCACGCGGCTGGGCGGCCGACATGGAGGAGACCTGGGAGGGCGTCGCCGCGGTGGCCGCCCCGATCCACGACCGGCGCCGGATGCCGGTCGGCGCCGTGGCCGTGACCGGCGCGGTGGAACGGCTCTGCGCGGACGGCGAGCTGCGGCCCGATCTCGTCGCGGCGGTACGGGACTGCGCCCGCGCGGTCTCCCGCGATCTGGGCGCCAGGCGCTTCTGAGAGCCGGCCGGGTGACCGCCGGGCCGACGGCTCCGACGCCCCGGCCGGAATCATCGGCGGCGAGCGGCTCAATCGAGTTGTAGGCCACAGACCCCTTGACGCCCCGTTCACCTGGGAGAAACACTGCCGTTCACCGGTCGGCATTGTCGAACATCTGACGGAAACAAGCGTTAGGGTGTGACAGTGCGAAGGGCCGGTAACGCCCTCACATGAGGGCGCGGACCACCGGAGGGACCCGGGGTTCGGCTTCCTGGACGAAGGACAAAGGAGTCGCGGGTGTCCAGCTCCGACATCTTCATCGGCGAGACCATAGGTACCGCCGTGCTCATCCTGCTCGGCGCCGGTGTCTGTGCCGCCGTCACGCTCAAGCACTCGAAGGCACAGAACGCCGGCTGGCTCGCGGTCACCTTCGGGTGGGGTTTCGCGGTCCTGACCGGCGCTTATCTGGCGGGCGGCGTGTCCGGCGCGCATCTCAACCCGGCCGTCACCATCGGTCTGGCGATCGAGGGCGGCACCAAGTGGAGCGACGTACCGCTCTACCTCGCCTCCGAACTCCTCGGCGCGATGATCGGCGCGGTGCTGGTCTGGCTGACGTACTACGGACAGTTCCGGGCACATCTGACGGATCCGGAGATCCTGAAGGCCCATACGGGTGAAGAGGGCATGGTCGACCCGGCGGCGGCCCCCAAAGCGGGACCGGTGCTCGGCATCTTCTCGACGGGCCCCGAGATCCGCAACGTCGTACAGAACGTCGTCACCGAGATCATCGCCACGGTCGTACTCGTCCTGGCGATCCTCACCCAGGGCCTCAACGACAACGGCAACGGCCTCGGCGCGCTCGGCGCGCTGATCACCGCCCTGGTCGTCGTCGCCATCGGCCTCTCGCTCGGCGGCCCGACGGGATACGCGATCAACCCGGTTCGCGACCTCGGTCCGCGTATCGTGCACGCGCTGCTTCCGCTGCCGAACAAGGGCGGCTCCGACTGGGGCTACGCCTGGATCCCGGTCGCCGGCCCCCTCATCGGCGGCGCGCTCGCGGGCGGGCTCTACAACCTCGCGTTCGCCTGAGCCGCAGAGCCCCGCGCCGTAACCCCAAGACCCCACAGACCTTCCGGGAGCACACCGTGACCGACGCACCTACCACCGGCACCCACGGAACCGGGCCGTTCATCGCGGCCATCGACCAGGGCACCACCTCCAGCCGCTGCATCGTCTTCGACAAGGACGGCCGGATCGTCTCCGTCGACCAGAAGGAGCACGAGCAGATCTTCCCGAAGCCGGGCTGGGTCGAGCACAACGCGACCGAGATCTGGGAGAACGTCCAGGAGGTCGTGGCGAGCGCCATCGTCAAGGCGGGCATCACCGCCGCCGACGTGAAGGCGATCGGCATCACCAACCAGCGCGAGACCACACTGATGTGGGACAAGAGCACCGGTGAGCCCGTCCACAACGCCCTCGTCTGGCAGGACACCCGCACCGACGCGCTCTGCAAGGAGCTCGGCCGCAACGTGGGCCAGGACCGCTTCCGCCGCGAGACCGGGCTGCCGCTCGCCTCGTACTTCGCCGGGCCCAAGGTCCGCTGGCTGCTCGACAACGTCGAGGGACTGCGCGAGCGCGCCGAGCGCGGCGACATCCTCTTCGGCACCATGGACTCCTGGATCATCTGGAACCTGACCGGCGGCACCGAGGGCGGCGTGCACGTCACCGACGTCACCAACGCCTCGCGCACGCTCCTGATGAACCTGCACAACATGGCGTGGGACGACAAGATCCTCGCGTCCATCGGCATTCCGGCCGCGGTGCTGCCCGAGATCCGGTCCTCGGCCGAGGTCTACGGGCATGCCAAGGGCGGCGTGCTCGACGGGGTCCCGGTCGCCTCCGCGCTCGGTGACCAGCAGGCCGCGCTGTTCGGCCAGACCTGTTTCGCCGAGGGCGAGGCCAAGTCCACGTACGGCACCGGCACCTTCATGCTGCTGAACACCGGCGAGACGCCCGTCAACTCCTACAACGGGCTGCTGACCACGGTCGGCTACCAGATCGGCGAGCAGAAGCCGGTCTACGCCCTGGAGGGGTCGATCGCCGTCACCGGTTCGCTGGTGCAGTGGATGCGCGACCAGATGGGCCTGATCCAGTCCGCCGCCGAGATCGAGACCCTGGCCTCGTCGGTCGAGGACAACGGCGGCGCGTACTTCGTGCCCGCCTTCTCCGGCCTGTTCGCCCCCTACTGGCGCCCCGACGCCCGCGGAGTCATCGCCGGTCTCACCCGCTACGTCACCAAGGCGCACATCGCCCGTGCCGTGCTGGAGGCCACCGCCTGGCAGACCCGCGAGATCAGCGACGCCATGACCAAGGACTCCGGCGTCGAGCTGACCGCGCTCAAGGTCGACGGCGGCATGACCTCCAACAACCTGCTGATGCAGACGCTCGCCGACTTCCTGGACGCACCCGTGGTGCGGCCCATGGTCGCCGAGACGACCTGCCTCGGCGCCGCCTACGCCGCCGGCCTGGCCGTCGGCTTCTGGCCGGACACCGACGCGCTGCGCGCCAACTGGCGCCGGGCCGCCGAGTGGACCCCCCACATGGACGCGGACACCCGCGACCGCGAGTACAAGAGCTGGCTCAAGGCTGTGGAACGCTCCATGGGCTGGCTCGACAACAGCACTGCCGAGGAGTAGAGAAACATGACCACCCTGCAGAGCGTCCCCGCCCTCGGGACGCACCCGGCCTCCGGCTCCCTTCCGAGCCGCGCCGAGACCCGGGAGCAGCTTTCCAAGGCGACGTACGACCTCCTGGTGATCGGCGGCGGCATCCTGGGCATCTCCACCGCCTGGCATGCCGCGCAGTCCGGGCTGCGGGTGGCCCTGGTGGACGCCGGCGACTTCGCCGGCGCCACCTCCTCCGCCTCCTCCAAGCTGCTCCACGGCGGTCTGCGCTACCTGCAGACCGGCGCGGTGAAGCTGGTGGCGGAGAACCACTTCGAGCGGCGTGCGGTGTCCCGTCAGGTCGCACCGCACCTCGCCAACCCGCTCACCTTCTACCTGCCGGTCTACAAGGGCGGGCCGCACGGCGCGGCCAAGCTCGGCGCGGGCGTGTTCGCGTACTCGGCGCTCTCCGGTTTCGGTGACGGCGTCGGCCACGTGATCAGCCCGGCGAGGGCGCAGCGCGATGTGCCGGAGCTGCGTACCGACAACCTGAAGGCCGTCGCGGTCTACGGCGACGACCAGATGAACGACGCGCGGATGGCGCTGATGACGGTCCGCGCGGCCGTCGAGGCGGGCGCCGCCGTGCTCAACCACGCCGCCGTGACCGGGCTCCGCTTCACCAGGGGCCGGGTGACCGGTGCCGAGCTGCGGGATTCCGTGGACGGCACGGAGTTCGGGATCAACGCCCGGCTGGTGCTCAACGCCACCGGGCCGTGGGTCGACCACCTGCGGAAGATGGAGAACCCGGACGCGGCGCCCTCCATACGTCTCTCCAAGGGCGCGCACCTCGTGCTCAAGCGCACCCGCCCGTGGAAGGCGGCGCTCGCCACCCCGATCGACAAGTACCGGATCACGTTCGCCCTGCCGTGGGAGGACATGCTGCTGCTCGGTACGACGGACGAGGAGTACGAGGGCGATCCGGCGGATGTCGCGGTCACCGAGAAGGACACCGCGCAGATCCTGGACGAGGCGGCGTTCTCGGTCCGGGACCAGCAGCTGTCGCGCGATCTGATCACGTACTCCTTCGCGGGTCTGCGGGTGCTGCCGGGCGGTCCCGGCGGTACCTCCAAGGCGAAGCGCGAGACCGTCGTGACGGAGGGCCGCGGCGGGATGCTGTCGGTGGCGGGCGGCAAGTGGACGACGTTCCGCCACATCGGCCGCACCGTGATGAACAAGCTGGCCGCGCTCCCCGGTCACCCGCTGGCCGAGGACATGGAGCCGATGGCCCGGCTGCCGAAGAAGCTCCCGCTGCCGGGTATCGCCAACCCGAACGCGGTCGCGCACCGGCTGCTGGTCGACGGGGGAACGCCCGGACCGCGGATGTCCGCCGACACGGCACGGCACCTGGCCACGCACTACGGTTCGCTGTCCTTCGACATCGCCCGGCTGGCCAACGAGAACCCGGCGCTCGCCGGGCGCATCCACCCGGACGCGCCGGAGATCTGGGCGCAGGTCGCCTACGCCCGCGACCACGAGTGGGCCGAGACGGCGGACGACGTGCTGCGCCGCCGGACGACGCTGACGATCCGGGGTCTGGCCACGGACGAGATCCGGGCCGGCGTCGAGTCGGTGCTCGGCGACCGCAGGAGCTGACGCGCCGGGAGGGGGCGGTGTCCATCCATGGACGCCGCCCCCTTCTGTACGTGCCGGCCGCGGCGGACGCTTTCGGACTCCGCCGTACGGAACCGGGCGAAACGCCCCGCCTCGCGGGACCGCCGTCGCACAGGTTGCCCCGAAGGGCGCACCGGCCGCCTCCGGGGACGCATAATAGGGCGATACATCGGATGTCTGGAGGTCGCCCATGGCTGTCACTGACGAGGCCATCGAGAAGATCAAGGGAATGATCGTCTCGGGTGCGCTACGGCCCGGCGATCGTCTCCCCAAGGAGAGCGAACTCGCCGCGGAGCTCGGCCTGTCCCGCAACTCGCTGCGGGAGGCGGTGCGCGCCCTGTCGCTGATCCGCATTCTCGACGTGCGGCAGGGCGACGGCACTTACGTCACCAGTCTGGATCCGCAGCTGCTGCTGGAGGCGCTGAGCTTCGTGGTGGACTTCCACCGCGACGACACGGTGCTGGAGTTCCTGGCGGTCCGCCGGATCCTGGAGCCGGCCGCGACCGCGATGGCGGCGAGCCGGATCACCGAGGAGCAGCTGGATATGCTCAGCTCCCAGCTGGACGCCCTGGGCAGCCGCCCCTCGGTCGAGGAGCTGGTGGCCTGCGATCTGGAGTTCCACCGCGGCATCGTCCAGTCCTCGGGCAACTCGGTGCTCTGCTCGCTGCTCGACGGTCTTTCGGGGCCGACGACGCGGGCCCGTGTCTGGCGCGGTCTGACCCAGGAGGACGCGGTGAGCCGCACGCTGCATGAGCACCGGGCGATCGTGTCGGCGCTGCGGGACCGCGACGCGGAGGCCGCGCGGTCCTGGGCGACGGTGCACGTGGCCAGCGTGGAGCAGTGGCTGCGGTCGACGCTGTAGCCGCGGGGCGCGGGGTGAACCGGGGCTCCGCCCCGCGCCCCGCGCCGCAAACGCCGGCGGGGCTGAAAGGAATTCAGCCCCGCCGGCGTTCTTCTGTGCCTGTACCGCTCAGTCCTGCTTCTCACCGCTCGCGAAGCGGGAGATGACCAGTGCGACGATGATGATCGCGCCGTTGAGGAACTGGTTCCAGAGGGCCGGGACGCCGCCGAGGGTCATCACGTTGACCACCAGCTGAAGCGTCAGTACGCCGGTCAGCGCACCGAACAGGGTGCCGCGCCCGCCCTTGAGGCTGATACCGCCGATCACCGCCGCGGCGAACACCTGGAAGATCCAGCCGTTGCCCTGCGTCGCGGCGACCGCGCCGTAGTGGCCGGTGTAGAGGATGCCCGCGAAGGCCGCCAGCAGACCGCCGATGGCGAGCACGATCCAGGTGACCCGGTCGACCCGGATACCCGCGGCGCGCGCCGCTTCCGGGTTGCCGCCGATCGCGTACAGCGAGCGTCCGTGCCGCAGCCAGGCCAGCGCCGCGCCGCCGATCGCGAAGAGCACCAGGCAGATCCAGACCGCGGCCGGAACGCCGAACCACTGGCTCTTGCCCAGGTAGCGGAAGGACTCCGGGACATCGGTGATGGACTTGCCCTCGGTGATGCCGATGTGGAGTCCGCGCAGCATGGTCAGCATGCCGAGCGTGGCGATGAAGCCGTTGACCCGCAGCTTCAGCATCAGGAAGCCGTTGATCGCGCCGATGACGAGGCCCACCAGCAGGCAGAGCGGAATCGCCATCCAGGTGGGGAGCACTCCGAGGCCGGCGAAGCGGCCGTCGTCGCCGGGCAGCACCAGCCACATGGCGACGACGGGCGCGATGCCGATCGTCGACTCCAGCGACAGGTCCATCCGCCCGCAGATCAGGATCAGCGCCTGGCCCAGGACCAGCAGGCTGAGCTCGGAGGACTGCTGGACGACGCTGATCAGGTTGTCCGAGGTGAGGAAGACCGGCGAGACGATGAAGCCGATCACCATCAGCACCAGGATGACCGGCACCAGGGAGAAGTCGCTCCACCGGATCAGCTTGAGCCGGCTCAGCGGGCTGTCGTCGCCGATTGGGCCCTTCGGTCCCCCGTTGATGTCCTCGGCCGTGGACGGCCGTATCGTGCCGGTCATTCCCTTTCCCCCACACCTTCCATGGCGGCGACGAGTTCCCCGTCGGTCCACCCGCTTGCGAACGTGGCGACCACGCGCCCGTGGAACAGGGCGAGCACCCGGTCGCAGACCCGCAGGTCGTCCAGCTCGTCCGAGACGACGACCGCGGCATTGCCCTCGTCGGCGACCCGCCGGACGACCCCGAGGAGCGAGTCCTTGGACTTGACGTCCACCCCCGCGGTGGGCCGGACCGCCACCAGCACGCTGGGCTTGCGGGCCAGCGCGCGGGCGACCACCACCTTCTGCTGGTTGCCGCCGGAGAGCCCGGAGACGGGCTGTTCGGGGCCCTGGGTCTTGATGTCCAGCGAGTCGATCATGCCCCGGGCGAACTCCCGCGTACGGGAGGGCAGTACGGTCCCCCACGGTCCGAGCTGGTCGGTGACCGTGAGGGTGGCGTTCTCGGCGACGCTGCGCTGCAGGACGAGGCCCTGGTCGTGCCGGTCCTCCGGGATGTAGCCGATCCCGGCGGCCAGCGCGTGCGGCACGCTCCCCGGTCGTACGGCCTCGCCGTGCACCCGGACCGTGCCGCCGCCCGCCTTGCGCATGCCCGCCAGGACCTCGCCCAGCGCGGTGTTGCCGCTGGCCGCGGAGCCGGCCAGGCCGAGCACCTCACCGGGACGCACCTGGAGGTCCAGCGGTTCGAACCTGCCCTCCAGGGTGAGCCCCTCGGTGCGCAGGACGGGCTCCGCCGAGGCGTCGGGCGGTGTGGCGGTGCCGGCCGCGTGCCAGGCGACGGCGCCGCCGGACTTCTCGCCCGTCATCGCCGCCACCAGATCCGTCTTCGCCACGTCCGCCACCGGGGCGGTCAGCACGTGGCGGGCGTCGCGGTAGACGGTGACCGCCGTGCAGAGCTCGTACACCTCTTGCAGGTGGTGGGAGATGAAGAGGAACGCCACTCCCTGGCTCTGCAGTTCCCGGAGCTTGTCGAAGAGCCGCCCGATGCCCCGGGCGTCGAGCTGGGCGGTCGGCTCGTCGAGGATGATCAGCCGCGCGCCGAAGGACAGCGCGCGGGCGATCTCGACGAACTGCCGCTGCTCGACGGCGAGATCGCGCGCCCGGGTGTTCGGGTCGACCTGGACGCCGTAGTCGGCCAGGAGCTGCTCCGCGCGCTTGCGCAGCCTCCCCCAGCTGATCCAGCGGGCGTTGTCGTCGAACCGGTTGAGGAAGAGGTTCTCGGCGACGGTCAGATCGGGGACGACCATGGACTTCTGGTAGACGCAGGCGACCTTCGACTGCCAGGCCGTGGTGTCCCCGAAGGCGGGCGCGGGCTCCCCGCCGAAGGTGACCGTCCCCGCGTCCGCCCTGTGGAGTCCGGTCAGCACGCTGACCAGGGTCGACTTGCCCGCGCCGTTGCGGCCGACGAGGGCGTGCGACTCACCGGGTTGCACGGTGAGCCGCACCCCGTCGAGCGCGACGGTCGGTCCGAAGCGTTTGACGACGCCTTCCGCCTGTACGGCGGGTGGTGGTCCCTGGTCCATGGCTAGTTCTTCTTCTCCAGCTGGTTGGCCCACAGCTTCGGGTCGTCGACGTTGTCCTTGGTCACCAGCGGCGCGGGGAGCTGGTCCTCGAAGCCGTTCGGGATCTTGATGATGTTGGAGTCGTGGTCGGTCGGGCCCTCCTTGAAGGTCTTCCCGTCCAGCGCCGCCCTGGCGTAGTACAGCGCGTACTTCGCGTACAGGTCGGCGGGCTGGGAGATCGTCGCGTCGATCTTCCCGGCCTTGATCGCGTCGAACTCCTCCGGGATGCCGTCGTTGGAGATGATGGTGATGTGGCCCGGCGAACCGGCCGGCTTCAGCAGCTTCTTCTGCTCCAGGAGCGCGAGGGTCGGCTGCAGAAAGACACCGCCGGCCTGCATGTAGATGCCGTTGATGTCGGGGTGGGCGGCCAGCGTCGACTGGAGCTTCGCGGAGGCGACGTCGCCCTTCCATTCGGTGGCGAGCTCGAACACCTTGATGTCCGGGAAGTCCTTGTCCATGCAGGCCTTGAAGGCCTGGGACCGGTCGCGGCCGTTGATCGAGGACAGGTCGCCCTGGAACTCGACGACCTTGCCCTTGCCCTTCAGCTGCTCGCCGAGGTACTTGCAGGCGTTGGCCCCGTACGCCTTGTTGTCGGCGCGCACCACCATGTAGATGTTGCCCTTGTCCGGGCGGGTGTCGACGCTGATGACCGGGATCTTCTTCTCGTTCAGGGTGTTGAGCGACTCGGCCACCGCGCCGGTGTCCTGAGGAGCCATCACCACGGCCTTGGCGCCCTGGTCGGTGAAGGTCTGGACGTTGGCGACCAGCTTGCCGATGTCGTTCTGCGAGTTGGTCAGCGGCAGCGCCTTGACCTCGCCGCCCTTGACCCCCTTCTGGATGTAGTTCTGGTAGGAGTTCCAGAAGTCGCTGTCGCTGCGCGGCAGGTCGATACCGACCTTCCCGCCACCCGCACCGTCGTCCGATGATTCGCGGTTGCAGCCCGCGAGGGCAGTGACGGCCAGCAGTACGGCGCAGGCCGCCGCACTCGTCGTACGCACTCTCATTGGTGTCCCGTTTCCTTTGTGGAGTACCGGCTCGGAGATCTGATGGCATTGCTGGGGTGCGTGGTGCAGGTGGTGCGGGGTGTGCGGCCCAGGTGTTCGGCTCGGGCCGCACATCCTGTGGTCAGCTGTCGGCGGGGCGCAGGCGCAGGCCCTGCATTCCGCCGTCGACGGCCAGTGCGGTGCCCGTCACGGAGGCCGCGGCGGGGCTGGCGAGGTAGACGATCGCGGCGGCCACCTCGTCGGCGGAGACCAGCCGGCCCAGCGGCTGCCGGGCGTTGAGCGCCGCGCGTTCGGCGGCCGGGTCGCCGGCCTGGCCGAGCAGCCGGCCGATCCACGGGGTGTCCGCGGTGCCGGGGTTGACGCAGTTGACGCGGACGCCCTCGCGGACGTGGTCGGCGGCCATCGCGAGGGTCAGTGAGAGGACCGCGCCCTTGCTCGCGCTGTACAGGGCGCGCTGCGGCAGCCCGGCGGTCGCGGCGATCGAACAGGTCTGGGTGATCGAGACGGCGCCGGGGCGCCCGGCGGCGGCGCGCCGCAGGTGCGGCAGGGCGTGCCGGGCGGTGCGGACCATGCCGAGGACGTTGATGTCCAGGACCCGGGTCCACTCGTCGTCGTCGTTGTCCTCGACGGAACCGATGGAACCGATGCCCGCGTTCGACACGAGCGTGTGCAGGGAGCCCAGTTCGGCTGCCGCCCGGTCGACCGCCTCGCGCACGGCCGCGTCGTCGGTGACGTCCGCCTTGACGGCGAGGGTGCCCTCGGGGGCGCCCGCGGTCTCCCGGTCCAGGACCGCCACACGGGCGCCGCGCTCCAGGAGCAGGGTCGCGACGGCGGCCCCGATCCCGGACGCGCCGCCCGTCACCAGGGCGTTCATTCCCTCGAAGTCGCGTGTACCGGTCATCGGCCGTCCTCCTCAGTGGTGCGTCGGGCCTGCCATACGGGACCCTCCGGATAGCGGTGTGCGGCGATCGACTCCGGAAGCATCCGGGCGGAGAAGCCCGGGGACGAAGGCGTCCGGTAGCGGCCGGAGTCGATCACGGTGGGGTCGACGAAGTGTTCGTGCAGATGATCGACGTATTCGATCACCCGGTCCTCCCAGGTGCCGGAGACCGCCACATAGTCGAACATCGAGAGGTGCTGCACCAGCTCGCACAGGCCGACGCCGCCCGCGTGCGGGCAGACCGGAACGCCGTACTTGGCGGCGAGCAGCAGGACCGCCAGGTTCTCGTTGACACCCGCGACCCGCGCCGCGTCGATCTGGACGAAGTCGACCGCGCCGGCCTGGAGCAGCTGCTTGAACACGACCCGGTTGGCGACGTGTTCGCCGGTGGCGACCTTGACCGGCTGCCCGGCGCGCACGGCGGCGTGGCCGAGGATGTCGTCGGGGCTGGTCGGCTCCTCGATCCAGTGCGGGTCGTACGGCGCGAGCGCGGTCATCCACTCCACCGCGTCGGCGACGTCCCAGCGCTGGTTGGCGTCGACCGCGATCCGTACGCCGGTGCCGACAGCCTCACGGGCGAGCCCGAGCCTGCGGATGTCGTCCTTGAGGTCGCCGCCGACCTTCAGCTTGATCTGGGTGAAGCCGTCGGCGACGGCCTCCTTCGCCAGTCTGACCAGCTTGTCGTCGGAGTAGCCGAGCCAGCCGGGCGAGGTGGTGTAGGCGGGGTATCCCTCGGCACGCAGCCGCTCGGCCCGCTCGGCCCGGCCCGGTTCGGCGGCCCGCAGGATCGCGAGCGCCTCCTCGGGGGTGAGGGCGTCGCTGAGGTAGCGGAAGTCGACGAGGGAGACGAGTTCCTCGGGCGTCATCTCGGCCAGGAACTGCCAGACGGGTCTGTCCGCCCGCTTCGCCGCCAGGTCCCAGGCGGCGTTGACGACCGCGCCGGCCGCCATGTGCATCACGCCCTTCTCGGGCCCCAGCCAGCGCAGTTGGGAATCGTGGGTGAGGTCCCGGTACAGCGCACCGAGGTCGGCCGCGGTGCGGGGCACGGGACGCCCCACCACATAGGGCCGCAGCGCCTGGATGGCGGCCGCCATCACCTCGTTGCCGCGCCCGATGGTGAAACAGAAGCCATGTCCCTCGATACCGCCACCATCGTTGTCCGCGGCGTCGGTACGCAGTACGACATAGGCAGCCGAGTAGTCGGGATCGGGGTTCATGGCGTCCGAGCCGTCCAGTTGTTCCGAGGTCGGAAAACGGATGTCGTGAACCTCGAAGTCCGTGACGGTCTGACTCATGCGCGCCCCCAGGGGAAATAACATCGGACCTCTGCTCTGGTCATCCGATGTATAGCGCCCCGAAGGCCCCAACGTCCAGGGTTGAGGCGAAATTGCCCCCACACAGCTCGGATGTATGACGGGTCTGATGCCCTGATTCGGCCGGTGATGCACCTTCGTGGCCCGGGTTCACCCGGCCGTGCGCAGGGGCTGCGGCGAGGGCGGCCGGAAGCCGTAAGGTTGTTCCGTACGCAAGGGAACTTCGGAAGGAGGCCTGGGTGATCGAGCTCGAGGGCGTTCCCGAGCTGATCGACCCGGTCATGGTGGCCGCGTTCGAGGGGTGGAACGACGCAGGTGACGCCGCTTCCACGGCGGTCGCGCACCTGGACCGGGAGTGGAAGGGCGAGGTGTTCGCGGCGCTGGACGCCGAGGACTACTACGACTTCCAGGTCAACCGCCCGACGGTGTGGCTGGACGGCGGGGTACGCAAGGTCACCTGGCCGACGACCCGGCTCTCCGTGGTCCGCATCGGCGGGGACAAGCCCCGCGATCTCGTCCTGGTCCGGGGCATCGAGCCGTCGATGCGCTGGCGCTCGTTCTGCAACGAGATCCTGGGCTTCGCCCATGAACTGGGCGTCGAGATGGTGGTGGTGCTCGGTGCGCTGCTCGGCGACACCCCGCACACCCGACCGGTACCGGTCAGCGGCGTCACGTCCGATCCGGACCTGGCGCGGACCATGGACCTGGAGGAGACCAGGTACGAGGGGCCGACCGGCATCGTCGGCATCCTCCAGGAGGCGTGCACCCACGCGGGTGTGCCCGCCGTGAGCCTGTGGGCGGCGGTGCCGCACTACGTGTCGCAGCCGCCCAACCCGAAGGCCACCCTGGCACTGCTGAACCGCCTGGAGGATCTCATCGGGCTGCGCATCCCGCTGGGTGAACTGGCCGAGGACGCGCGCGCCTGGCAGCTCGGGGTCGACCAACTGGCCGCCGAGGACAGCGAGGTGGCGGAGTACGTGCAGACGCTGGAGGAGGCCCGGGACACGGCGGAGCTCCCCGAGGCGAGCGGTGAGGCCATCGCCCGGGAGTTCGAGCGCTATCTGCGGCGCCGGGACCCCGGTCCGGTTTCCGGTCCGGGCGGGCACGCGACGGAGAGCGGCGACGGCTCGTATCTGCGGGACACGTCGAGCGGCCGTACCAGGCCGCCGAAGCCGACCCGGCCGGAGACCGGACCGGGGCCGGTGAGCGGATCCGGAAGCGGGTCCGCGACCGGACCCGCGACGGGCCCCGCGACAGGCTCCACACCGGACTCCCGGCCGGACTCCACGCCGGGCGAACGGCCGGAGGGCGCCCCGGAAAGTGCCCCGGAGGACGCCTCGCAGGATCCGCCGGATGACTCGCCGGGAAATCCGTCGGGAAATTCGTCGGAGGAATGAGCCGGACAGCAGGGAGCCGGAGAACCAGGAACCGGACAGCCGGGAGCCGGGCGGGTGGACACCCGCCCGGCTCCCTCGCTTCGTCACGGACACTCAGGAGCAGGTGAAGCGCGCGGCGCCCCAGTCGCCGTGGTCGCCGGTCTTGGACCCGTTGGTGTCCGTGACCTTCAGACGCACATGGCGCGCGCCGTCGATCGGCACGTCGACCGGTACGGCCGCCGACGCCCCGGTCACCTTCGGCGAGGTCCAGAGCACCTTGCCGTCGGCCTCGACGGAGAACGCCACCTCGCCGTATCCGTCGATCTCGTCGTCGATCCCCGCGTCCGCGGTGAACTTCGAGCACTGTCCGCCGAGATAGACCTCGATGTCGGAGTCGGCGTGGGTGCCGATCCCCTTCTCGTACACCTTCCCGGCCAGCGTGAGCGGGCCGCCGTCGGCCGCGCCCGATTCGCCGTTGCTGCGGTCTCGTTCCGCCGGACCGTAGCCGTTGACCGAACCCAGCCACTCCAGATCGCTCGCCCACACCTCACCGGTGGGCGGCTGCGGCATCACCGCGGCGGCGATCCGCTGAACCGCCGTTCGGGATTCGCCCGCCGAGCGGTAGCGGGCGCGCGCGGTGATCCGCGCCTCCCCCAGCGCGGCGTCCTTCGCCGGGGTGACCGACACCTCGACCCGCCGGGTGGTGCCCGCCGGGATCCGGTGCACGGCGGGGGCCGCGGTGGTCTTCCAGCCCTTGGGGACGTCCAGGGAGACCTCGGCGTCCGTGACATCGGCCTTGCCGGCGGTGACGTCGACGGCGACGGTGGCCGGGGCGCCCGCGCCGGTCTCCTGGCCCTGCGGCGCGGAGACGGTGGCCGTCGCGGCCGCGTTCCGTCCGCCGACGGCGCTGGTGTTCTCCAGCTTCACGGAGAACTTCCTGCCCGTGGACAGCGGTGCCGTCTTGATCTTCACCACACCGCCGCGGTCGTCGCGGTCGTACCACCAGCCCTGCTTCGCCGAGGCGTACGCGGCGGCCGAGCCGAGCCGGGGCAGCTTGCCGGTGAGCTTCACCGCGCTCGGCTCCGAGCCGGTGTGCACACTGAACTCGTACGGGCGGCTGCGCTGCTTCCCGGTGAACCCGCCCTTGCTCTCACCGATGTTCACGGTGATGTCGCCCGCGCCCCTGGCCGGTGCGCGGACATCGGCGGTCTGGGTCGCGTACGCGCCGTCGCGGTGCTCCCGGGTCACGCCGTCGTCCTCGTACAGGGTGAACGACGACTTGCCCTGCGGGTAGATGTCCCAGGCCAGCGGGGAGCCGGCGGTGCGGTCCTGGTAGGAGCGGATGCCCGGCCACATCGGCACACTGGCGCCGCCCCTGACGAACAGCGGAAGGGTGTCGAGCGGGGCGCTGTAGTCGTTGACGGTGACCGGGCCCTGGTAGGTCCGCCCGGTCCAGTAGTCGGTCCAGGTGCCCTTCGGCAGGTAGATGCCGTCGCGCTCGGTGCTGTCCTGGTAGACCGGGGCGACGAGGAAGTCCTCGCCGGACATGAACTCGTACTTCGCCGCGTCCGTCGCGGCCTTCGGGTCGTCCGGGTACTCCAGCACCAGCGGGCGGACCATGCCGACGCCGGTCTTCGTCGCCTCGTGCGCGTAGGAGTACTGGTAGGGCAGCAGCGACTCCTTGAGCTTGAGGTAGTCGCGGTTGACGGAGGTGTACGGCTCCCCGTAGCGGAAGGGCTGCTTGTCGCTGTCCGCCCAGCCGTCCATGGTCATCGTGGTCCCCAGGAACATCTTCCACTGGAGGTCACGGGTGTACGTCTTGGCGCTGCCGCCGAAGATGCCGTCGACGTCGCCCGTGGTGTAGGCGAGGCCGGACATCGTGGCGCCCGCGTAGGTCGGGATCTGCCAGCGGATGTAGTCCCAGGTGCCGTACTGGTCGCCGGACCACTGGACACCGCAGCGCTGCGCGCCCGCCCAGCTCTCGGGGGCGTAGGTGAAGCCGCGGGCGTCGCTGTTGTCCTCGATGCCCTTGTACGCGTCCTTGCAGCCGTCCAGGGCGAACTTGTAGCCGTCACCGACCCAGGCCACGTCCAGCTTGGCGACGCGCTGGCCCGCCTTGACCTGGTCACCGAGCTTGTCGATGCCGTCCTCGGTCCACAGGCCGAGCTGCATGTCGCGGTCCTGGAGGCCCTCGGCGGTCTCCGCGAGGTCCTCGTAGCCGCAGCCGTAGCCGTCGTTGACGAGCATCCAGCCGTTCGGCATGTCGTTCTCGACGTATCCGTCGGCGACCTTCAGCGAGTCCTTGGTGCGGCGCTCGCCGCGGTTGGCGTTGTGCAGGTAGCAGTCGGAGTCGCCGATCTCCATGCCGTACACCGGCGGCAGGAACGGCTTGCCGGTGAGCTTCGTGTACTGGCCGATGACGTCCTTGGCGTCACCCGCGAAGTAGTAGGCATCGAAGCGCTGTTCCTTCGCGCTGGTGGTCACCGGGTCGGTGAAGGCGTAGGTGTTGGGCGCGAAGGTGTTGCGGAACACCCCGTAGCCGGCCGACGAGAGGTAGAAGGGCACCGAATTCGGGTGACCGCCGTCGTCCCAGTTGTAGTCGACGCCGACCTCGACGGTCTGGCCCCGGTGCGAGGTGTTGCCGCGGCCGTTCTGCATACCGGCGCCGTAGAACTGCTCGTCGCCGCCGCGTGCGAGGGTCTGGGTGGTCTTCTCGCCGTCCCAGCTGATCCCCTTGGCCTCGGACCAGACCCGGCTGCCGTCGGCCCGGTACAGGGCGAATCGCAGGGGCGACTTGTAGGCACGCAGCGTGACGTCTCCGGTGGAGAGGTCGTAGCGGTCGCTCCGCTCCTTCCACCGGGTACGGGGCGGGGCTCCCTGGGGCAGGACGATGGCGTCGCCGGCCGGGTCGGAGAACGTGCCGTCCGGGGCTAGTTCGATGCGGAAGGTCTCGTCGGACACGAAGCTGACGCGGGCCTCGGCGGCGCCCGCACGCAGGTGGTAGACGGATCCGTCGGCCGAGAAGCCCGTGAGATCGCCGACCGTCGACCCGGCGGGGGCGGCCGGATCCGCCTGTGCGCTGCCCGGTCCCGAGAGGACGGCGAACAACCCCAGCAGCGCTGCAACTACTGCCGCTCTGATGCGCGTTGATGATTGCATAGAGCGCTTTTAGCGCAGCATCGAGCATTTGACCATGGATAAAACGGAACCGGCCCCGAACTTCACAAGAAGTTCGGGGCCGGTGAACGGATGTGATCCCGCGGGCGGTTACAGCGCGACACCGAGCAGCGCGTCGACGGTGCGCGAGACGAGTCCCGGCGCCCCCTCGTCCGTGCCGCCCCCGGCGGTCTGCCGCTCGGCCCAGCGGTCCACCGCGGCCAGTGCCGTCGGGGTGTCCAGATCGTCGGCGAGGGCCTCGCGGACCTCCTCGACCAGGGCGTCGGCGCTGAGCCCGTCGGGCCGCGAGACGGCGGCGCGCCAGCGCGCGAGACGGTCCACCGCGTCGGCGAGCACCTGGTCGGTCCACTCCCAGTCGGACCGGTAGTGGTGCGAGAGCAGGGCGAGACGGATCGCCGCCGGGTCCACGCCGTCGCGGCGGAGCACCGAGACGAAGACCAGGTTCCCCTTGGACTTCGACATCTTCTCGCCGTCCAGGCCGACCATTCCGGCGTGCACGTACGCCTGGGCGAACGGGTGCTCGCCGGTCAGCACCTGGGCGTGCGAGGCACCCATCTCGTGGTGCGGGAACGCGAGGTCGGAGCCGCCTCCCTGGACGTCGAAGCCCATGCCGAGATGGTCCAGGGCGATGGCGACGCACTCGATGTGCCAGCCGGGCCGGCCGGCACCGAGCGAGGCGCCGTCCCAGCTCGGCTCGCCCTCGCGGGCGGCCATCCAGAGCATCGGGTCGAGGGGGTTCTTCTTGCCGGGGCGCTCCGGGTCGCCGCCGCGCTCGGCGGAGAGCAGCCGCATCGCCTCGGCGTCCAGGTTGGAGACCTGGCCGAAGCGCGGGTCGGTGTCGACGGAGAAGTACACATCGCCGTCGAGGTCGTAGGCGGCGCCCGCGTCCCGGAGTCGTTCGACGAGCGGCACGATGCCGGGTATCGCCTCGACGGCTCCGATGTAGTGCTGCGGCGGGAGCATGCGCAGGGCAGTCATGTCCTCACGGAACAGGGCCGTCTCGCGCTCGGCGAGCTCGGTCCAGTCCTCACCGTCGCGCACGGCCCGCTCCAGCAGCGGATCGTCCACGTCGGTCACGTTCTGGACATAGTGAACCTGCCGCTTGGTGTCGAGCCACACGCGCTGAACGAGGTCGAACGCGTTGTAGGTCGCCGCATGACCCATATGGGTCGCGTCGTACGGCGTGATGCCGCAGACATAGATGCGGGCGACGGGACCGGGGTCAAGGGTGATCCGTCCGCCGGTCGCGGTGTCGTGGATCCGAAGGTCGCGGCCCTTGCCAGGCAGGGCGGGGACCTCAGAAGCGGGCCAGGCATGCATGCAATGAGCGTAACCGGACGCGGCTTCCGGATACGAACCGGAGGGGGCAACCTGTCCGAAGAGGCACTCTTGCGCGCCGCCCCGAAAGGTGCGTCGCTCCCCCGCCCGCGCACCCGCGCCGGTCCGGGACGGACGGTCGCGTCAGGGGCCGCCCGCCGGGCCCCGGCCTATACCGGCGGCCACGGAATGGCCGGCCACCCACCGCTCGGCTCCCGGTGGAGCCCCGTGGACCGCAGCCCCGCCACGCGGGCCCGCAGAGCCTCGATCTCGGCCGCGGTGATCAGTTCGCCCAGCCGGGTGACCAGTGCGGCCCCCGCCTCCAGCTCCCCGGCCAGCCGGTCCAGCACCTCCACGGCCTCCGCCGGCAGCGGCTCGCCCGCCCAGCCCCACAGCAGGGTGCGCAGCTTGTCCTCGGCGTTGAAGGTGACGCCGTGATCGATGCCGTACAGCCGGCCGTCGGGCGCGGGCAGCAGGTGCCCGCCCTTCCGGTCGCCGTTGTTGATCACCGCGTCCAGGACCGCGAGCCGCCGCAGCCTGGGGTCGTCCGCGTGGACCAGCAGCGCCGTCTTGCCCTCACCGACCTCGGCGAGGGCCACGGCCTTCCAGCCCTGGGCCGGCTCCTCGTCCTCGACGAGCGCGAGCAGCCCCGGTACGCCCTCGTCCTGCGGCGCGGCCTCGATCCACAGCTGGCACATGCCCTCGCCGTAGGGCCCGTCCCGCAGCACGGTCGGCGGCACCAGACCCCAGCCGGTCGCCTCGGAGACCTCGTAGGCGGCCACCTCGCGCTGGGCGAGCGTGCCGTCGGGGAAGTCCCACAGGGGCTGTTCGCCGGCCACCGGCTTGTAGACGCAGTGCGCCTGCTCGCCCTCGTACGCGACCGAGCAGTACAGCACCGCGTTGGAGGCCCCCCGCACCTGTCCGAGAACGGTGAGCTCGCCCTTGCCGAGCAGGGTCACCCGCTCGGCGTCGGTCAGGCCCCGCGGCGGTATCCGTTCTGGCGGGGGCATACGTGTCCTTCCGGATCGAGCGGGAGACTGCACAGCGGGCACGGCGGGCGGCCGGCGTTCACGACGTCCAGGGCTCGTTTGGCGAAGGCGCGGGCCTGCGCCCCGCTGAGCCGGACCCGGAGCATCGGCGGGCCGTTCTCCTCGTCCTGGAGCAGCCGCTCCTCGGCCTCCGCGAGATCCTCGACGGATTCCGCGTCCAGCTCGACGAGGGCCTGTGCCTCGACGATCATGCGCTGTTCCTCGCCGTCCCAGGCGAGTGCCATCGTGCCGACCCGGAACTCCTCCTCGACGGGTACGTCGAGCGGAGCGGTGTCGGTGACGTCCATCGGGGCCACCGCGGGCACCGGGGAATTCCCCCCGGTGCGGCGGACCACCTCGTCGAGCAGTTCGTCCACCCGCTCGGCGAGCGCGGCGACTTGGGTCTTCTCCAGGGCAACGCTGGTGACACGTCCGCCTGAGGATGCCTGCAGGAAGAACGTACGACGTCCAGGCAGCCCGACCGTACCGGCCACGAAACGGTCCGGGGGGTCGTAGAGGAACACCTGACGGGACACGTCCTGTCTCCCTTGTGATTTGACGCGGATGGGGGTCGGCCGGGGCCCGGGAGAGTCCTCCCGGAATGGCGCCTACGGCGCGTCCACCCTACTGCGCGGAGCGATCACGGCGCCCCAGCGCCGCCCCCGACCGCGGCATCCGCCCCTCCGCCCGCCGCCCCGCCCTCGTCGGGGGCCGGTTCGCGCGGGGCCAGCGGGGCGAGATCGCCCGTGTCGCCGAGCCTCAGCAGGAAGGGCCGCAGCCTGGTGTAACGGATCGCGGTGACCGAGCACGGGTCGGCGTGGACCCGCTGGAAGAGGTCCAGATGCATGCCGAGCGCGTCGGCGACAAGGGACTTGATGATGTCGCCGTGCGAGCACATCACGTAGACGGCGTTCTCGCCGTGCTCCGCCTCGATCCTCGCGTCCCACTCCCGGACCGCGTCGACGGCGCGTGCCTGCATCGCCCTCATGGACTCGCCGCCGGGGAACGCCGCCGCCGACGGGTGCTGCTGCACGACCGTCATCAGCGGCTCGTCGGCGAGCTCCGCGAGCTTGCGGCCCGACCAGTCGCCGTAGTCGCACTCGCTGATCCGCTCCTCGGTGTGCAGCGGCAGGTCCGGCCGGGCGTCGAGCAGCGGCCGCAGCGTCTCGCGGCAGCGCTGCAGGGGGCTGCTGACGGCCGCGGCGAGGGGCAGTGCGGCCAGCCGGCCGGGGAGCGCCGCGGCCTGCTCGGCGCCGCGCTCGTCGAGCGCGACGCCGGGGGTGCGGCCCGCGAGCACCCCGGCCGTGTTGGCGGTGGAGCGTCCGTGGCGTACGAGGATCAGGGTGGGCATACCGGCCAGCGTAGGCCGACGCTCCGGCAAACGTGCGCCGGGGACCGGAGCAGGGCAGAATGCGCGCCGTGATTGTGGACTGCGCCATCTACCGGGACGGACGCCGCACCGACGGCCCGGCCGACTTCTCCGATGCTCTCGAAGAGGCTCGGGCCACGGGTGACGCCTTCTTGTGGATCGGCCTGCACGAGCCGACGGAGAAGGAGTTCAAACTGGTCAGCAGCGAGTTCGGGCTGCATCCGCTGGCGGTGGAGGACGCCCTGGCCGCGCACCAGCGCCCGAAGCTGGAGGTGTACGACGACTCGCTGTTCGCGGTGATAAAGCCGGTCGTGTACGACCACGAGAGCGACACGGTCAGCACGGACGAACTGATGGTGTTCATAGGCGACTCGTTCGTGGTGACGGTCCGGCACGGCGAGGGTGCGCCGCTGGCCGCCGTGCGCCGCCGGCTGGAGGCCGAGACCGAAGTGCTCAAGCACGGGCCCACGGCGGTGCTGTACGCGATCAGCGACGCGATCGTGGACCACTACATCGATGTCGCGGGCGAGCTCCAGGTCGACCTGGAGGAGCTGGAGACGGAGGTCTTCGCCCCGACCGCCACCGCCGACTCCAAGAACACCGCGGCCCGCATCTACACGTTCAAGCGCCAGGTGCTGGAGTTCCGCAGGGCGACGGTCCCGCTGGCCACCCCGATGGCCCGGCTGGCGGGCGCGGGGGTGCCCTTCGTCCACGACCGGTCGCAGCCCTTCTTCCGGGACGTCCAGGACCACCTGACGCGCGCCAACGAGCAGGTGGAGGGTCTCGACCGGCTGCTTTCCGACATCCTGTCCGCGCATCTCGCCCAGATGGGAGTGCGGCAGAACGACGACATGCGCAAGATCTCGGCCTGGGCGGCGATGGCGGCGGTGCCGACCATGGTCGCCGGGATCTACGGCATGAACTTCAAGCACATGCCGGAGCTGAAGTGGGCGTGGGCCTATCCGGCGGTGATCCTGCTGATGGCGGGTGTGGTCCTGGGCCTGTACCGGCAGTTCAAGCGGCGCGGCTGGCTCTGACGGGTACCGGTCCCGGACCCGGAGGCCGCCCGGCAGCCTCTCAGCCGTACTCGGGTGCCGGCACGGCCGGACCGCCCAGCGCGTCCCGCCGCTCGGGCGGCGCCAGGCTCACCATGCGCCGCCAGCCCACGAGGCGCTCGTACGCGTAGACGGCGTGGATTCCCGCCGCCAGCAGCGCGGCCTTGGCCCTCGGCCAGCCCAGGATGCGGCCCATGTGGTCCATCACCGCGAGGCTGACATCGCGGTAGACCCGGATCTCGGCGAGCGCGCACTCGCGCAGGATGCTCTGGATCGTACGGCCGTGTCCCGACCGGGCGAAGCGCAGCAGTTCCTCGTGGCAGTACGCCAGGTGGTTGTCCTCGTCGTTGGAGATCATCCGCACCGCGCGGCCCAGGTCGGGGTGGTCGGCGAAATACCTCCGCAGCAGCCGCATCTGCTCGGAGGCGCGCTGTTCGGTCACCCGGCTGTGTGCGAGGTAGGTGATGATGTCGCGCTCGGCGAGCGGCTCCTCCCGCCCCAGCTGCTCATGGGCGAGGCCGATGCCGTACTTCTCCAGCAGCATCGTGTAGTCGGTCTCGTGCGGGACCTCGACGGGCACCAGGCCGCGCTTGCTCAGCAGGGCGTTGAAGATCCGGCCGTGCTTGTCCTCGTCGGCGCCGTGCCGGGCGATCTTGGGGGCAAGCGCGCGCTGGCTGGCGGGTGCGAGGGCCGCGATGCGGCCGTTCTCCCAGCCTCCCTGGGACTCACCACCGGCGGCGATGGAGCAGAACAGCCGGAACGACTCGTCGTCGTCGAGAATCTCCTGGAACAGGTTCTTTGCCGAGAGCATCACTGCCACCTCCGTGCCGGCATCCGCCGAGGGACAGTCAAATGCTCCCGGCCCCGACGGGCAACAGGAAGGCCCCCGCACTGGGCCGAACGTGCGCGCGGTGCGGACAGGCCTTTGGCGAATCGTTTCCGCACTGCCCCGTAACCCAACCGCCCCGGTCGCGTTGTTCCGCGTGACGGCCGTGGCGGGGAGGCCCCCGAGCCCCCACCACGGCCGTAGTGCCGCCCTGCTTTCGGAACGGGCCCCATCGTGTCCGGAAACAGGGCTCAGGCGAGACCGGACCGCTCCAGCGCCTCCGTACCGGCGCGCAGCGCGGCGATCCGCTCGTCGAGCGTGAAGCCGGCCGGGGCCAGGGTCAGGGTCGTGACCCCCGCGGCCGCGTAGGCCTGCATCCGGTCGGAGATCCGCTCCACCGATCCCAGCAGCGTGGTCTGGTCGATCAGCTGGTGCGGTACGGCGGCGGCCGCACCGCTCTTGTCGCCGGACAGGTACTTGTCCTGGACCTCGGCGGCTTCCTTCTCGTACCCCATGCGCTGGGCGAGCTGGTTGTAGAAGTTCTGCTTGCGGCTGCCCATACCGCCGACGTACAGCGCGGTGTACGGCCGGAACATGTCGGCGAGGCCGTTGACGTCGTCGCCGACGGCGAGCGGCAGGGTCGGGCAGACGTCGAAGCCCTCCATGGTCTTGCCGGCCTTCTCCCGGCCCGCCCGCAGATGCTTCACCGCGGTGTCCTCCAGGTGCTCCGCGGAGGGGAAGATCAGCAGCGCCCCGTCCGCGATCTCGCCGGTCTGCTCCATGTTCTTCGGGCCGATCGCGGCGATGTACAGCGGGATGTGCTCGCGCTGCGGGTGCACGGTCAGCTTGATCGGCTTGCCCGGCCCGTCCGGCAGCGGGAGCGTCCAGTGCTGCCCCTCGTACGACAGCCGCTCGCGGGTCATCGCCTTGCGGACGATCTCGACGTACTCCCGGGTGCGGGCCAGCGGCTTGTCGAACTTGACGCCGTACCAGCCCTCGGAGACCTGCGGTCCGGACACCCCGAGGCCGAGCCGGAACCGGCCGCCGGAGAGCGAGTCGAGGGTGGCCGCGGTCATCGCCGTCATGGCGGGCTGGCGGGCCGGGATCTGCATGATCGCGGAGCCGACGTCGATGGACTCGGTCTGCGCGGCCACCCAGGTCAGCACGGTCGGGGCGTCCGATCCGTACGCCTCGGCCGCCCAGCAGACGTCGTAGCCGAGCCGGTCGGCCTCCTGCGCGACGGCGAGGTTGTCCCCGTCCATACCCGCGCCCCAGTAGCCGAGATTGATGCCGAGCCGCATAGCCGCTCTCCTTACTGATCAGTAACGTCCCTGTGCTCCGGACTCTAGCGCGCGGGAACGCGATGCGGCAGGGGGCGCCCCGGGCCCCGGTTGTCCACAGCCCTGCGACGAGTGGACCCCTGGCCAGTAATCTCAGCGCCCATGGAGCAGAGGCATCTCGGCCGCACCGGCCTTCGAGTGTCCCGGATCGGGCTCGGCACCCTCACCTGGGGCCGGGACACCGACGAGCACTACGCTGCCGAGCAGCTGAAGGCCTTCTGGGAGGTGGGCGGCACCCTGGTCGACACCGCGGACGTGTACGGCGGCGGCGAGTCCGAGTACCTGCTCGGTCGCCTCGTCGACAGCCTGGTGCCGCGGCGCGATCTGGTCATCGCCACCAAGGCCGGCAGCGTGCCCGACCCCTACCGCAGGTTCAACGGTTCGCGCGGGCATCTGCTGGCCGCCCTCGACGCCTCGCTGTCGCGGCTCGGCACCGACTATGTGGACCTGTGGCAGGTGCACGCCTTCGACCCGGTGACGCCGCTGGACGAGACGCTCCAGGCACTCGACCTGGCGGTGTCCAGCGGGCGCGCCCGGTACGCGGGGGTGTCGAACTTCTGCGGCTGGCAACTGGCCAAGGCCGCGACCTGGCAGCTGGCCTCGCCCGGCGTGCGGACCCGGCTGGCCAGTACGCAGATGGAGTACTCGCTGCTGCAACGGGGCGTGGAGCGCGAGGTGCTGCCGGCGGCGCTCGACCTCGGTGTCGGGCTGCTGCCGTCGTCGCCGCTGGGCCGGGGCGTGCTGACCGCCAAGTACCGCACCGGCACCCCGGCGGACTCGCGCGGCGCCTCCGAACTGCTGGCCCCGTTCGTCGAGCCGTACCTCGACGACCCGGCGAGCCGCATCGTGGACGCCGTGGCGACCGCGGCCGACGGGCTGGCCACGACGCCGCTCCAGGTGGCGCTCGCCTGGGTGCGGGACCGGCCGGGAGTGGTGGCCCCGATCGTCGGCGCGCGCAACGCGCGGCAGCTCGCGGAGGCATTGTCAGTGGAGGCGCTTAGTCTTCCTGACGAGATCTGCCGCGCGCTCGACGATGTGTCGGCGCCCGTGCACCGCTATCCCGACCAGGACTGGAGCACGCTGTGACTGCGCTTCCCCGGGGGGAATCCCCCGGCCCCTCGGCCACCGACGACGACAGCGTTGTCGCGGACGCCTCTACGGACTCCCCGGCCGAGGAGTCAGCCGCCGGGACCGACGAGGCGACCGCCGAAGCGAGCGACGACGGTACCGATGACGAGGCGGCCACCGGCGGGGAGACGGCCGACGAGGTGACGGCCGCCGCACCCGACGGCACGGACACGGACGGGACGGACGAAGCGGCGGCCGGCACGGACCCCGCCGCGGGGACCGACGGGAGCGCCGGCGGCGACACCGCCGCTGCCGCGGCCGTCTCCGAGGCCGAGGCGGAGCTGGCCGCCCAGCGCGAGCTGCTGGAGCGGATCGAGAAGCGCAAGGCCGAGAAGGACGGCCCCATCCCCGCCGGTACGAAACTGAGCGGGCCGGCCGCCGATCTGCTGGCCGCCGTACGCGCCGTGGAGAGCGGCGAGAAGCCGGGAGCCGCGTTCTTCGACTCCCCCGCTCCCACCGCGCCCCGCCGGACCGTCCCCGCGCCGCCCCCGGTCCGGGAACGGGCTCCCGAGTCCGCCCGCGCCCCCCTGGGCGCCGCTCCCGAGGCGGTCGCCGCCGTGGCGGCCGTGCTGGCCGCCGGCGGGGCTCCGGAGAGCCTGGCAGCCCCGGCCGCCGGAACGCTCGGCGCACAGGCGGCCGACGCCCTGCGCGAGGACCCCTGGCAGCTGCTCTCCCTCCCCGGCGTCGGTCCCGAGCAGGCGGACGGCTTCGCACGGGCGCTCCTGGGCGACGCGTGCGGGCCCGACGACGAGCGGCGTACCGCGGCCCTGGTCGGCTGGCTGCTGGAGCGCGCCGCGCTCCAGGGCCACACCGCGCTGGACGCGACGGAGGTACGGGCCGCGCTCGCCGGGCGGGCGGTGACCGACCCCGAAGCGGCCGTGCAGCACGCCGTCGCCGAGGGCGTCGTCCTGGTCTTCCAGGACGGCCCGGAGGACGAGGAGACCGAGGAGTCCGAGGACCCGGCACAGGCCCCGGACGCGGACGCCGACGCCGACCAGGGCGCGGAGGCCGGGGACGGGCGGGAGCCGGTGCAGGTGTTCCTCGGCCTCGACCGGTACGCGCTGGCCGAGGAGAGCCTCGCCGACGGGCTGGCCCGGCTGGTGAACGCCTGCGAGAAGGACGCCGACTGGTCGGACGCCGCCGCGTCGGCGCCCTCCCCCTCGGCCGCCGAGCTGATCCGTACGGCCGCGGCCCACGGGCTCGTCGCGCACACCGGCGGCGAGGCGGCCAGGGCCGAGCCCGCCGCGCTGATCGCGGCGGCGGGCGGCCTCGGTCTGCGGGCGCTGGGCGCCACCCACAGCGTGGACGGCAGGCAGCGGCTGGCCGAGGCGGTCGGTGACCCGTCGGCGGCCGTCACACTGGCCGGGCTGCTCTCCGGCACCGAGGGCCCCGGACGGGACGAGGAGGGGGCCGTGGCCGTCGACCTGCTCGTCGTGCTGGACGCCCCGCAGCTCGACGTCGAGACCGGCGCGATGCTGGTGGAGGCCCTCGCCGACGGGACCCGTCTGGTGCTCAGCGGCGATCCGGGCGTGCTGGGGTCGGCGGGTGCGGGGCGGGTGTTCGCCGATGTGCTGGCCGCCCGTGCGTGCCCGCAGATCGTCTCCCGTACGCCGGACCCCGGCCCGATCGGTGAGCTGGTCTCCGGCATCGGCGTCGGGGAACTGAACCAGGTGGCGGCGCCGGGCCGGGAAGTGGTGATCGTGCCCGTGCGTGACGCGGGCGAGGCGGTGCACCGCACGGTGCAGCTGGTCGCCGACTCGGTGCCGCGCGCCATCGGCGTGCCGTCGTCCGACACCCAGGTGATCACCGTCGGCCACGGCGGCTCCGCCGGCACCCGGGCGCTGAACGAGGCGCTCAAGCAGCGGCTCAACCCCGGCCCCGGACAGTTCGGCGGGTTCGACCCCGGCGACCGGATCGCCCATGTCCCCGCGCCCGGCAGGACCGTGCCCGGCGTGGTCGTCTCGGCCGATGCCGAGGGCCTGCACCTGGACTGTGCGGGGACCCCGGTCGTCGTGCCGCAGGAGCGGGTGGAGGCGTCCGTGCGCCACGCCTGGGCGCTCAGCGCCCATCAGGCGGCCGGGATGCGGTGGCCCGCGGTGGTCGTCGTGCTGCCCGGTGACGCGGCTCAGGGGCTCAGCCGCCCCTGGGTCTACACCGCCTTCGGCCGGGGTGAGCGGCATCTGTCCGTGGTGCACGGAGTGGATCAGGCCCTGCCGCGCGCGGTCGCCCAGTCCCCCGCGCAGGACCGCACCACCCGGCTGCGCACGCTGCTGGAGGCGTCGGACGGGTGAGACCGCGGGGCCGGGCGGATGCGTCGCGCATCCGCCCGGCCCCGCGGCACGGCACCGGTCACCGCGGGACGGTCACGGCTGTAGGGCACAGGACGGACCGGTCAGGAGCCGTCCGTCGCCAGACCGGCCGGCTCCCCGTCCAGCTCGTCCTCGTCGAAGACGGCACTGACGTCGAACCGGCAGATCACCAGCTGCGGGTCCGCGTCGTCGAAGGGCGCGCCCAGCCACTCCCCCGGCTCCGGCAGTTCGTCCGCCGCCGCGACCCAGAGGGTGGAGTCACCCTCCTCAAGGCCGAATTCCGTGTGCCGGGACGCGATCTCGTCCGCCTCGTACTCCCCGAACAGCACCCCCAGCGCCGCGTGGACGCTGCTGCCGACCACGGCCGCGCTCTCGCTGCCCCGGCCGTCCGGGTCCAGGTCCGCGAGTCGCTGCGCCTGGGTGAGCAGCCGCTGCGGCTCCACCACCGCGTAGTCGCGGCGGATCAGCACACTGAGTGCGTTCGGCTCCTCGGGACCGCTGTAGGGCGGCAGGGAGTCCTCCGCGCCCGGAATCTCGAAGGGGGTGACCTCGTCATGGCGGTCGTAGAGGAGTTCGTCATAGACCTCCGCCGCAGCGGCCAGTGCGTTGAACGCGTCATAAACGGCGGGGTCGTCGTCCCCGGAACGGCGTTCGACCGCGTCGAGGTGACGGTCGAGCGCGACCTTGACCGCATCAGCGGCGGCGCGTACCTCGGCAGCGGATGGCTGCGCAGCATCAGACATAGGGCAGACGCTATCCGTACAGGGGCTCTGCCCGCACAATAGATGCGATGCCGGAATACGAATTTGTCGACGTGTACGTGCCGCGCGGGGTGTCCCGGAAGGAGACGACCCGCCTGCTGACCGACCACGCGGAGTACGGGCACTGGGAGTTGGACCGGCTGTCGCTGCGTCGCGACGGCAGCCGCCGGGTTCGGCTGCGTCGCCGGATCATCCGCCAGCTGCGGGCCACCTGGTGAAACGGAGCGGGCCCCGCTGCCGCGGGGCCCGCTCCCTTCGCCGTTACTGTGCCTGGTGCCGGTTCTCCTAGGCGGCCCTGCCGCGGCGGTAGAGCACCGTGCCCGCGCCTGCCAGCAGCAGACCCGCGCTCGCCGGGATCAGCAGGTCGAGCCCGCCCGATCCGGTGTGTGCGAGCTGCGGGGTGCCCTCAGGCATGCTCTGCGGCTCCGGCACGTTCGGGACGGTGCGCGGTCCGGGTGCCGGCGGTGCCTCATGGGTGACCGGGGTGACCGGAGGGACCGGAACGTCGACCTGCGGCGTGCTCTCGTTCTCGCACGTGTTGCCGAAGCTGGGGTTCAGCAGCCCGACGATGTCGATGCTGTTCCCGCAGGCGTTCACGGGGATGTCGATGGGGACCTGGACCTGGTTGCCCGAGAGCAGACCGGGTGAGCCCTGTGCGTACCCCTCCGCCGTTGCCCCGCCCCCGTTGTCGCTGCGGGCGGCCCGGTGCTTGCCGGTGCCCGTCCGCGCCCCCTGGCCGCGGTCGTCCGACGCGCGGGTGCCGGAGGTCCGGCTGTCCGACGCCTGGGCGCCCGACGTACCCGCGGTCGATCCGGTCCGGCCCGCGGCCGCACCTCCCGAACCGTTTTTGCAAGTGTTTCCCATGGCCGGGTTGAGCAGTCCGACGACGCTCACGGAGTTACCGCAGACGTTCACCGGTACGTCGACCGGAATCTGTACCGAATTCCCTGAAAGCACCCCCGGGGAATTCGATGCGCCGCCGGACGCTCCCGCGTCGGCGTGCGCGTAACCGCCACTGAGCGCGAGCACGCCGCCCGCAGCCGCCATGGTGATCAGGCCTTTACGCGTGACCTGTCGCATAGGTTGTTTCCTGCCTTCTACCTTCCGGAATACCCCCGGACTTGACCGTGCGGAGGCAAAGGACCCGACGGCCCCGGAGCACATGGCGCGCACTCCGGGGCCGACCGGGCTCAAACCCTTGCGGGTTGACGCACAACGTCAGGCGTTGACGCAGGTGTTGCCGAAGGTGGGGTTCAGCAGCCCGATCACGGAGACGCTGTTGCCGCACAGGTTCACGGGAACGTGAACCGGAACCTGGATGACGTTGCCCGAGAGCACGCCGGGGCTGCCGATAGCGGCACCCTGGGCGCCGGAGTCGGCGACGGCCATGCCGGCGCCCGCGAGCACCAGACCACCGGTGACAGCCGCAGCGGCGACGATCTTCTTGATCATTATTCCTCCTAGTTGGCAAACGCGGCCCCAGCCGCGGACCGCATCACCTGTAACGAGGAGAAAGCAATCGGGCTACGAGCAGGAAGCCCCTTTCACTCATTCCGGTCTGTACGCACACGCTGTCGATTAACTCGGCGCGAGGTCAGCTGTTGTCGATGAAACGGTCGAGAACCCGGACGCCGAACTTCAGACCGTCGACCGGCACCCGCTCGTCCACGCCGTGGAACATGCCCGCGAAATCGAGCTCCGGGGGGAGCTTCAGCGGGGCGAATCCGAAGCAGCGGATACCCAGGTCGTCGAAGGACTTGGCATCCGTACCGCCCGAGAGCATGTACGGGACCGCGCGGGCGATCGGGTCCTCCGCCTTGAGCGCGATCTGCATCGCGTCCACCAGCGAACCGTCGAAATCGGTCTCCAGTGCCTTGTCGCCGTGCACGTCCTCGCGCTTGACGCGCGGGCCGAGGATCCGGTCGAGGTCGGCCAGGAACTCCTGCTCGTACCCCGGCAGGAAGCGGCCGTCGACATGGGCGGTGGCCTGCCCGGGGATCACGTTCACCTTGTAGCCCGCGCCCAGCATGGTGGGGGCGGCGGAGTTGCGCAGGGTGGCGCCGACCATCTTGGCGATGCCGCCCAGCTTGGCCAGCGTGGCGTCCATGTCCTCGGGGTCCAGCGGCGTGCCCAGCGCGTCGGACAGCTCGTCCAGGAAGGACCGCACCGTCTTGGTCACCCGCACCGGCCAGTTGTGCCGCCCGAGCCGCCCGACCGCCTCGCACAGCTCGGTGATCGCGTTGTCGTCGTTGGTCATGGAACCGTGGCCGGCCGTGCCGTCCACGGTCAGCCGCATCCAGTGCATGCCCTTCTGGGCGGTCTCCACGAGGTAGAGCCGCAGGTTCTCGTTGACCGTGAACGAGAAGCCGCCGACCTCACCGATCGCCTCGGTGACGCCCTCGAACAGGTCGGGGTGCTTGTCGACGAGAAAGCGGGCCCCGTAGGTGCCGCCCGCCTCCTCGTCCGCGAGGAAGGCCAGCACGATGTCCCGCGGGGGCTTGCGGCCGCTGCGCATCCGCTCGCGCACGACCGCGAGGGTCATCGCGTCCATGTCCTTCATGTCGACCGCGCCGCGGCCCCACACGCAGCCGTCCGCGATCTCCCCCGAGAACGGGTGGTGCGTCCAGTCGTCGGCGTTCGCCGGGACGACATCGGTGTGGCCGTGGATCAGCAGGGCCGGCTTGGAGGAGTCCTCGCCCTCGATCCGCGCCACCGTGGAGGCGCGGCCCTTGTGGGACTCGAAGATCCGCGGCTCCAGCCCGACCTCCGCGAGCTTCTCCGCCACGTACTCGGCGGCCAGCCGCTCGCCCGGCCCCGAATGGTCCCCGTAGTTACTGGTGTCGATCCGGATCAGATCACGACAGAGGTCCACGACCTCGTTCTCGGCGCTCTCGCCCGAGCCGGTCCGGGCCGCTCTGGTCTCGCTCACGCTGGTTCCTTCCACTGTCGCTGCGGTGCTCCCCCTCATCCTCCCGCGCCCGGCCCGCACACCCAAGGCCCCCCACCTCTCGTCATGCGCCCTTCACACGGACCCGGGCGTGATCGAGCACCTCTTAATGTTTGCTATGGTTTTCCACGTCGGAACGGGCAGCGCCCGCGAGACAAACACCTGGTCCGGGTGGCGGAATGGCAGACGCGCTAGCTTGAGGTGCTAGTGCCCTTTATCGGGCGTGGGGGTTCAAGTCCCCCCTCGGACACCAGCAGAAACCCCACTTCGTGTGGGGTTTTTCTGTTTCCCGGGCTGCGGCGTGCTTTCACGCCCGGCGGTCAGGACGGCTGGACCTCGTCGAAGACGGCGAGGGCCTCGGCGGGGTCCGGGCTCACGAGGCGTTCCAGACCGGCCGCCGTCATCCTCGCCCACCTGCCGGCCCGTGCCCACATCCGCTCCTCGAAGGCGCGGACGGCCTCGTCCAGGTCTCCGGTGCCGGTGCCGATGGCGGTGGCGGTGGCGGTGGCGATGGACTCGGCGAGTTCGGCGCCTTCCAGCATCGCGAGGTTCGCGCCCGCTCCCAGAGGGGGCATCAGATGAGCGGCGTCGCCCAGCAGCGTCACCCCAAAGACGTGGGTCCAGGTGTGGGACACGGGCAGGACGTAGAGGGGGCGGTGGGCGAAGGCGGCGCCGTGGCGGATGAGGTCGAGGACGGGAGCGGCCCAGCCGTCGAACAGAGCCAGCAGACTCGACCGCACGGCCTCGACGTCGGCCAGGTCCAGGATCGTGTACCAGTCCAGCGGCGCGCGGAACTGGGCGTACACCTTGACGTGGCCGCCGCTGTTGCGCTGGGCGACAAGAGCCCGGTTCACGCCGAACACAGCCACGGAACCGTCACCGACCAACCGGGCGAGGTCGGGGTGGCGGGTGTCGACGTCATCGAGGGAGGTCTCGACATAGGTGACGCCGGTGTAGTGCGGTGTCGCCGACGAGAGCGCCGGGCGGATCCGGGACCAGGCGCCGTCCGCGCCGACCACGAGGTCGAACGTCTCCTGCCGCCCGTCCGCGAAGTGGACCAGTGCGCCGTCCCGTGTCCCCGGCACCACCCGCGTCACGCCCCGTCCCCACCGGACGTCTAGGGGGCCGAGCAGCAGGTCACGGAGTTGCCCGCGGTCGATCTCGGGATTGGCCCGGTCATCCGGACGGGGTCGCCAGTCCCGCAGGACGGTCCCGTCCGGGTCCAGGATGCGCATGGCCTGCCCCTCGGGGCGGGACAGCTCCTGGAACTCCGTCAGCAGCCCCGCCTTGTCCAGGGCGAGCTGGCCCAGCCCTTCTTGCAGGTCCAGCGTGCCGCCCGAGGGGCGGGCGTCGGGCGCCGGATCGCGTTCGAGGACGGCGACGGGGTGACCATGGCGGTGCAGGACACGGGCGAAGGTAAGGCCGGCAGGACCGCCCCCGACCACGGCGATGCGATGTCTCATGTCGATACACTGTATATATTCGATACAATGCATCGCAAGCGTACGATGTCGCCATGACTGTGTGGGACCGGCCGGAGCCGCCGAATCGCCCCGTGCCGCTCGACCGGGAGCGGATCGTCGCCGCCGCCGTCGCGCTGGCCGACGAGGGCGGGCTGGAGGCGGTGTCGGTGCGCAAGGTCGCCGGCCGGCTGAACGCGGGCCCGATGCGGCTGTACGGGTACATCTCCACCAAGGAGGAGCTGTTCGACCTCATGTTGGACGAGGTCCAGGCGGAGATCCTCCCCGAGGAGCGGCCCGACGACTGGCGGGAGGCGCTGCGCGTCCTCGCCCACCGCACCAGGCAGGCCGCTCTCCGTCATGAATGGCTGGCCGACCTGCTCGGCGGCCGCCCGGCCCTGGGACCGAACGGCCTCGCCGTGGCCGAGGCCACGCTGTCCGCCCTCGACGGCCGCGCCGGCATCGACACCGTCATGCGCGCCGTGGAGACCGTCAGCGCCTACTTCACCGGCGCGATCAGGCGGGAGATCGCGAACCTGCGGGCCGAGCGCGCCACGGGCCTGTCCAAGCACGACTGGCAGCGCGCCCGCGGCCCGCATCTGACGAGAACGCTGGCCACGGGCCGCTTCCCGGCGCTGTCCAGGGCCGTGTACGACGGCACCGACGTGGACGCCGAGACGTCCTTCGCGACCGGCCTGGAATGGGTCCTCGACGCCGTGGCCGCCAGGCTCACCGGGCTGCCGGAGTGACGCTCGCCCCGCGGTGGCGGCCGGATCCCGGCCGCTGCCTCAGCCGCCGCCCAGGGTGCGCTCCAGGAGGGGCAGCAGGCGGTCCCAGTGGCGCTTCAGCCCGGAGGCGCTGAACGCGTCGGTGTCGGACATGGTGAAGCCGTGGACGGTGCCGGGGTAGATCTCCGAGGTGTGGCCGACACCCGCGGCATCCAGGGACCGGTTGAGGTCGCGGAGCGCCTCGGGCGTCATGTCGCCTTCGGCGTGACCGAGGTACACCTGAGCGGTGAGTCCGGAGAAGAGGCCGGGCCCGTCGGCGCCCACGGGGGCGTGGAATCCGGCGACGGCGGCCACCTGGCCGGGGTGGGCGGCAGCGGTGCGCATCGCCAGGAGGCCGCCGACGCAGTATCCGGTCACCGCGACCGGACCGGCGGCGACCTCGGGCCGGGTGGTGAGGAACCGGAGGTAGGCGTCGGCGTCGCTCAGGACGCGTTCAGCGGTGTGCGCCTGGATCAGGGGCATCACCTGGGCCATGACCCGGGGCCGGGCCTCTTCGCCGATGTGCTCGGGAAGTTCGATCACCGGCGCCGGGCCGTGCCGGTAGAAGAGATGGGGGACGAGCACGTAGTACCCGTGTCCGGCCAGTTCGCGAGCCATCTCACGCAGCGCGGGCCGGATACCGAAGCCGTCCGCGTACATCAGCACCCCTGGGTGCCGCTCGCCGCGGTCGGGGAAGGCGGCGAAGGCGTCGGCCTGGCCGTCCGCGGTGGGAATCCGCAGCATCTTGGTGGGCATGAGTTCTCCTGTCGTGGTTGACGTATCGATCCGTGGTCGACACGACAGGAGGCGGAGCCCGCGCGGCAGCGCCGGATCCTCGGTCGGACAGCGGGCCGACACCGGCCCGTACGGCGCTCAGTGGAGCGCCGGGTCGCCGATCCGTGTGTGGCGCGAGGCCGTCCCGGTAGTCATGGCCGCGCAGCCTAACCCACCGGTCCGGGGCGACGCCGGCACGCAGGCCCACCGGGCGGCTCGCGAGGACGCTCTCGGCCAACGCCTCGGGTTCCGCCCCCGGTTGTCGCGTAGTCGGAGTGCGCGCCGGACACCGCGGGCAGCGCCCCTCGGTCCGGCCACCGACGGTGACGACGTAGCATCGGCGCTCTGCTGTGTCCGTCGCGGTTCGCTAGGGGGAAATGTCATGGTCAGCGGGGGTAAACGGCGGGCCGCGGTCCTTGCCGGAGTGGTCGCCGGGGCGGTGCTCGTGTCCGGCATCGGCCTGTGGGCGACCGATAGTTGGCCGTTCCGCGACACCTACTGCTGGGGCGCGTGGGAGCAGAACAGCGGCGCGTCGTTCCTCGGCGACGAGGCGCTCGGCAAGTCCGGCTCGGAGCGGCGGGTCACCGAGTCCGCGCCGCCTTCGGCCGGCCGCCCGCACGGCACCTGCACACTGGCGGTGACCTCCGAGGTCGAGGACGACGACTCGGACCAGCCGCTCACCTTCAAGGAGCAGATCACTCTGGAGTACGGGCCCGTCCCCGCCGGCGCCAAGGAGCGCCGGGCCTGGATAGCCCAGTACTTCCACGGCTCGGCCTCGCCGCTCCCGGACGGGCTCGACGGACTGGTCGCCGCTGACCGGGCCATGCTGGTGCTGCCCCGGGAGTGCGACGCGGACGGCAGAGCCTCAGCCGTGACGATCCGGAGCGAGAGCTCGGGCGACGGCCATCTCGGCAAGGTGGCCATGCCGTTCGCGATCGGCAACACCGCCGCTGTCGGCCGGATGCTGCTCGACGCCGCCAACACCACGATGAAGAGTGCGGGTTGCGCACCGGGCAAGCCGCTGCACACGACGTCGCCCCTGGTGACGGTGGCCGAGCGCGACGAGGGGGCGCAGAGTCCGCTGTGCCGGATACCCGGCATGACCTTCGACTTCGGCGAGGGTTCGCGCTACAAGCAGCAGGTGGGCACGGTCACCGACCGGCTCCAGACGTGTTCGGTGGTGTGGCAGACCGCGCGAGCGCCCGACGAACCGTCGGCGCAGTACGTGATGGCGCGCCAACCGCGCATGGTCGCACTGTTCGACGGCCTTCCCGCCGGCGCCGGCCACGGCCTGCTGCGCAGGACCTGCGGGGGCCGTCCGACGGTGTTCTACGGAAACGTGGAAACCGGACTGAAGGGCCGGGGCAGACCCGACGACCGGCGGGTGTTCGAACGCTTCGCGGAGTCCGTGGGCCAGCGCATCGGGTGCGGGGACGGTGAGGACGCGTGAGCGAGGACAAGTACCCCGAAGGCGCCGGCCCCGACGCAACCGGACCCAGCGTCCCCGGAGTTGGCAGCCCCGACGGAACCGGACCCACCGTTCCCGAGGACGGAAGCCCCGACGGAACCGGACCCGCCGGCCCCGAGGACGGAAGCCCCGGCGGAACCGGACCCACCGGCCCCGAGGGCGGCGGCACGGACCGGGAAGAGCCCGCCGTCCCGGCGGACGACCGCCCCTCCTTCGTGCGCCGTCTGCTGCGGAGCCGGACGGCCCGTGCCGTCACCGCCGCCGGTATGGTCGGCGCGCTGCTCGGCGCCGGTGCGGTCGCCTGGCGCACCGACACCCTCCCGCTGCTCGGGCCCGCTCCCTGCTGGGACTCGCTCGGCGGCGCCACCGTGTCGGAGCTCTTCGGTGACCGCAGGATCGAGGTCGACGAGCAGTCGCTGCAGGACAGTCCGCAGGGTGGCGTGCCGTCGTACGGGCAGTGCCGCATCACCAGTTTCAAGAATGACCGGGCCATCCGTCAGATGACCGTCAATGTGCACCAGCTGGACGGCCTGAGAGGGACCGACGGAAGGCAGTGGCCCCAGGAGTTCCTCGCGGCCGGCATGGTGTCACTGGGCGAGGGGCTCCCCGGCATGGTGTCCTCGTCGCGCGGCTGGCTGGCGCTGCCGCAGGGCTGCACGGGGCGCGGCGACCTCTCCGGGCCCACCGTGGTGGACGTCGGCATGGGCCGGGCGGGCCTGGAGATCTCGACGGAATTCGCGCGGGAGGACCGTACCGCTCTCACCGACACCCTGGTGGAGGCGGCCAACGGGGTCATCCGGTCCTTCGGCTGCTCGGGCAGCTACCGGTCACCGCGGAGCCTGCCGGCCGTCGTGACCTGGCAGGACGCCGACGCGGCGGCCCTCTGCGGCACCAAGGGGCTCGCCCTACCGGCGGCCCACCGCAAGGAGCTGTCGCGCACCCGTGTCGGCGGTGGCGACGACGGGCCGGCCCGGGTCTGCGAGGCCGGTGGCAGCTCCCGCGACCCGGTGCTGCGGATGACGACGGTGGTGGACCCGGCGCTGACCGAGATCTACTCCTGGGACGTGCTGCGGTCCGGCGCTCCCGTCAAGGGCACCACGGGCTACGGGAAGCTGACCGGGAACCGGGCGGTGTACCGGGCGTCCTGTCAGACCGGTCCCGTGGTGTTCGTGGTGGAGCAGCTGGCGCAGACGGGCAAGGGCGGCTTCGCGCTCACCCGTGATCTGCTGCCCGGCTATGTCGCGGCGGAGGCCGAGCGCGTCGGCTGCGGCGCCGAGAAGGTGACGCTCCCGCGCGCCTGACGGGTCCGGCGCGCGGGGCGCCGTTCCTGTGGAAGGATTCCCCGCACCATGACAACCAGCACCCCCGGGCCGGGCGGAACAGCGGGCGGGCCCCGGTGAGGGGCCGCGCGAAGCCTCCCCCGCCCCCGCTGCCGCAGCGTGACGGGGTCGATCCGGTCCGGGTGCGGCTCCCGGAGGATCCCGGCGGGCAGTGGCCCACGGTCCGTGATCATCTGCTGACTCGGTTCGGCGAGGCGATCGGGGCGGACCGGGTCGACGCCATGCTCGCGGGTGGCCTGTTCGTCTCGGTCCGGGGCACGGTCACGGGCCGGGAGCCGTACGGGGCGGGCCGGTACCTCTGGTTCCACCGGGACTTCGCGCCGGAGGAGCCGGTGCCGTTCCCGGTCGGTGTCGTGTACCGCGACGAGCACCTGGTCGTCGCGGACAAACCGCACTTCCTGGCGACGACGCCGCGCGGCCGGCACATCACGGAGACGGCTGTGGCCCGGCTCCGCCGCGAGCTGGGCGCTCCCCTGCTGCAACCGGCGCACCGGCTGGACCGGCTGACGGCGGGACTGGTGCTGTTCGTCGTCCGGCCCGAGGAGCGGGGCGCGTACCAGACGCTGTTCCGGGACCGTCTGGTGCTCAAGGAGTACGAGGCGGTGGCGCCGTACGACCCCCGGCTGGTCCTCCCGCGCACCGTGCGCAGCCGCATCGTGAAGGAGCGCGGGGTGATCGCCGCCCGTGAGGAGCCGGGCGAGCCGAACAGCGAGAGCCGGATCGAGCTGCTGGAGCACCGGGCGGGGCTCGGGCGGTACCGGCTGCTGCCCGCCACCGGGCGGACGCACCAGCTGCGGGTCCATATGAACAGCCTGGGGCTGCCGCTCGTCCATGACCCGGTCTATCCGGTGGTCGAGGCGGAGGGTGCGCCCGACGACTGGTCGCACCCGCTCCAGCTGCTGGCACGGGTGCTGGAGTTCACCGATCCGGTCACGGGAGGGCCGCGCCGCTTCGAGAGCGGGCTGCGGCTCTCCGCGTGGCCGGAGGGGTGAACTCCGCCGCGCGGCCGGCATCAGTGGCCGCGGGCGATCCATTCGTCCAGGTGCGGGGCCTCCGCGCCGATGGTCGTGGAGTCGCCGTGCCCGGTGCGGACGGCGGTGGCCGGGTCCAGGGCGAGCAGCCGGTCCCTGATCGAGGCGACGATCGTCGGGAAGTGGGAGAACGACCGGCCGGTGGCGCCGGGCCCGCCCTGGAAGAGCGTGTCACCGGTGAAGACGGTGGACAGCTCGGGGGCGTACAGGCAGACGGCGCCGGGCGCGTGGCCTGGGGTGTGCAGGACGATGAGGCTCGTCCCGGCGACGCTCAGCTCCTGGCCGTCGGCCAGTTCGCCGTCGGGGGCCCGGTCCGGGTGGGTCTGATTCCACAGCGGCAGGTCGTCGGGGTGCAGCAGGATCGGTGCGCCGGTGGCGTCGGCGAGCGCGGGTGCCGCGTCGATGTGGTCGTTGTGCGCGTGGGTGCAGATGATGGCGCGCAGCGTGCGGCCGCCGAGTGCGGCCTCGATGGCGGCGGCGTCGTGGGCGGCGTCGATGACGACCGCCTCGGTGTCGTCCCCGACGATCCAGACGTTGTTGTCGACGTCCCATTCGCCGCCGTCGAGGGCGAAGGTGCCGGAGGTGACGAGGTGGTCGATGCGGGCGGTCATCAGAAGACCACCACCGAACGCAGGACGTCGCCGTCGTGCATCCGGGCGAAGGCCTGCTCGACGTCTCCGATCGCGATGGTCTCGGTGACGAACGCGCCGAGGTCGATCCGGCCCTGCTGGTGCAGGTCGATGAGCATCGGGAAGTCGCGCGAGGGCAGGCAGTCGCCGTACCAGGAGGACTTGAGCGAGCCGCCGCGGCCGAAGACGTCCAGGAGCGGGAGTTCGAGCTGCATCTCCGGGGTGGGGACGCCGACCAGGACGACGGTGCCGGCGAGGTCGCGGGCGTAGAACGCCTGCTTGTACGTCTCCGGGCGGCCGACCGCCTCGATGACGACGTCGGCGCCGTTGCCGCCGGTGAGCGAGCGGATAGCCTCGACCGGGTCCTGGGTGCGGGAGTTGACGGTGTGCGTGGCACCCATCTTCTTCGCCGTCTCCAGCTTGCGGTCGTCGATGTCCACGGCGATGATCCTCGCCGCTCCGGCCAGCCGGGCGCCGGCGATCGCCGCGTCACCGACACCACCGCAGCCGATGACGGCGACCGAGTCGCCGCGACCGACCTGGCCGGTGTTGATGGCGGCGCCGATGCCCGCCATCACGCCGCAGCCGAGGAGTCCGGCGACGGCCGGGGCGACCTCGGGGTCCACCTTGGTGCACTGGCCGGAGGCGACCAGGGTCTTCTCGGCGAAGGCGCCGATGCCGAGCGCGGGCGACAGCTCCGTGCCGTCGAGCAGGGTCATCTTCTGCTTGGCGTTGTGGGTGTCGAAGCAGTACCAGGGGCGGCCGCGCAGACAGGCACGGCACTGTCCGCACACCGCACGCCAGTTGAGGACGACGAAGTCGCCCGGTGCCACGTCGGTGACACCCTCGCCGACGGACTCCACGACACCCGCGGCCTCGTGGCCGAGGAGGAAGGGGAACTCGTCGTTGATGGCGCCCTGCTTGTAGTGCAGATCGGTGTGGCACACACCGCACGCCTGGATCTTCACCACGGCCTCGCCGGGGCCGGGGTCCGGGATCACAATCGTCTCGACCCGTACCGGCTCGTTCTTTCCCGGTGCGATGACCCCTTGTACCTGCTGCGCCATTCCCCTGGTCTCCCTTTATCGACTTTCACTGAGATCGATCACGGCCAACCGTACGCGGTGGGCCACGGCGGCCTTGAGGGCCACACCGGCTGATCCTGCCGGACGGGCCGCTTCCCCCGCGGGGGGCGCGGATCAGGGGGCGAGCACGTCGAGTTCGTGCAGGGCGCCCACCGCGATCTCCTTCGTCAGCCGCTCCGCCTCCGCCGCGTCGCCCTCGCGCACGGCTTCGGCGAGCCGGACATGGAGCGTGACGGCCGCGGGGTCGGGGTCCTCGAACATCACCTGGTGGTGGGTGCGTCCCGCCAGGACCTCGGCGACCACGTCACCGAGGCGCGCGAACATCTCGTTGCCGGAGGCGTTGAGGACGATCCGGTGGAAGGCGATGTCGTGTTCGAGGTACCCCTCCAGTTGCTGGCCGCGCGAGGTGGCGACCATGCCGAGGGCCCGTTCGGTGAGCTGTGCGCACTGGTCCGCGGTGGCGTGGCGGGCGGCGAGCGAGGCGGCGACGGGCTCGATCGCCGAGCGCAGGACCGTCAGTGAGCGCAGTTGGCGCGGGCGGTCGGTGCCGGCCAGCCGCCACCGGATGACCTGCGGATCGTAGACGTTCCACTCCTCGGCCGGCCGCACGGTCACGCCGACCCGGCGCCGGGACTCGACCAGGTGCATGGACTCCAGGACGCGGATCACTTCCCGTACGACCGTGCGCGAGACATCGAATCGCTGGGCCATTTCATCAGTACGCAGCACCTGACCGGGCAGGTGCTCACCCGCTGCGATCTCCAGACCCAGGGTGTCCAGCACATGTGTATGCAGCCCCTGGCTCTGTGTGGTCATGAGCCAAGAGTACGGGGACCCCCAGGGGAATATTAAGTACGACGTTTTCATCACAGCATCTTGAATAAGTCGTACGTATAGGTTTCAGTAGCGCGAGACCGATGTCGAGGAAGACATCGAAGAGAACAGCGAGGCACCGTAATGAGCACCCCCCACGTCGTCGTGGTGATGGGCGTGGCAGGGACCGGCAAGACCACGATCGGTCCCCTGCTCGCCGCCGCACTGGGCGTTCCGTACGCCGAGGGCGACGACTTCCATCCCCCCGCGAACATCGCCAAGATGTCGGCCGGCACCCCGCTGGACGATGCCGACCGGTGGCCCTGGCTCGACGCGATCGGGCAGTGGGCACACGGCCGGGCCGGGCTCGGCGGCGTGGTCAGCAGCTCCGCGCTGAAGCGGGTCTACCGCGACCGGCTGCGCGGCGAGGCCCCCGGTGCCCTGTTCCTCCATCTGACCGGCGAGCGGTCCCTGATCGAGGAACGGATGGCGGACCGCAAGGGCCACTTCATGCCGACCGCGCTCCTCGACTCCCAGTTCGCCACCCTCCAGCCCCTTGAGGGCGACGAGGCCGGCGTCGCCGTGGATGTGTCCGGCACCCCCGAAGAGATCTCCCAGCGAGCCGTCGCGGCACTGCGCCGGCTGGACAACTAAGGATCATCACCGTGACCAGTCTCAGCGTCGAGACGCTGGCAGCGGACGCCGTCGAACCGATCACCTCGGCCGGCAACGCGCAGTTGGGCATCGCCGTACTCGCGGGCATCGCCGTCATCGTCCTGCTCATCACCAAGTTCAAGATGCACGCGTTCCTCGCACTGACCATCGGTTCGCTGGCCCTCGGTTCGTTCGCCGGCGCGGCGCCGGCGAAGACGATCGCGAGCTTCACCGCGGGCCTCGGCTCGACCGTCGCGGGCGTCGGTGTCCTGATCGCGCTCGGCGCGATCCTGGGCAAGCTCCTCGCGGACTCCGGCGGCGCGGACCAGATCGTCGACACCATCCTCGCGAGGGCGAGCGGACGGGCCATGCCCTGGGCGATGGTCCTGATCGCCTCGATCATCGGCCTGCCGCTGTTCTTCGAGGTCGGGATCGTGCTGATGATCCCGGTGGTGCTGCTGGTCGCCAAGCGCGGCAACTACTCCCTGATGCGGATCGGCATCCCGGCGCTGGCCGGTCTCTCCGTGATGCACGGACTCATTCCGCCGCACCCCGGCCCGCTGGTCGCGATCGACGCGCTCAACGCCAACCTGGGCGTCACGCTGGCCCTCGGGGTGCTGGTCGCGATCCCGACGGTGATCATCGCCGGTCCGGTCTTCTCCCGCTACGCCGCCCGCTGGGTGGACATCAAGGCGCCGGAGAAGATGATCCCGCAGCGCCCGTCCGAGGACCTGGACCGCCGGCCCAGCTTCGGCGCGACGCTGGCCACGATTCTGCTGCCCGTCGTCCTCATGCTGATCAAGGCACTTGTCGACATCGTGGTGGACGACCCCGAGCAAGGTGTCCAGCGGGTCACCGATGTGATCGGCTCCCCGCTGATCGCGCTCCTCGCCGCCGTCGTCGTCGGCATGTTCACGCTGGGCCGGGCGGCCGGATTCACCAAGGGCCGGCTCTCCACCACCGTCGAGAAGTCCCTCGCCCCGATCGCGGGCGTGCTGCTGATCGTGGGCGCGGGCGGCGGTTTCAAGCAGACCCTCATCGACGCCGGTGTCGGCCGGATGATCCTTGAGTTCTCCGAGAACTGGTCGATACCCGCCCTGCTGCTCGGCTGGCTGATCGCCGTGGGGATCCGGCTCGCGACCGGTTCCGCGACCGTGGCCACCATCTCGGCCGCCGGCCTGGTCGCCCCGCTGGCAACCGGCATGTCGACCTCGCACGCCGCGCTGCTGGTCCTCGCCGTCGGCGCGGGCTCGCTCTTCTTCAGCCATGTCAACGACGCCGGGTTCTGGCTGGTGAAGGAGTACTTCGGGATGGACGTCGGCCAGACGGTGAAGACCTGGTCGGTGATGGAGACCATCATCTCGGTGGTCTCGCTGGCCTTCATCCTGCTGCTGTCGCTGATCCTCTAGCCGTACTCACCGGTCACGGGTCACGGGTCCTCCGGCGGCTCGGCCGGGTCCGCGGGGATCCGCCACAGCGGGTGCTCGCGACGGGCCCACCGCCGCTCGACCGACCCGGTGCGCATGCCGCGGCGTGCCTCCGGGTCGGCGTACGCCATCGCGATGTGGCCGCCCAGAACGATGCCGATCGCCAGCGCCAGCCAGTCGTGGACGAACGTGGCGCCGGTCCGCCACATCAGCGGGGCCAGCCCGGTGAACCACATCAGCAGCCCCGTACCGGCCATCACCAGCACCGCACCCGCGAGCCAGGCCGCGTAGAGCTTCTGCCCGGCGTTGAACTTCCCGGCCGGCCGGGAGCCGGCCCGGCGGTCGCGGTGGCGCACGGCCCGCAGCCACGTCCGGTCGTGCGGTCCGAAACGGTTGAGCCGCGAGACGTCGCCCCGCACGGCCCGCGAGAACAGCCCCGCCAGCAGCGGTACGGGGATCAGCAGCCCGGACCACTCGTGCACGGTGACCACCAGGTGGCGGCGTCCGACGAGTTCGGCGAACTGCGGCACGTACAGGCAGGCGGCCGTGGCCACGCAGAGCAGCATCAGTGCCGCCGTGCCGCGGTGCACCCGTCGCACCGGCCGGCCGAACCGCCGTACCCGGCCGGGCGCCTCAGGTCGTGGGGGCGTCGTCACGGCCGTTGGACCGGCCGACCCAGGCGTCGACGTCATATCCGAGCTCCTCCCAGTAACCGGGGCGTACGGAGTCCGTGACGGTGATCCCGGAGAGCCATTTCGCCGACTTGTAGAAGTACATCGGGGCCACGTAGAGCCGGACCGGGCCGCCGTGGGAGTGGGACACCGGCCGGTCCCGCATCCGCAGCGCGACCAGCACGTCGGCGCGGCGGGCCTGGGCGAGGGTGAGGCTCTCGCTGTAGGTGCCGTCGAAGCAGGTGAAGCGGATCGCCCTCGCCCCCGGCCGGACACCCGCCGCGTCCAGCAGCGCCGAGAGCCGCACACCCTCGAACGGGGTCTCGGGCACCCGCCATCCGGTCACGCACTGCACGTCGCGGACCATCCGGGTCTGCGGCAGCGCCTTCAGCGCGTCCAGGGTGTACGTGGCCGGGCGGTCGACCAGCCCGTCGACGGTCAGCCGGTAGTCGGCCGCGCCCTTCGACGGTACGGAGGAGGCCACGGAGTAGTACCGGAAGCCGCCGCCGTTGGGCAGCAGCCCGGTCAGCCCGGTGGGGTCCTTGTCGGCGAGCGCGCCCAGACCCGATTCCATGGTCCGTTGCAGGGCCGGGGCGGCGACGAGTCCGGCGGCGCCGAGGCCGAGCATCGTCAGGACCAGGCGGCGGCCGACGGGGGCGCCGACCGCGTCCGGATCGGGGCCCGGACCGGGGCCCGGCTCCGCCGGTTCGGGTCCGGCGCCGGGAGGGGGACTGTTCACTCCTTGATTCGAGCACTCCGGGGCGCCGGATGCCAGGGGCGGCGGCGGTCCGTCACCGGCCCGTCAGATTCTCCCGGTCACGGGCGGAGCGCGGATGTCAGACTTGCGCCATGCCGAACCGTGAAGCGCTCAAGCCCTTCCTCCTGGTCTTCCCGGGACCGCTGCGCGACCAGCTGGTCGCCGCGGTGCTCGACGGGCGGAAGGTGTCGACGACCGGACTGCTCGTGGAGTACGAGGTGGAGAAGGAGGAGCCGCCCCCGGTGGGTGAGCGGTCGGCCCTGATCGATTCGGACGGCCGGGAGGTCGCGGTCCTGGAGGTCACGGAGGTGCGGATCCTGCGCCTCGGGGACGTCGACCTCCAGCATGTACTGGACGAGGGCGAGGGCGACACGTCGGTCGCGCGGTGGCGGGCCGGCCACGAGCGGTTCTGGCACAGCGACGAGATGCGGGAGGGGCTCGGCGACCCGGAGTTCACGGTCGACGACGACACACTGGTCGTCGCCGAACGCTTCCGGGTCGTGGAGCTGATCGACCCGGTCTGAGCGGGAGGACGGGGCGCGGCAGGCGGCCGGTGCGGCGGGGCCGGGCGGTCCTCACTCCCTGCCCGTGGCGGCCTGCGCCTGGTTCGCGCGCCTGACGAGGTCCAGCCGCCGCCTGAGCGCGAGCAGGCGCGGATGGCGCTCGTGCATCTCTCCCGAGCGGCGGTCCAGCTCCTTGCCGAGGCGTTCCGTGCGTTTCTCGATGTCGAGCTCGTCCAGAATGCGGTCGACCTCGGCGAGCAGTGCTCCGTGCAGCTGCCATTTCCGGGGGTGGTCCTGGACCGCCGCCAGCAGCATGTCCGCCGCCCGGTCGCGGGTCGTGCGGCTGACCGCGAGCGCGTCGGCCAACCGTGCCTCGGCGCCTTCCGCGCTCGCGGCGACCGGGGTGGTGATCAGCATCGAGAAGCTCTCGACGGCGTCCGCCAGCTGCCCGAACAGTTCCGTGAGCCCGGAGGCCACCTCGGCGGGGAAGAGGGGTTCGTCGACCCGGTCCTTGGCCAGGTCGGTCAGCGTCCTGGCCAGTACCCGGAGAACCACGGCGCAGATCTCCAGGGTGTCCAGACCGGTGCGCAGCACAACGCGGTAGAGCAGCCCCTGCCGGACCCGGGGATTGAGCACGAGGCTCTCCTCGGCCTGCCGCAGCGAGGCGTCCACGGCCACGATGTCGTGGTCGATGCGGCGGGCCCGGTGCAGCCGTTCGGCCGCCTGCTCGACGGTGACCCGGCCGCCCAGGTCACCGCCCAGGTCGCGGAGCATCTCCCCCATCTCGCGGGCCAGGCCGTCGATGGACGCCCCCGCCGACTGCACCCACACGGGCGGGGCGAAGAGCAGGTTGAACAGCAGCCCCACGCCCGCGCCGATCAGTGTTTCGAACACGCGCTCCCAGGCAGTGTCGGCGACCTGTGCGACACCGAGCACCAGCATGGCGCTGATCGCCACCTCGGGGACGAACTCGTTCACCCGGACCAGCCGGCCGATGATCAGTGAGGTGAAGATCGTCAGCCCGAGGCTCCACCAGGTCAGCCCGACCAGGGAACTGAATCCGCTCGCGATGAGCACACCGACGACCACGGCGTTCACCCGCCGGATTCCCGTGGTGAGCGTGGCGTACAGGGTGACCTGGACGACGAGCAGTGCGGTGAGCGGAGCGGTCAGGGGGGCGGGCTGGGACAGCGTCGACGTCGCCACGACATAGGCGATCACCGCGGCACCCGTGGAACGCAGGGTCTGGACCCGCACGGATTCGGTGGTGCGCCGGACGAGGTTGATCACGGGCTCGGCTACTCCTGGCATCTCCTTCATCTGCCCGCATCCGGTGCCCCCGCACGGTTTCGGGCGCCGAACCCCACCGGACGGACGCGTGATTCCCGCCGTGATCGGTACAGCTATCCGACCGCCTCCGCCGCGGCCCGGCCCGCCGCCCGGCCGGAGAAGATGCAGCCGCCGAGGAACGTGCCCTCCAGCGAGCGGTAGCCGTGCACCCCGCCGCCGCCGAAACCGGCCGCCTCGCCGGCCGCGTACACCCCGGGCAGCGGGGTGCCGTCCGCGGTGAGCACCCGGGAGGACAGATCCGTCTCCAGGCCGCCTAGCGACTTGCGGGTCAGGATGTTCAGCCGGACGGCGATCAGCGGCCCGGCCTTGGGGTCGAGGATGCGGTGCGGTGCGGCCGTACGGATCAGCTTGTCGCCCAGGTAGGTGCGGGCGCCCCGGATCGCGGTGATCTGGAGGTCCTTGGTGAAGGGGTTGGCGATCTCGCGGTCGCGGGCGGTGATCTCGCGGCGCAGTCCGGCCTCGTCGATGAGCGAGTCACCGGTGATCGCGTTCATGCCGCGGACCAGCGCGCCGAGGTCGTTCTCGACGACGAAGTCCGCCCCGTTGTCCATGAACGCCTTCACGGGAGCCGGTACGTCCGCGCGTGCCCGGCCGATCACGCCGCGGACGGACTTGCCGGTCAGGTCGGGGTTCTGCTCGGAGCCGGAGAGCGCGAACTCCTTGCCGATGATCTTCTGGTCCAGCACGAACCAGGTGTAGCCGTGGCCGCTGCGCATGATGTGTTCGAGGGTGCCGAGCGTGTCGAAGCCGGGGAAGAGCGGGACGGGCAGCCGCTTGCCGCGGGCGTCCAGCCAGAGCGAGGACGGGCCGGGCAGGATGCGGATGCCGTGCTTGGCCCAGATCGGGTTCCAGTTCTCGATGCCCTCGGTGTAGTGCCACATCCGGTCGCGGTTGATGTGGTGGGCGCCCGCCTCCTCGGTGATGCCGAGCATCAGCCCGTCCACATGGGCGGGGACGCCGGAGAGCATCTTGGCGGGCGGGGTGCCGAGCCGCTCCGGCCACTGTTCGCGCACGAGGTCGTGGTTGCCGCCGATGCCGCCGGAGGTGACGATCACCGCCTGGGCCCTCAGCTCGAAGGTGCCGGCCGTCTCCCGGCTGCTCGCGGTCCCGCGGGCCGCGCCGCTCGGCTCCAGGATCTCGCCGCTCACGGTGTCGATCACGCCGCCGGTGCGGCCGAGACCGGTGACCCGGTGGCGGAAGCGGAAGGTGACGAGGCCCTTGGCGACGCCCTCGCGCACCCGGCGCTCGAACGGGGCGACGACACCGGGTCCGGTGCCCCAGGTGATGTGGAAGCGGGGGACGGAGTTGCCGTGGCCGTTCGCGTCGTACCCGCCGCGCTCCGCCCAGCCGACGACGGGGAAGAACCGCACTCCCCGCGCGTGCAGCCAGGAGCGCTTCTCACCGGCGGCGAAGTCGACGTACGCCTCGGCCCACTTCGCCGGCCAGTGGTCCTCCTCGCGGTCGAAGCCCGCCGTGCCGAGCCAGTCCTGGAGGGCCAGCTCATGGCTGTCCTTGATCCGCATCCGGCGCTGTTCGGGCGAGTCGACCAGGAAGAGGCCGCCGAAGGACCAGTGCGCCTGGCCGCCGAGCGACTGCTCGGGTTCCTGGTCGAGCAGGATCACCGAGCGGCCCGCGTCGACCAGCTCGGCTGTGGCGACCAGCCCGGCCAGTCCTGCCCCGATCACGATCACATCAGCGTCGTACGCCATGGGTTCCATCCTTGTCGGGGCGGTCCGGACCCGGTCCGGCGGAGGTACCGCACAGCACCCGTGCGGTACCTCGCGAAGTTACTGGTGAGTCAGATCTTCGGTACCGGCCGCCCCGGCGTCAACCCGCCCGGTCGGCGGCACTCCAGCCGCACCGGTGGCATCCAGGCGCTATCGTCGAAACAATTCACTCTCTTCCGGCCTGACTTGGGGTAGAGAAGCGTGTCGGTGCTGGTTCTCGTACTCGCCGTGAGCGCGGCCTGCTGTCTGGGGTTCGGCTTCGTGCTGCAACAGGCCGCCGCCCGCCACGCCCCGAAGAGCGACTATCTGTCGTTCCGGCTGCTGCTGGACCTGATGCGGGTACGCAGCTGGCTGGCCGGTATCGGTCTGATGGTCTGCGGCATGGTGCTGGGCGCGCTGGCCCTGGGCAAGGGCGAGGTCTCCGTCGTCGAGCCGCTCCTGGCCACCAATCTGCTCTTCGCGATGACCCTGTCCCGCCACCGCACCGGCCAGCGGCTGGGCCGGCAGGGCTGGGCCGGGCTCTGGCTGCTGGCGTGCGGGGTCGCGGCGTTCCTGCTGGCGGGCGAGCCCAAGGGCGGCACGGCGGTGTCGAGCCCGCTGCGGCACTGGCTGGTCATCGGCGTGGTGGCGGGCATCGCCCTGGCGCTCACCATGTACGCCGCGCGCTCGCGGGCGACTGCGGCCCCGGCGCTGCTCGCGGTGGCCGCCGGACTGCTCTACGGACTCCAGGACGCCCTGACCCGGGTCAGCGGCCAGCGGATCGGGGACGACGGCTGGGCGTCACTGGTGACGAGCTGGCAGCCGTACGGGGTGCTGGTGCTGGGAGTGACGGGGCTGCTCCTGGTGCAGAGCGCGTTCGAGACCGGCCCGCTGCGGATGTCGCTGCCCGCGCTGACCGCGGCCCAGCCGCTGGCCGGGATCGCCTGCGGCATCGGGTTCCTCGGCGACCAGGTGCGCACCAACCCCGGCGCGCTGGCCTGGCAGGCGGCCGGGCTCGCGGCGATCGTGGTCGGGATCGTGCTGCTGGGGCTGCATCCGGCCATGCCGGAGGGTCCGGTGGGCGGGCGGCGCGCCGAGACCCTTCAGCCGCGCTGAGGCGCCCGTACGGGCGAATGTCCCGCTTCTCACAGGTGGCCGGCCGCCCCGGCCTGGCAATTAATAATGGCCAGCATTACAGTGGCGGTATGGCGAGAACGTCAGGACAAGAGACCAGGGACAAGCTGATCCGCGCGGCCGAGGAGATCTTCGCCTCGCAGGGTACGGACGGCGCCCAGCTGCGGGACATCGTCCGGCTGGCGGGGCAGAGCAATCCGTCGGCGGTCCAGTACCACTTCGGTTCCCGCGCCGGGCTGGTCGACGCCGTGATGGCCGGCCGCCAGGCCCGTACCGAACAGGTGGTGGCACCGCTGCTCGACGCGCTCCCCGCGGACTGCGGCGTACGGGAACTCCTCACCGCGCTGGTGACGGCGGAGGCGAGCCTGCTCTCCGACGACCGGGGCCGGCGCTGTCTGCGGATCTCGGCCCGGCTGAGCCACGAGACGGGTCTGCGGACCGGTCCGCTGCACCCCGCCCTGGACGGCACCGCCTACGGCCGGCTGATCGGCCGGATCGGGGACCGCCTGGACACCCTGCCGGAGCCCGTACGCCTGGAGCGCCTGGATCTGGCGCTCACCCTGATCGGCGCGGCATTCGCCGACCGCGCCCGTCAGGGGCTCGACGGCACGGAGCCGCTGACCGGCCGGGAGCTCTTCCTCACCGATCTCGTCGGGACCACCACCGCGTTCCTGCACGCCCCCGCGCCGCACGGCGCGTGAACCACCCGCACCACATGAAGGACATGTCATGACCGACAAGAACAACCTCAATGGCCGGACCGTCGTCATCACCGGCGCCGCCCGCGGCCTCGGTGCCGAGGCCGCGCGCCTCGCCGTGGCCGGCGGAGCGAACGTCGTGATCACCGATGTCCTGGACGAGGAGGGCGCGGCCACCGCGGCCGGGCTCGGCCCGAAGGCCCGCTTCCACCACCACGACGTGACCTCCGAGGGCGACTGGCAGCGCGTCGCCGAATTCGCCGTCGCCGAGTTCGGACGGATCGACGGCCTGGTCAACAACGCCGGCGTCTCCACCGGACAGCCGCTGGAGACCGAGACGGTCGAGCACTTCCGCAAGGTCATCGACATCAATCTGACGGCCGTCTTCATCGGCATGAAGACGGTGATCCCGCTGATGAAGGAGAACGGCGGCGGCTCGATCGTCAACATCTCCTCGGCCGCCGGACTGATGGGCCTGGCCCTGACCTCCAGCTACGGCGCGTCCAAGTGGGGCGTGCGCGGACTGACGAAGGTCGGCGCGGTGGAGCTCGGCACGGCGAAGGTGCGGGTGAACTCGGTGCACCCCGGCATGGTCTACACGCCGATGACCGCCTCCGTCGGCATCCAGCAGGGCGACGGCAACTACCCCAACACCCCGATGGGCCGGGTCGGCGAGGCCGGCGAGATCGCCGAGGCCGTCGTCTTCCTGCTCTCGGACGCCGCCTCCTACATCACCGGCGCCGAACTCGCCGTGGACGGCGGCTGGACCGCGGGCCCGACCGTCAAGTACGTCATGGGGCAGTGATCGCCCCGAGCGGTCTGCTGTTGGATGAGGCGCATGACACCTTCTGACGAGATCCTGGACATCGTCGACGAGAACGACGAGGTGGTCGGGCAGGCCACCCGCGGCGAGGCGACCGCGCGCGGCCTGCGCCACCGCTGTGCGTTCGTCGAGGCCAGGGACGCCGACGGCCGGATCTTCGTGCACCGCAGGACCGCCACCAAGCTGCTCTTCCCCTCCCACTACGACATGTTCGTCGGCGGGGTCGTCGGCGCGGGCGAGACGTACGACCAGGCGGCCCTGCGGGAGGCCGAGGAGGAGCTCGGTGTCACGGGGCTCCCCCGACCCGAGCCGCTCTTCAAGTTCCTCTACGAGAGCGACGGGCACAGCTGGTGGTCGTACGTGTACCAAGTGCGGTGCGAGCTGTCGGTGAAGCCGCAGGTGGAAGAGGTCGCCTGGCACACCTTCCTCACCGACGGGGAGCTGATCCGGCGGCTCGGCGACTGGCCCTGGGTGCCGGACGGTCTTGAGGGCTACCGGCGGCTGCGGGCGTTCCGCGAAGCATCCTGAACCGGTCCGCACCGCGTACCGAAGCGGCAGATAAGGTCCGGACGTGAACGAATTCGTACAGAGCCTGCGGCTGTGGTTCGCGCCGCAGCGGATCCGCGAAGAGGGCGACACCCCCGACTACCGCTTCTCGCTCGCCAACGAGCGGACCTTTCTCGCCTGGATCCGGACGGCTCTCGCGCTGATCGGCGGCGGATTCGCGGTCGACCAGTTCCTGCCGGGGCTCTCCTGGGGGATACGGGCCGGTCTCGCGCTGGCCCTGCTCGCGGCCGGTGTGCTGTGTGCCCTGCGGGCGGTCAACCACTGGGTGCGCTGCGAGCTGGCCATGCGGCGGGGCGAGGATCTGCCGGTCTCCCGGTTCCCGACGCTGCTGAGTCTCGCGGTCGCCGTCGTCGCCGTCGCGATGGTGGTGGTGGTCCTCTTCCGCTGGGAGGGGCGGTGAGCACCACGAAGCGCGATCCCGGCCTGCAACCGGAGCGGACGAGGCTGGCCTGGCGCCGCACCACGCTCTCCTGCACGGTGGTCGCGCTGCTGGCGGGCAAGCAGGCGCTGCACGGCGGGACGGGCCCGGCCGGGCTCGTGGCCCTGTCGCTGAGCGTGCTCGCCTGGCTGGGCTTCCTGCGGGTGGCGAACCGCCGGGTGCAGGGCATGGGCACCGCCCGTCCGCGGCAGCTCGGGGCGCGCGAGGCCCTGACGGCCGCGGCGTGCACGGTCGCGCTGGCCGTGTTCGCGGTGGCCATGCTTTTCTGACGGGTTTACCCGAGACTTCTCCGGGGCTGTTCGGGGCCCGTCAGCCGTCCCAGTCCACGGTGACGACGATCTTGCCTCGGGTGCGCCCCTGCTCGTTGAGCCGGTGGGCCTCCGCGGCCTGTGCCAGCGGGAAGACCCGGTCGACATGGACCGTGACGATGCTCCGCTCGGCCAGCTCCGCCAGGTGCGCCAGATCCCTGGCGTCGGGCCGTACGAAGGCGTACTTGCCGCCGTACGAGAAGACCTCGGCGTCCGTGATCGAGGTCAGCCGCCCGTCCGGTGCGAGCGTCTCGGCGGACACCCGCAGGGCTTCCCCGCCCACGGTGTCGAAGGCCGCGTCGATCCCGTCCGGGGCCAGGGCCCGCAGCCGGTCCGCGAGCCCGTCCCCGTACTCCACCGGTTCCGCGCCGAGCTGCCGCAGATGGTCGTGGTTGTGCGCGCTCGCGGTCCCGATGACCCGGCAGCCCGCGTGGCGGGCGAGCTGGACGGCCAGCGAGCCGACACCGCCCGCCGCCGCGTGGACGAGGACGGTGTCACCGCTGCGGATCCGCAGCGACCGGTGGAGCACCTGGTACGCGGTGAGGCCGGCCAGCGGCAGTCCCGCGGCCTCCTCGAAGCTCAGGCTCAGCGGTTTGCGGGCGAGGGTGCGCACGGGGGCGGCGACGTACTCCGCGAACGTGCCGCGGCTGAGGAAGTCCTCCCGCACGTACCCGATGACCTCGTCGCCGACCGCGAACTCCTCGACCGCGACACCGGGCTGCACCACCACCCCGGACACGTCCCAGCCGGGAATCACCGGGAACACGGCCTCCAGGGACCCGTCGAGCAGGCCCTCGCGGGCCTTGCGGTCGACCGGGTTGACCGCCGCGGCCCGCACCTTCACCAGGACGGTGTCGGGGCCCACCTTGGGATCGGGCCGCTCGCCGTACTCCATGACCTCGGCCCCGCCGTACGCGCTGTAGCTGATCGCCTTCATCCTTCGACCATCGGCGCGGGCCGGGAGCGGCGCAAGTCATGCCGCGGCGGCCCCGCCCGTCCGGCGCGTGGCTCTCACCAGCGCGGGATCGACGGCGTCCGCCACTCCGGCTCGGCCTTGCGCATCGCGGCGGCGTCGTCGCGCTCGCGCATCGTGCCGTCGTCGTCGAGCCAGCGGCGGTGCAGTACGGCCAGGCGTTCCCGGTCGAGCTCGACTCCGAGACCCGGTGCGTCGGAGACGGTGAGCCGGCCGTCCGCGAAGACATGGCGGGTGGTGATCACGTCCTCGGTCTGCCAGGGGTAGTGGCTGTCGCAGGCGTAGTCGAGGTTGGGGACGGTGGCCGCGACATGCGTCATCGCGGCGAGGCTGATGCCGAGGTGGGTGTTGGAGTGCATGGAGAGTCCGACGCCGAAGGTGCGGCAGATCCCGGCCAGTTCACGGGTGCGGTGCAGTCCGCCCCAGTAGTGGTGGTCGGAGAGGACGACCTGGACGGCGCCCAGGGCGAAGGCCTCGGGGACCTCGGCGAGCGTGGTGACGCACATGTTGGTGGCCAGCGGTACGTCGGTGCCGGCCGCGACGGCGGCCATCAGCTCCGTGCCGCTCGCCGGGTCCTCCAGGTATTCGAGTACGTCCTTGAGCTGCTCGGCGACGTACAGCGAGGTCTCGACGGACCAGGCGCCGTTGGGGTCGAGCCGCAGCGGCCGGTCCGGGAACGCCTCGGCCAGCGCGCGGACCGCGGCGATCTCCTCGTCGGGCGGGAGGACGCCGCCCTTCAGCTTGAAGGAGGAGAAGCCGTAGTCGCGGGCGAAGCGGCGCGCCTGGGCGACGACCCCGGCCGGGTCGACCGCCGCTCCCCAGTCGTCCCGCTCGCCGCCCTCGGGGTGCTCCGCCCAGCGGTAGAAGAGGTAGGCGCTGTACTCGACGGTGTCGCGCACCTTGCCGCCGAGCAGTGCGTGCACGGGCAGCCCGAGGGACTTGCCCAGCGCGTCCAGGCAGGCCACCTCGAAGCCGGACACCACCGAGAGCCGCAGCTTGTCCGCGGTCTGCACGCCGCGCAGCCCGCCCGCGTCGACCCGCTCGTCGGCGGCGCGTGAGTCCGCGCACACCTCGTCGGCGAGGGCGAAGAGGCCGTTCAGATCGCTGACCGGGCGCCCGACCAGGGCGGTGGCGAGCGGCTCCGCCAGTTCGAGGTACTTGCCGTCGCCGTACGTCTCCCCGATGCCGGTCACTCCGCCGCGTGTGACGACCTCCACGACGAGGCGCGGGGTGTACGGCTGGTGGACGCCCTGGGTGTTGAGGAGCGGCGGGTCGGCAATGAGGATCGGGGTCAGCCGGACTTCGTCGATCAACAATGCTGTATCCATACGTGAACTCTATTCAGAGATACGACTGAACGCCAGAGGTCCGGCAGCCGTTCGGACCGGACCGGACTCATTCGGTTCCGGGAGTTCACTGGACGACATACCGACTGGTCGGCATCATGAACATCGACCGTTCATTCACCCCGGAGGTGCGCACGATGAGCCCAGTCCACCCGCCAGGTCTCGACCTCGACCGGTTGCGCGGACATCTCGACCGCGAACGGCCGGGTCTGGTGAACGGACCGCTCGACGCCCGGCTCATCGAGGGCGGCCGCTCGAACCTGACCTACGTCGTCACGGACACGGACGGCACCGGCCGCTGGGTCGTCCGCCGGCCGCCGCTGGGTCATGTGCTGGCCACCGCACACGACATGAAGCGCGAGCACCGGGTGATCAGCGCACTGCACCCGACGGCCGTCCCGGTCCCCGAACCGCTGCTGCTCTGCGAGGACGACTCCGTCATCGGCTCGCCGTTCTACGTCATGGAGTACGTCGAGGGCACCCCGTACCGCACGGCCGAGCAGCTCGCCCCGCTCGGCGCCGAGCGCACCCGCAGGGCCGTGCTCGGCCTGGTGGACACCCTGGTCGAGCTGCACGCCGTGGACCCGGCGGCCGTCGGGCTCGGCGACTTCGGACGCCCCGACGGCTTCCTCGACCGGCAGCTGCGCCGCTGGGGCAAGCAGCTGGACGCCTCCCGCAACCGCGAACTGCCCGGCATCGACGAGCTGCACGCGGCGCTCGGCCGCGAACGGCCCGTCTCCCCGGCCGCGACGGTGGTGCACGGCGACTACCGCCTGGACAACGTCCTGCTCGGATCCGACGACCGGATCAAGGCCGTGCTCGACTGGGAGATGTCGACGCTCGGTGACCCGCTGACCGACCTCGGCCTGCTGGTGATGTACAGCTCCGACCTCGGCCTGCCCGAGTCGCCGGTCTCCACCACCAGCGGCGCGGCCGGCCATCCCTCCCCCGCCGAACTGATCGAGCGCTACGCCGAACGCTCCGGCCGGGACACCTCCGCCATCTCCTGGTACACGGCGTTCGCCTGGTTCAAGCTCGCCGTGATCCTGGAGGGCATCCACTACCGCTACACGCTGGGCCAGACCGTCGGCGGCGGCTTCGACCGCATCGGTGATCTCGTCCCCGTCTTCATCACGCACGGCCTCACCACCCTCCAGGAAGGCTGATCAACCCCATGGACTTCGCATTCGACGCCCGTACCGAAGAGCTGCGCGCCAGGCTGCTCACCTTCATGGACGAGCACGTCCACCCGGCCGAGCGGACCGCCGAGGAGCAGCGGGGGCAGCTCGCGTCGCCGTGGGACACCCCGCGGATCGTGGAGGACCTGAAGGCCGAGGCGCGCGGCCAGGGGCTGTGGAACCTCTTCCTGCCGGACGCCGAGTACGGCGCCGGGCTGACCAATCTCCAGTACGCCCCGCTGGCCGAGATCCTGGGCCGCTCCCCGCAGCTGGCGCCGACCGCGCTGAACTGCGCGGCGCCGGACACCGGGAACATGGAGGTGCTCGCCCAGTTCGGCACCGACGAGCAGAAGAAGCGGTGGCTGGAGCCGCTGCTCGCCGGTGAGATCCGGTCCGCGTTCGCGATGACGGAGCCGGAGGTGGCGTCGTCGGACGCGACCAACATCGAGACCAGGATCGCCCGGGACGGCGATGACTACGTCATCAGCGGCCGCAAGTGGTACATCTCCGGGGCGATGAACCCGGACTGCAAGATCTTCATCGTGATGGGCAAGACCGACCCGGACGGCGACGACATCCGCCGCCAGCAGTCGCAGATCCTCGTGCCGCGCGACACCCCGGGCCTGACCGTGAAGCGCGCCATGAAGGTGTACGGCTACGAGGACCACTCCCACGGCGGTCACGCCGAGGTGGTCTTCGACGATGTGCGGGTCCCCGCGACGAACCTGGTCGGTGAGGAGGGCGGCGGCTTCGCCATCGCCCAGGCGCGGCTGGGACCGGGCCGTATCCACCACTGCATGCGGCTGATCGGCATGGCCGAGCGCGCCATCGAGCTGATGTGCCGGCGCGCGGTGTCCCGCGACGCCTTCGGCAAGCCGCTCGCCCAGCAGGGCGTGGTGCAGAACTGGATCGCGGACGCCCGCGTCACGGTGGAGCAGCTGCGGCTGCTGGTGCTGAAGACGGCCTGGCTGATGGACACGGTGGGCAACCGCGGTGCGCACACCGAGATCCAGTCCATCAAGATCGCCACCCCGCGCGCGGTGGTCTCCATCCTCGACCAGGCGGTCCAGCTGCACGGTGCGGGCGGCGTCAGCCAGGACTTCCCGCTGGCCGAACTGTGGGCGGCGGCGCGGACGTTGCGCCTGGCGGACGGCCCGGACGAGGTGCACCAGCGGTCGCTGGCGCGGCGCGAGATCAAGAAGTACCTGTAGGGAACGTGAGGCCGGGCCCGTACTCCGGTACGGGCCCGGCCGGTGTCCGTCAGTAGCCGCCGTACGGTACGTGGTCGGCGAGCGCCAGTTCGCGGGCGAAGGCCCGCACCCGCAGCAGGCACCGCGCGGCGAGACGGACGCCTCGGGGCCGGTGCGGCCCGTAGGCCACGGTCCACAGGGCGGGGACACGGGACGAAGCCTGGATGTGCGCCATGTATCCAGCTTCACCCCGTTCTCGCGGTCGGTCCAACAGATGGATTGGCTGGCTGCGATCGATACCGTAGATGGATGGAGATACGTCAGCTCCGCCACTTCATGGCGGTGATCACGCACGGCAGCTTCACCGCGGCCGCCCGCGCCGAACTGATCGTGCAGTCCGCGCTGAGCACGTCCGTCCGCAATCTCGAACGGGAGCTGGGTGCCGCGCTGTTCGACCGGACGGGCCGCCGGGTGGTGCTGACCGAGGCGGGGCGGGCGCTGCTGCCGTCGGCCCGGACGGTGCTCGCGGGGACGGACGCCGCGCGGGACGCGGTGGCCGCCGTTTCGGGGCTGGCCACGGGGCGGGTGCGGATCGGCACGATCCAGACGCTGACCTGTGTGGATCTGGCCGCTGAGCTGGCCGCGTTCCACCGGCTGCGGCCCGGGGTGCAGATCTCCTTGCGTGAGGCGACGACCCCGGAGCTGCTGGCGGGGGTGCTCGCGGGTGAGCTGGACCTCGCCTATCTGGCGCCGGACGCGGCCGAACTCCCGGCCGGCGTCGTGGCGTTCGCGTCCTGGCAGGAGGATCTGGTGCTGATCACCGCTCCTGGTCACCGGCTGGCGACGGCCGGGCGCACCCTGATCAAGGACCTCGCCGACGAGCCGTTCGTGGACTTCCGGGCCGGGACAGGTCTGGAGACGGCGGTGCGGCGGCTGGCCGCGCACTGCGGTCTGGAGCGCCGGATCACCTGCGACGTCACACAGATCCGGCTGCTCGTCGATCTCGTACGGGCGGGCATCGGCGTGGCGATCGTGCCGCGCCGGATCGGTGAGGACGCCGGGCTGCCGTGCGTGAGCATCCGGCAGCCGGAGCCCGGCCGGACGGTGGTGCTGGTGGGCCGGGCGCCCCGGCCGCGCAACCCGGCGGCGCGGGCGCTGCTGGACCGGCTGGCCGGCGACGGGTCGTGAAGGGGAACAGCGGCCGGGTCGCGCCTGCTGTGCACGGCCCTCAGCGGCGCGCGTCCCGGCGGTTTGACGACACGGCCTAGGGGCGCAGGGCGCGCAGCAGCAGGTCGGCGAGGTGGTCGGCGACCTGCTGCGGGGTGAGCGGTCCGTCCGGCCGGTACCAGGTGGACAGGTGGTGGACCGAGCCGAAGTGGTAGTCGACGATCAGGTCCGCCGGGGTGGCCGTGGAGAACACTCCGCTGCGCTGCCCCTCTTCCACCAGGGCCCGGAAGCGCTCGTGGTAGCGGCGCCGCTCCATCCGTACCTGCTTGTTCTTCTCGGGGCTCAGATGGTGCATCGAGCGGAAGAAGATCGAGGCGTCGTCGAGGTTCTCGATGGTGGTGACGACCACGTCGGCCGCGGCGTCACGCAGTCGCTGCTCGACGGGCGCGTCGGCGTCCGCGAAGGCGTCGAGGCGCTCCTGCTGGAGGCGCAGGACCCGGGCGTAGACCTCCTGGAGGAGGTCCTCCTTGGAGCCGAAGTAGTGGTAGAGCGCGCCCTTGGTGACACCGGCCGCCTCGACGATCTCCTGGACCGAGGTGCGGTCGTACCCCTGCTCGGCGAAGAGCCGGGTAGCGGCGGCGAGGAGCCGCTGGGGAACGGGGGTACCGCTCCCGTCCGTCGCCTTGGCCATAGCCGCCACCTTCCTTCCGTGCGGTGCGTGAACCGGTTCTAGCGGGGTGAACGCAGTTCCCGCCTCAGGATCTTCCCACTCGCCGTCTTGGGGAGTTCGGCCAGGATCTCGACTTCGCGCGGGTACTTGTACGCGGCGAGCCGTTCCTTGCAGTACGCACCCAATTCGTCCGGTTCCACCGAGGAGCCGGGCCGCAGGCTGACGTAGGCCCGGACCGTTTCGCCCCGGTAGGCGTCGGGGACGCCCACGACGGCCGCCTCGCGGACGGCGGGGTGGGTGTAGAGGACGTCCTCTACCTCGCGCGGCCAGACCTTGAAGCCGGAGGCGTTGATCATGTCCTTCTTGCGGTCGACGACGTAGAGCCAGCCCTCGCGGTCCATGAAGCCAATGTCGCCGGTGCGCAGTTCACCGTCCGGGAAGGCGGCGGCGGTGGCCTCGGGCAGCCGCCAGTAGCCGGAGACCACCTGGGGGCCGCGCACCGCGATCTCGCCCTGCTCGCCGAAGGGCACGTCCGCGCCGTTCTCGTCGATGATCCGCACGACCGTGTCCGGGCCGGGCACGCCGACCGAGAGGGTGCCGGAGGCCGGGTCCACCGGGGCCTCGCGCTCGGGCGGTACGGAGGCGCAGGGCGCGGTGCACTCGGTGAGGCCGTAGCCGTTGCGGATGTACGGGCCGAAGCCCGTCCGGAACTTCTCGACGAGTGCGGGCGGCAGCGGTGCGCCGCCGGAGGAGATCACCTGGAAGGAGGCGAAGTGCTCGGGCGTGACGCCGGGGGTGGCGGCGAGCGCCATGAAGGCGGTCGAGGGGCCGACGGTGTAGGCGGGGCGGTGCTCGGCGAAGGCGTCGAGGACCACACCGGGGTGGAAGCGGTACGCGAGGACGAGGGTGCCGGCGTTGGCGAGGCAGGCGGCCAGCTGGCACACCATGCCGGTGATGTGGAAGAGCGGGGCGAGGGCGAAGTAGGCGGAGCCCTCCGCGATGGGGTGGCCGGCGCGCTGGCGCTCGGCGTTGACCATGATGTTGCCGTGGGAGTTCATGGCGCCCTTGGGGGTGCCGCTGGTCCCGGAGGTGTAGCTGATCAGCGCCACGTCGGCGGCGGTGAGTTCGCGGCCGGCGGGGGCCGCGAGGCCCTGCCGGGCGACGGCCACCAGATCGTCGGCGTCGTCGGCGGCGGGCAGCCGGCCGAAGTTCAGCACCCGCTCGTCGTTCTCCGTCTGGAAGTCCAGCTCGCAGGCCGTGACGGCGATCCGGACGGCCGGGGCGGCTGCCGCGGTGTCCCGCAGATAGCCCTCCCAGGCCCGGTCCGAGCAGATCAGCGCGGTGACCTCGGCGTCCTTCAGCACATGGCCGACCTCGCCGGACTTGTACATCGGGTTGAGGGGGACGACGGTCGCCCCGGCCTTCCAGGCGCCCAGGAGCGCGAGCACGAACTGCGGCGAGTTCTGCAGCATGATCGCGACCCGGTCGCCCCGCTCCAGCCCCCGGTCGGCGAGGTGGCCGGCCACGGAGTCGGAGAGCTCGTCGGTCTCGCGGTAGGTGAGGCGCCCGTCGAAGTAGGCGAGCGCGGGGTGTCCGGGGGCGCGGCCGGCGGAGTCCCGGAAGGCGTGCACCAGGGTCTCGGCCGGGTGGACGGGGGCCCGCTGGGCCTCGCTGAGCAGCGGGAGCCAGGGCTTCGCCGCGTAGATCGACTCGGTCATGCGCCGGTCGCCTCCCACTTGCGCTGGAGGTGGTTCATGCTGCCGAGCCACTGGTCTGTGTCCTTGGCGCGGGCCCGGTAGTACCCGGCGACCTCCGGGTGCGGCAGGACGAGGAAGCGGTCGTCGGCCATGGCCGCGAAGAGCGCGTCGGCGACGTCCTCCGGCTCGATGGCGCTGGGGGCGAGCACGAGCTCCCCGGCCGATCCGGCGGCGGTCAGCATGTCCGTACGGACGCCCTGCGGGCAGATCGCGTGGACCTTGACGCCGCGGTGGCCGTAGGTGAGGGCGAGCCATTCGGCGAAGGCGACCACGCCGTGCTTGGTGACGCTGTACGGCGCCGCGCCGATCATCGTGAGCAGTCCGGCGGCCGAGGCGGTGGAGACGAACCTGCCGCTGCCGCGCTCCAGCCAGTCCGGGAGCAGCGCCCTGGCCGCGCGGACGTGGGCCATCACGTTGACGTCCCAGGCGGCGGCCCAGACCTCCTCGTCCGCGAAGACGTCACCGGGCGAGGCCAGGCCCGCGTTGGCGCAGTAGACGTCCACCGTGCCGTCCAGGGCGTCCCTGGCGGCGTCCACGATCCGTGAGGCGTCGCCGGCCACGGCGACGGCGCCGATCTCCTCGGCGAGCGCGGTGATCCTGGCCTCGTCGAGGTCGTTGACCACGACCCGTGCGCCCTCGGCGGCGAATCTGCGGGCCAGCGCGGCGCCGATGCCGCCCCCGGCTCCCGTGACCACTACGCCCGCGCCCTGCACCGTACTCATCGGTCCCGCCTCTCTCAGCCGACTGCACCAGCAGACTAACCAGTCGGTATGTCGCCGGGGAAGGGTCTGGCGCGACTCATGCGTCACTCCAGTCACATCCGTCCCGTCCTGCTCGTTCCCTGCGGCCCGCGTGCGCGCTAGCGTGCGTGACCATGACAGATGTCGCGATCATGGAGGTAGCCGAATGAGCCTGACCAGACGTGGTTTGCTGGCCGCCGGCGGTGCCGTCGGAGCACTCGCGGCAACGGCCGCGTCGGCCGGACCCGCGGCCGCCGGTACGCCGCACGGAAACGGACACGGGCACGGCGGCGGACACGGCGGCGGGGGCGGCGGGAACCGCGGGCTCCTCACCGGCTTCGACCGGCTCTCGGCGGACGGCTACGCGCTGCTGAAGGGCCGGCGGGTCGGCATCGTCACCAACCCGACCGGGGTCACCTCCGACGTCCGCCACATCGTCGATGTGATGCACGCGGACCGGCGGGTGAACCTGACCGCCGTCTTCGGCCCGGAGCACGGCTTCCGCGGCACCGCGCAGGCGGGCGGCTCCGAGGGCCGGTACGACGACCCGGCGACCGGCCTTCCGGTCTACGACACGTACCTCAAGAGCGGGCAGCCGCTGGCCGACGTGTTCACGGCGTCCGGCGTCGACACGATCGTGTTCGACATCCAGGACGCGGGCGCCCGCTTCTACACGTACATCTGGACGCTCTACGACTGCATGGAGGCGGCGGCCCTCGCGGGCAAGAGGTTCGTCGTCCTGGACCGGCCCAACCCGGTGTCCGGGCGGGCGGCTCTCGGCCCGGTCCTCGATCCGGCCTTCGGCACTTTCGTGGGCCGCCGGGAGATCGCCCAGGCGCACGGCATGACGGTCACCGAACTCGCTCTGCTGTTCAACGGGGAGTTCCTGGCGGACCGTCCGGCCGAGCTGGAGATCGTGAAGATGTCGGGGTGGTCGCGCTCGGACTTCTTCGACGCGAGCGGGCTCCCCTGGGTGCCGCCGAGCCCCAACATGCCGACGCCCGACACCGCGCTGGTCTACTCGGGCACCTGCCTGTTCGAGGGCACCAACCTCTCCGAGGGGCGCGGCACGACACGGCCGTTCGAGCTGCTCGGCGCGGAGGGGATCGACCACACGTGGGCGGCCGCCGCGAACGCGCTCGACCTGCCCGGAGTCGCCTTCCGCGAGGCGTACTTCGCGCCGACGTTCTCGAAGTTCGAGGGCAGGACCGTGGGCGGGGTGCAGGTGCACGTCCAGGACCGGGAGGTCTTCGACCCGGTGCGCACCGGGATCGCGCTCCTGGTCACGGCGAAGCAGACCTGGAGCGGGTTCGCCTGGCGGCCGGACAACTGGATCGACACGCTCACCGGCAACACCCGGGTCCGCACCATGATCGACGCGGGTGCGGACACGGATGAGGTCGTGGGGGCGTGGGCGAAGGATCTCGCCGCGTTCCGTACGGTGCGCAAGCGCTATCTGCAGTACCGGTGAGGTGGTGCCGGGCGGGCCCGCGGAGTGCGGGCCCGCCCGGCGGGCGGTTTTGTCCTCAATCGCCGGACGGGCTGGAATTGCCCGCCGGACGGGCCCTGGAAGGCTCTAGCGGTGCGCCGGGAACTCCACGACCTGCTGGTACGTGGGGCGGTTCTGCCAGTGGATCGCCTTCTGCTCGATCCCGCCCAGTGCCCGGTGGATGATCGAGTCGGTGCACCACTGCTCACCGGCCTTGCAGTTGTCGTCGGCCGGGTAGACCTCGGCCGCCGGGACCGCCGCCGCCTGCTTCAGCGAGGACAGCAGCGCCGCGCGGCAGCTGCTCAGATCGCCGTTGCCGCAGTAGGTCCTGGCCAGCGGCCCCTTGACCGGCTGCCCCAGCACCTGGCGCAGGTCCTTGTCGGCGAAGCCCCACCAGCCGTACTGGAAGGCCGAACCGCTGTGCGCGCCGCTCGGCCCGTGGCTGGCCGCCGGGGACTCGTCGGTGGCGAGGTTGGCGGTCAGCGCGCCGTACAGGTCGTCGCCGAGCCCCGGCTTGAACTCCGCGTCGATCAGCTTCGGCCACCACGCGTCCATGATCCGTACCGCGTCGGCGTAGGTGTACGCGTGCGAACCCGGGCTGCTCTCCTTGCGCTGGGCGCCCGCCGCCCGCCAGGAGTCCAGCTGCTGGACCACCGCGTTCAGCTCCGGGTCGGTGACCGGCTGGGAGCGGATCACCTTCAGCAGTTCGGGCAGCAGCTGCTCGCCGCGCAGATCGGTGAGTGCGGCGTCGGCCATCGCGCGAGTGAGGGAGGCGCGGGTCACGCCGCCCTCCTCCACCAGCTTCGAGACCCGCTCGTCGAGCAGGTCGGCCCGGTGCACCGCGCTGAGCCCGAAGCCCGCGGAGGCGTACCCCTCGGCCTGCTTGTTGTTCCAGGACACGTAGTAGTCCTGGCCGCTGGAGTGCGGGTGCTCGGCGAACGGGGTGTACTCGGCGGTGTTGGCCGCCGGGTCGTACCCCTTCCACTCGTACGCCTTCTCGGCCTTGATGGGCAGCGCCGGGTCGACGCCCGCGGCACGCACCGGGTTCATGCCGCTGTTGTAGTAGGCGGCGGTGCGCGAGTCGGCGTAGAACCAGTTGAACGCGTAGTCGATATGGCTCGCCGCCTGCTGGAAGGACGCGGCGTCGGTGACGTACGAGGGGTCGTTGAGCATCTGGAAGCCGATGATCGAGTCGGCCTCGTGCCGGTAGGTGGTGCGCAGCGAGGTGTACGCGACCGGCTTGCCGTCCACCGTGGCGCGGTCGGTGACGACGCCGTAGCCGGTGCGCCACACCTGCATCCGGTAGGAGCCCTTCGCCGTGGAGTCGGCGACGGTCGGGCTCCAGGAGTTGGTGCGCTCCAGCTTCTCCATGGCGGTGCAGTCGCCGTGGTCGAGGTAGTGCGTGGAGCTCTTGGTGGGCGCGGAGCCGTCGGTCTCGCACAGTTCGACGGTGTAGGTGTCGGTGATGTCCTGCCCGGCCGAGGTGGCGCTCCAGGCGTAGTCCTGGCCGCGGCCCATCTGGATGTACATGCCGACGCCGGCGAAGGAGACCCCGCGGGCGCTGATGCCGGGGCCCTGGATCTCCTGGAGCATCATCAGCTGCGGGGCGAAGTAGCCGGTCTGCGGACCGAACACGGCGATCGGGTTTCCGCTCGCGGTGCTGTTGCCGGAGACCAGCAGGGCGTTGGACATGCCGCGCTTCTGGGCGCCGGAGCCGGAGCCGGGGAGCGAGCCCTCCGGGATGACCCCGTCGTCGTAGATGCCCTGGGCCTTCTTGAGCTGGGCCGGGGCCTTCACCGGGGCCTTCTCATTGGTGCCCGCGGAGCCGGTGCGGTCGTAGATGACCGGCTCGGCGGTGACGGAGCCCGGATCGGGGAGCGCCGTCCCGACGGCCTTGTCGGGCTTGTTCGCGTACGGGAACGAGGTGCCGTCGTGGACGGTCAGCACGGCCTCGGGGTCGTTGCGCTGCCGGAAGGACTCCCAGACCTTGGTGCCTTCGGCGACTCCGTACTTCTGCTGGGCGGAGAGCAGCGAGAGCGCCGCCTGCACCTCGCCGCCACCGCCGCCGCCGAACTGGCCGCCGACCACAGAGGCGATCGAGATCAGGTCGGTCAGCTCGAACGGCTGGATCTCACCGACGTTGGTGATGGCGTCGATCTTGCCGGTGAGGACGTACTCGCCGGGGAAGTAGCGGCCCTTCTTCGACTTGTCACGGTAGGAGTTGATGCCGTCCACATAGGCCTGGGCGTCCGCCATGGCCTGTTCGCCGCGGGCGCCCTCGTGGGTCCTGATGTACTCGACCTGGGCCTGGAGATCGGCCTCGGTGTACGGGGCCTGCGGCCAGAACTGCTGCTCCAGGCCCTGGTTGGCGAGCGCGCCGCCGGCGAACGAGGTCAGCTGCCCGCGCCCGATGTGGCGGAAGAGGTCCATCAGCCAGAGCCGGTCCTGCCCGGCCGCGAATCCGGCGCCGAACTCGGTGCCGTAACGGGTGGTGCCCTTGATGTGCGGGACGCCGGACACCTTGTCGCGGGTGATGGTGACGTCGTCGCGGGGCGAGGTGACGGACTCGACCTGGTCCTTCGGGACGCCGAACGAGGCGTCGTTGAAGAAGTCGGTCAGCTTCTGGTCGGTGAGGCCGGTGTGCCCGGCGACCAGGCCGTCGTAGCGGTCGAGCTGGTCGTCGCTGTGCGCGGGATGGGTGCCGAACGCCTTGTTGCCGAGGATGTCGACGAGGGTGGCGTTGCCGTTCTCGCCCGGCGGCAGGATGTCGTCGCACTGCCCCTGGCAGTAGTCGGTGACGGGTACGGGATCAGGCTCGGCGGCGCCCGCGTGGGGTGCGGTGGCCAGCAGAGAGGCACCGAGTGCGAGAACGGCCGCGATCGTGGCGGCTCGGAACTTGCCGGTGCGGGCGGAAGTGCCGGTGCGTGGGGGCATGCATGCTCCTCGGAGAGGCTGATGCGCCGGAGGTTACCGGCGGTATGACCCGTCGGTAAGGTGAACATCGGTCACCTTTTCCGAATCGCCACATGCGGTCGCATGACGCTCGGTCATCTCACCCAATGGACGGCCGCGCCATGGATGGAGCCGATCCGGGCAGTTGTACGTCCATTCAGTGACGCCCATGTCCGGGCGACGGAGTACGAGCGACGGAGGTGGCGGAGCAATGGCCGGTTTCCGGAGTCTTGCGAGACAGGTCCGCGATCCGCGGAGCGACCTGGCACTGCGGCGGTACTCGCTGCGCAAGTGCCTGGAGCGCTTCGCCCCTTACGGGCACCGGGCGACCTGGGATCACCTGTGCGCCCGGCACGGAATCGGGCCCGAGGACCGGGCCCCCGATCCGGTGCGCCTCATGCGCGCGCTGGAGGAGCTGGAGACGGCCCGCGCGGTCTGGCTGGGCTACGAGGCGGGGTTCGCCGAGCGCCGCCGGCGGGAGAAGCACGACGGACTGCGCCGGCCGGGCGCGTTCGACGACTGGCACCGGCGCACCTGGGGCGGGAACGGGGTCGCGCGGTGCGACGACCCGGCCGTCCACCCGGCGGCCCCGCTCGCGGAGGTGCTGGCACGGCTGATCTCCGCCCTGGAGTCGGAGCCGGGCACCGGCTGCCCGGTGTGCGCGCAGGCCCGGATCGCCTGGCGGCAGGACCTGGACAGCGAGCCGTGGTCCGGCCCCGTCTGCACCGGGTGCGGGATCGTGGTGCCGCAGCCCGTGCTCACCCGGGCGGCGCTGGCGAAGGCCCGGCGCACCCGGATCGGCGACCTGGCATCGGTGGCGTGAGGAACGGAGCGGCCCGCCCGGCGTCCGACGCGACACGCGACTGCCGGACGGGCAGCACACATACCTCGGCCGGCCCCCTCAGCAGCCTCCCGCGGCCCGCTTCGTGACCTTGCCCGGCATCAGGCGCGAGCCGCTGATCCGCTCGCCGGAGATGTCGTCCGGGTTGGAGAGCACACAGGTCTCCAGCGACAGGCAGCCGCAGCCGATGCAGTCGGTGAGATGGTCGCGCAGCCGCGCCAGCTGCTCGATCCGCTCGTCCAGCTCGGAGCGCCACGCCTCGGAGAGCCGCGCCCAGTCGTCGCGGTTGGGGGTGCGCTCCTCAGGGAGCTCGGCCAGCGCGTCCCGGATGGTGGCGAGCGGGATACCGACCCGTTGCGCCGCCCGGACGAAGGCGACCCGGCGCAGCGCGTCCCTGGTGTAGCGGCGCTGGTTGCCACTGGTGCGGCGGCTGCCGATCAGGCCCTTGGCCTCGTAGAAGTGCAGGGCCGAAACCGCGGCGCCGCTGCGCGCGGAGAGCTGGCCGACCGTGAGTTCATGGAGTGTCTTTGGGATCTGGGGCACTCCTCGAACCCTACGTGTCCGGCTCCCGGCCGGTCCGTCGTTGACAGGAACGCGCCCGCGAACCATGCTGAGCAAGCGCTTAGACAGGCACTTGGACACGGCCTGGGACGGATGGCCGGGAGCGGGAAGGCAGGGACCAGGACATGGCAGAGCCGAGGATCTTCACGTCCGCGCAGGAGCTGCGTGACGGAGTGGGCGAGCAGCTGGGACACAGCGACTGGCTGGAGATCGAGCAGAAGAGGATCGACCTCTTCGCGGACGCCACCGGCGACCACCAGTGGATCCATGTGGACCCGGAGCGCGCCGCGACGGGGCCGTTCGGCACGACGATCGCGCACGGCTACCTCACGCTCTCCCTGCTGCCGGCGCTCGTGCCGCAGGTCATGCGGGTCGAGGGCATGAAGATGGGCATCAACTACGGGACCAACAAGGTCCGCTTCCCCTCCACGGTGCCCGTGGGATCGCGGCTGCGGGCGACGGCCGTCCTGAAGAGCGTCGAGGAGGCGGGCGGCGGCGTACAGGTCACCGCGGTCGTCACCGTGGAGCGCGAGGGCGGCGACAAGCCCGCCTGTGTGGCCGAGTCGGTGTCGCGCTACTACTTCTGAGCCCCGTCCGGGGGCGGCCGCGTCACCGTTCGGCCCCGACCATGCGCAGCACGAGGCCGGCGTACAGCTCGCCGACCTCGTCCGGCGTCCGGCTGCCCTGGGCGTTGAACCACCGCGCCACGTCGATGCAGAGCGAGAGCACGGCGAGCGTGGTGCCCGGCACATCGGGGACGTCGAACTCCCCCGCCGCCACACCCTCGCCGATGATCCGGCGCACCACCGCGTCGCTCCTGCGGCGGAGTTCGATGATCTCGGTGCGGTGCTCCGCACCGAGGGCGTCGAGCTCGTACTGGACCACGCGTGCGGTGGTGTGCCGTTCGGCATGCCACTGGACGAAGGACCGTACGGCGCGGGCGAGCCGCTCGGCCGCCGTGCCCTCACCGTCGGCCGCCGCCTCCAGGACGGACAGGGCACGGTCGTGGCCGATCCTGCTGATCCGGTGGAGCAGCTCTTCCTTCGTCTTGTAGTGGATGTAGAGCGCGGCGGGGCTCATTCCGGCGCGGCCCGCGATGTCCCGGGTGGTGGTCGCGTGGTACCCGCGCTCGGCGAAGGCGTCGACGGCGGCGACGAGGAGCCGCCGGGCGGCCTCGGGCGTCACTTCGGCCCACGGCGCGTTCTCGCCGTCGGTCTCCTGCGCCGTGCTCATCGTCAGTGGCCCCTCTCAGTCAGCAGGACGAACACCATACCCCGATCCTGAGCAAGCGCTTAGGAGTCCGGTGGCTGAGATCGTCAGAGCTTCTGGAAGGGGTCGTGCTCGGCGAGGATCTTCTCCAGCCTGGCCTGGTCGACCCGGCTGACCAGCTGGCCCGCCTCCTGCCGGTCCCTGATGACCTTGGCCAGGGTGAAGCAGGACGTGACCAGGTAGAGGACGCCGATGGCGAGAAACCCTCGCACCCAGGCGTCCGCGTCGAGGAAGTAGATCCCGAGAGCCACCGCGCTCATCGCCACCCCGAAGGATGCGACGGCCTGACCGTAGAAGGCGGCGGTGCCCTGCTGCTTGACCGATGTCGTCTCACTCATGCCGCCCAGCATCCGGCGGCACGGCGCACACCACATCCGTCCGGGTACTCAGCCCGGTACTCAGACGCCCGTTCGAGGCGCGCGGCGGCGGGGGCGTCTCAGAACGCGGAGACCCCGGTCAGCGCCCGGCCGATGATCAGCTTCTGGATCTGGCTGGTGCCCTCGTAGAGCGTCATCACGCGGGCGTCGCGGAGCAGTTTGCCGACCGGGTACTCATCGATGTAGCCGTAGCCGCCGAAGACCTGGAGCGCGTTGTTGGCGGCGCGGACCGCGGCCTCGGAGGCGAAGAGCTTGGCCTTGGACGCGGCGGTGGCGAAGTCCTCGCCGCGGTCGATCAGGTCGGCCACCCGCCAGGTGAGCAGCCGGGCGGCGTCGACGTCCACGGCGATGTCACTGATGAGCTCCTGGACGAGCTGGTGGCCCGCGATGGACTTGCCGAACTGTTCGCGCTCACCCGCGTACCCGACGGCCGCGTCCAGGGCCGCCTGGGCGATGCCGACACAGCCGGCCGCCACCGACATCCGGCCCTTGGCCAGGGCGGACATGGCGATCGAGAAGCCCTTGCCCTCGGGGCCCAGGAGCGTGGCGGCGGGGACGCGGACGTCCTCCAGCACCACCTCGGCGGTCGCCTGGCCGCGCAGTCCGAGCTTGCCGTGGATGGTGCGGCGGGTGAGGCCGGGGGTGTCGGTGGGGACCAGGAAGGCGGATATGCCCTTGTGGCCGGGGGTGTCGTTGGTGCGGGCGAAGAGCAGCACCACATCGGCCCAGGTGCCGTTGGTGATGAACATCTTGGAGCCGTTGATGACGTAGTCCCCGCCGTCCCGCACGGCCCTGGTCGTCAGACCCCCGGCGTCCGACCCGGTGCCCGGTTCGGTGAGGCCGAAGCAGCCCACCGCGTCGCCCGAGGTCAGCCGCGGCAGCCACTGGCGCTTCTGCTCCTCGTCGCCCCGGGCGGCGATGGTCTTCGCGACCAGGCCCAGGGAGACCGAGACGATGCCGCGGACCGAGGAGTCGCCGCGGCCGAGCTCCTCGGTCACCAGGCAGTACGCGAGGTGGTCGCCGCCCGAGCCGCCGTACTCCTCGGGGACCGTCAGCCCGAGGAAGCCGAGCGAGCCCAGCTTCTTCACGATCGACTTGTCGACGTTCTCGGCCCGGTCCCACTCGACGACGTGCGGGGCGACGTCACGGGCGACGAAGTCCTTGGCGAGCTGCCGGACGGCTTCCTGCTCCTCGCTGAGCTCCAGGTTCATCGTTCGGCCCTCCAGTTTTAATTAGCACTGCTAGTTTTATGACCTGGCCCTACTATGTGCCGCATGGCCCGCCCGCGCAAGCCCCTCCTCAGCAGAGACCGCATCGTCGCGACAGCGGGTGCCCTGGTGGACGCCGAGGGGCTCGACGCCGTCTCGACGCGACGGCTGGCGGCCGAGCTCGGGGTCAGCGGGCCGTCGCTCTACAACCACTTCCGCAACAAGGACGAGATCCTGGACGCGGTCGCCGACGCGGTCTCCGCACAGGTCGATCTGTCGATGTTCGACGAGTCCGACAGCCGTGACTGGCGGGCCGCCCTGCACGACTGGGCGGTCTCCTACCGTGCGGCGCTCACCGAGCACCCGCACATCGTCCCGGTGCTCGCCCAGGGCCCCGGCCGCCGCCCGGCGGGCCTGCGGGTCGCGGACGCGGTGTTCGGCGCCATGGTCCGCGCGGGCTGGCCGCCCGCCCAGGCCACGTACATCGGCGCGCTGATGCGCTACTTCATCACCGGCTCGGCGCTCGGCTCCTTCGCCCGGGGCTTCGTGGACGACGAGACCGCGTACGACCCCGCCGATTATCCACACCTCGGCCAGGCCCATCTGCTGGCCGAGCGCCGCCAGCAGGTCGACGAGGGGGCGTTCGAGACGGGGCTGCGGGCGCTGATCGACGGCCTCGGCCTCCAGTACGCGCCGCCCGAGGCGGCCGGGACCGTTCGGCCCGCGCCGAAGCGTTCCTGACGCATCCTGGAACACATGGCATACCCCGACCCGGCCGCACCCCGGCTCGCCGCCCTGGCCGGCCTCCTCGCCGACGAGACCCGCGCCACCTTCTGCCTGGCCCTGCTCGACGGCCGGGCCTGGACCGCGGGCGAGCTGGCCCGGCACGCCTCAGTGGCCCCGTCGACCGCGAGCGAGCATCTGGGCAGGCTCGTCTCGGGCGGGCTGCTGGCCGAGGAGCGGCAGGGCCGGCACCGCTATCTGCGGCTCGCCGGCGAACAGGCCGCGCACCTCGTCGAGGAACTGGCGGGCCGCGAGGCCCCCGGCGCCGCCGCCCCGCCGCGCACGCTGGGCGCGGCGGGCGCCGACAGCGCGATGGCCCGCGGCCGCACCTGCTACGACCATCTCGCCGGCCGCATCGGCCTCGCGATCACCGATGCCATGACCGTACGGGGGCTGCTGCGGCAGGACACCGGCTTCGCGCTCACCGACGCGGGGCTCGACTGGTTCGGCGCGCTGGGCATCGGCCTGGAGACCCGGTCGCGGCGTCCGCTCGTACGGAGCTGTCTGGACTGGACCGAGCGCAGGCCGCATCTGGCGGGGGCCGCGGGCGCCGCCCTGTGCCGCCACGTGCTGGAGGCCGGCTGGTGCGTACGGATCGGGTCGGGACGGGCGGTGCGGGCCACCCCGGACGGGGAACGGGCCCTGGCCGCACGGCTGGGCATCGAGCCGCACACTGTTCGGTAGGCGCCGAAGCATCGCGGCCTTACGGTCAGGCCCATGACGACTACCCCCGCCCCCGCCCCCGCCCCACGCTCCGACTGGCGGCCCCCCGCCGCCGCCTGCACCACCGTGGTCCTGTGGGCCTCCGCCTTCGTCTCCATCCGCAGCGCGGGCGAGGCCTACTCCCCCGGCGCACTGGCCCTCGGGCGGCTGCTGACCGGCTCCCTGGCACTGGGCGCGCTCCTGCTCGTCCGGCGCGAGGGCCTTCCGTCACGGGCGGCCTGGCCGGGGATCATCGCCTCCGGACTGCTGTGGTTCGGCCTGTACATGGTGGTGCTCAACTGGGGTGAGCAGCAGGTGGACGCGGGGACGGCCGCCATGGTCGTGAACATCGGGCCCCTCCTGATCGCGCTGCTCGGCGCCCGGCTGCTCGGCGAGGGACTGCCACGCCGGCTGGTGCTGGGCATGGCCGTGTCCTTCGCGGGCGCCGTGGTCGTGGGGCTCTCCATGTCGGGGAAGGGGAGCTCCTCGGTCCTGGGCGTGGGGCTCTGCCTGCTGGCCGCGGTGGCGTACGCGGCCGGGGTGGTCGGCCAGAAGCCCGCGCTGGGGCATGGATCGGCGCTCCAGATCACCACGTTCGGCTGCCTGGTCGGCACGGTGGCGTGCCTGCCGTTCTCGGGTGCGCTGCTCTCGGACGCGGCCGACGCGCCGCTGTCCGCGACGCTGAACATGGTCTATCTCGGCCTCTTCCCGACCGCGCTGGCATTCACCACCTGGGCCTACGCACTGGCCCGCACCACCGCCGGGCGGATGGGCGCCACCACCTACGCGGTGCCCGCGCTGGTCGTGCTGATGGCGTGGCTGCTGCTGGACGAGGTGCCCGCACTGCTCACCATCGGCGGCGGGCTGCTCTGCCTCGCCGGGGTGGCGGTGTCCCGGATGCGTCCGCAGACTGGTCCGACACGGAGGAATCCGGCCCGGCCGATGGAGGGACCCCGTCATGACGCGGAGCGCCGAGCGGCGGGACGGCCGTAGCAAGGGGACGAAGGCGAAGAAGCGGAAACCGGTCCCGTCCCCCGGCGGCGCCCCGGCCCTGGTGACCCCCGAGGGCCCCTCCCGCGACGCCTGGCGGGAGGACTACCCGTACGCCGAGAAGCTCGGCCGCAAGGCGTACGAAACGTCCAAGCGGGCTCTCCAGATCGAACTGCTCAAGCTCCAGCACTGGGTCAAGGAGCACGACGAGCGCCTCGTCATCCTCTTCGAGGGGCGCGACGCCGCGGGCAAGGGCGGCACGATCAAGCGGTTCACGGAGCACCTCAATCCGCGCGGCGCGCGGGTGGTGGCACTGGGGAAGCCCTCCGAACGCGAACGCTCCCAGTGGTACTTCCAGCGGTACGTGGCCCATCTCCCGGCGGCCGGGGAGATCGTGCTCTTCGACCGGTCCTGGTACAACCGGGCCGGTGTGGAGCGGGTGATGGGATTCTGCTCGACCCCGGAGTACCTCGAATTCATGCACCAGGCACCGGGGTTCGAGCGGATGCTCGCGCGCGACGGCATCCATCTGGTGAAGTTCTGGTTCTCCGTCTCGCGCAACGAGCAGCGCAGCCGGTTCATGGCCCGGCAGACCGATCCGGTGCGGCAGTGGAAGCTGAGCCCTGTGGACCTCGCCTCGCTCGACAAGTGGGACGCGTACACCGAGGCGAAGGAGCTGATGCTCTTCCACACGGACACGGCGGACGCGCCCTGGACCGTGGTGAAGAGCAACGACAAGAAGCGGGCCCGGCTGGAGGCGATCCGGCACGTGCTGCACCGCTTCGACTACCCGGACAAGGACGCGTCGGTGGCCGGGGAGCCGGACCCGCTGCTCGTGGGCCCGGCCTCCCAGCTGTTCGAGAAGGGCGAGACGTCGGCCCGGCCGCTGCCTACCGGCCGGTCGCGCGACCGTCTCTAGCCCGGGTTCAGAAGACCACCAGCGCCCGGCCGCCCTTGCCGGCGATCATGTTGTCGAAGGCCGCCGGGATGCCGTCCAGCGCGATCCGTTCGGTGACCATCATGGAGAGGTCGAAACGGCCCGCCCCGATGTGGTCGGCCAGCACCGGCAGATCGCGGGCCGGGTCGCTGTTCCCGTACACGCAGCCCGTCAGGGACCGGCCCCAGTGGAAGATCTCCAGGGCGTTGAAGGTCAACTCCTGGTCCTTGCCGCCGATGCCGACGACCGTGGTGCGGCCGCCCCGGCGGGTGGACTCCCACGCGGTACGGATGGTGGCGGCCCGGCCGACGCACTCGATCGCGACGTCCGCGCCCTGGCCGCCGGTGAGGCCGCGGATCTCGCGGGGCGTGGTGGCGGAGGCGATGACGTAGTCGGTGGCGCCCGCCTGCCGGGCCAGCTCCTCCTTCTCCGGGGAGACATCCACCGCGATGATCCGCGAGGCGCCCGCGATCCGGGCTGACTGAAGCACCGCTAGGCCCACCCCGCCGATGCCGAACACGACGACGGACTCGCCCGCGCGGACCCGCGCGCTGTGGTGGACCGCGCCGTACCCGGTCAGCACCGCGCAGCCGAGCAGGGCGGCGTCGGTGAGCGGGATGCCGTCCGGGGCGGGCAGCACGCAGTTCGCGGCGACGACGGTCTCCTGCGCGAAGGCGGCGACGTTCAGTCCGGGGTGCAGCTCGGTGCCGTCTGCGGTGCGGGCGTGGATGTTCGCCGCCCCGGCCAGGGCGTTGGCGCAGAGCCAGACCTCGCCGATGCCGCAGTGGTGACAGCTTCCGCAGGACGGGGCCCAGTTGAGCACCACGCCGTCGCCGGGCGCGACATGGGTGACGCCGTCGCCCACGGAGACGACGGTGCCCGCCCCCTCATGGCCGAGGACGGCGGGCACCGGCACCCGCATGGTGCCGTTGGACAGCGAGAGGTCGGAGTGGCAGACCCCGGCGGCCGCGAGACGGACGCGCACCTGGCCGGGGCCGGGCTCCGGAAGGGTGATGCCGGTGATCTCCAGCGGAGCTCCGACGGCGGGCAGTACGGCGGCGCGGACCACGGACTGGCTCCTTGCTGATCGGGGAGTGCGGACTCGGGGTGCGGACTCGGGGTGCGGACTCGGGGAACTGGCTCAGGGGAACTGGCTCAGAATTGGAGGGACTTGGTCTGGAGGTACTCCGCGAGGCCGTGGAGACCCAGCTCGCGGCCGACGCCGGACTGCTTGTAGCCGCCGAAGGGGGCGAGCGGGTTGAACCGGCCGCCGTTGATGTCGACCTGCCCGGTGTCCATCCGGCGGGCGAAGGCGACGGCCTGCGCGTCGTCGGCGGCCCAGACGGCGCCGGCGAGCCCGTACACGGTGCCGTTGGCGATCCGCAGGGCGTCGTCCTCGTCCTCGTACTTCAGGATCGAGATGACCGGGCCGAAGATCTCCTCCTGGGCGATGGTCATCTCCGGGGTGACATCGGCGAAGACGGTGGGGCTGACGTAGTAGCCCGTGCCGAGCGGCGCGTCGGGGCCGCCCGCGACGACGCGGGCGCCCTCCTCGATGCCCTTCTCGATGTAACCGCGCACCCGGGCCTGCTGCTTGGCGTTGACGAGCGGGCCGACCCGCTCGCCGGGCACGTACTTCGCGACGGCCGCCGCCGCGAGGGCGACCGCCTCCTCGTACCGGTCGGCGTCCACCAGCATCCGGGTCCAGGCGCTGCACGTCTGGCCGGAGTTGGACATCACGTTGGCGACGCCGACGTTGACCGCCTTGGCGAGATCGGCGCCGGGCAGGATGACGTTGGCGGACTTCCCGCCGAGCTCCAGGGCGACGCGCTTGACCGCGCCGCCCGCGGTCGCGCCGATCTGCTTGCCGACGGCGGTGGACCCGGTGAAGGAGACCAGGTCCACGTCCGCGTGCGCGGCGAGGGCCTGTCCGGCGACCGGGCCAAGGCCCGTGACCAGGTTGAAGACCCCGGCGGGCAGACCCGCCTCGGCGGTGGCCTCGGCGAAGAGCTGAGCGGTGAGCGGGGTGTCCTCGGCGGGCTTGAGGACGACGGTGCAGCCCGCGGCGAGCGCGGGAGCGACCTTGGCGACGATCTGGTGCAGCGGGTAGTTCCACGGGGTGATCGCGCCGACCACGCCGACGGGCTCCAGGAGCACGGTGGAGTTGCCGTGCCGCTCCTCGAAGGCGTACGTCGCGGCGAGTTCGGCGTACGAGCCGGCGACCAGCACCGGCACCCCCGCGTGCACCATCTGCGACATCGGCAGCGGTGAGCCAAGTTCGGCGGTGACCGTCTCGGCGATCTCGTCCTTGCGGGCCGCCAGCACGTCGCGCAGCGCGCCGATCCGGGCGGCGCGCTCGGCCGGCGGGGTCGCGGCCCAGCCGGGGAGGGCGGCGCGCGCGGCCCGTACCGCGTCATCGACGTCGGCCGCCGTTCCGGCCGGGACGTGGGCGATGACCTGCTCGTCCGCCGGATTGACGACCGCGATCGTGTCCGTTCCCGCGGCTTGCCGCCATTCGCCGCCGATGTACATACCGTCGTGGGCCTTCATGGTGTTCCTCCCGGGCACGGTGACGGACAGGGCGTCCACGCACCAAACTAGCGCTGTTAGTTTTCAGGCGCCAGAGACACGGGTCACGCGTGGTCCACCGTTTCACCCGGAAGTGCGCGGGGCGGCCTCCTTCTCCGTCGAACTGTCGAACCGTCGGCCGTCGAACCGTCGAACCGTTGAGCCCTGCGACCGGGTTACATGTCCAGCCCCGGGACGTCCTTCGGCAGCGGGCAGATCCGGCGCCCCTGGTGGTCGAAGACGTACAGGTGCGCCAGGTCCACCAGGAGCGGGACCTGGCCCCCGGTGCGCAGCCGCATGTCGGGGCCGGTACGCACGACGAGGTCGCTGGCCGTGACCGCGGGGCGGTCGGGGCTGCGCACCCCCGGCGGCAGCGTCTCGGGACCCGGCTCGTCCAGTACGGCGACGGAGCCGCTGATGTACCCGGTGGCGCGTTCCTTGAGCCGTTCCAGCACGCCGACTCCGCCTTCGGCGCCGCGGCGCCTTCGCGGGGCGCCGCGCTCCGGGCGGGCCGACTCCAGATCCGGCACCACGGCGGGCTGTGAACCGGTGTTGAGGTGGACCAGCGCCTCGTGCCCCTGGTACTCGACATGCTCGACGATGCCGCTGAGCGCGACCTCTCCGGGGCGGGCCTGGCTGGGCGCGGCGATCCGGACCGCTTCGGAGCGCAGTCCGACGATGATCCGGCGGCCCTGCTGGATGCGGAGCAACTGGTGGTCGGGGCTGAGCGGTTCGGGCAGCGGGAGGCGCTGGCGGCCGAGGTCGATCGACATCCGCCCCTCCAGGGGTGCGTGGACGACGGCCTGGAGCAGATTGATCCGCGGGGTGCCGATGAACGCGGCGACGAACACGTTCTCCGGCAGGGCGTACACCTCGCGCGGCGGGCTGACCTGCTGGAGCACTCCCCCGCGCATCACGGCGACCCGGTGGCCCAGCGACATCGCCTCGGCCTGGTCGTGGGTCACGTAGACCGTGGTGACGCCGAGTTCCTTGGTGAGCTGGGATATCTCGGCGCGCAGATGGTTGCGGAGCTTCGCGTCGAGGTTGGAGAGGGGCTCGTCCATCAGGAAGGCGGAGGGCTGGCGCGAAATAGCCCGGCCCATGGCGACCCGCTGGCGCTCGCCGCCGGAGAGCTGGCCGGGGAGCCGGTCCAGGACGCTCTCGATCCCGAGCATCCTGGCCGTGTTCTCGATGCGCTCGTTGTGGTCCTGGCGCGGGTTCTCCAGCTTCAGCGGGAAGCCGATGTTGGCCCGGTTGGTCATGGTCGGGTAGAGCGCGAAGTTCTGGAAGACCATGGCCATTCCGCGTTCGCGGGGCGTGAGGTGGTTGGCCGGTTCACCGTCGAGCAGCACCTCGCCCTCGGAGACGTCCTCCAGACCGGCGATCATGCGGAGCACGGTCGATTTTCCGCAGCCCGAGGGGCCCAGCAGGACGACGAACTCGCCCGGGTCGATGGAGAGCGAGAGACGGTCGACGGCACGCGAGGACCGTCCGTACGCCTTGCTGACATTGTTCAGAGTGATGGCGCGAGTCATGTGGTTCCGCCCGGAAGGATGGTGGTGGAGCGGTGGGGAGCGGCAGCAGTGGCCTGAAATTAACCCACTGGGCGGGGTGAGGGAATGACTCGCGCAAAGGTTCCCAGGTACTGGGAACGGTTCGGGGCTGCGTCGAAGCGACCGGCAGGGCTTCGGTCAGGGTGCGGGTGCCACGGTGACGGGGATGCCGTTGAGTACGGCGGTGCCGGAGAGCGGGTCGAGCCGGGTGCCGTCGAGCAGCTGGTTGACGTTGACGCCGGGCCGTGCCGCGGCGACGGACATCCGGGTGCCGGGGCGGCTGTGCCCCCAGCCGTGCGGGAGGCTCACCACGCCCGTCCGTACGCCGTCGGTGATCTCGACGGGGGCGGTCAGCTCGCCCCCGTCCGCCGTGACGGTGGCGGCGGCGCCGTCCGCCAGTCCGAGACGCGCCGCGTCCTCGGGGTGCATCTGGAGGGTGCAGACGTTGGAACCGCCGGTGAGCGCGGCGACGTTGTGCATCCAGCTGTTGTTGGAGCGCAGGTGGCGGCGGCCGATGAGGACGAGTGCGTCGGGGTCGGTACGGCCCGCGAGGGCGTCGCGCAGCCGGGGCAGATCGGCGGCGATGGGCGCGGGGAGCAGTTCGACGCGTCCGCTGCGGGTGGTGAGGACCTGGGGGATCCGTGAGGTGAGGGGGCCGAGGTCGATGCCGTGCGGGTGGGCGAGCAGCCGTTCCAGGGTGAGGCCGTCGGGGTCGGCGCCGAAGCCGTCGCCGTACGGGCCGAGGCGCAGCATCAGGTCGAGGCGGCGTTCGGGTCCGGTGCGGCCGGTGAGCGCGGCGGCGAGTTCGGCGGGGCTCCGGCCGTGCACGGGCGAGTGGGGGTCGGTGACGGTCTTGCCGAGGGTCCGGTCGATGACCATGGCGTCCACGGCGTCCGGCTCCGCGCCGTGCGTTCCGGAGACGGCCAGGACGAGCCGGGCGAGGATCTCGCTCTCGTCCATCCGGTCCGCGTCCAGGGGAACGGCGGGCCGGGTGTAGCGGACCTGGTTGCGCACGGCCAGGGTGTTGAACGCGAAGTCGAAGTGGGCGCTCTGCGAGGGCGGCGGCGGGGGGAGGAGCACATCGGCGTGGCGCGAGGTCTCGTTGAGGTACGGGTCGACGCTCACCATGAAGTCGAGCCCGTCGGCCAGCGCCCGGTCGAGCCGGTCGCCGTCGGGCGCCGAGAGCACGGGGTTGGCGGCCAGGACGATCAGTGCGCGGATGCGCCCCTCCCCCGGCGTGCCGATCTCCTCGGCCAGTGCGGAGATGGGCAGTTCGCCCTTGGCCTCGGGGTGCCCGGAGACCCGGCTCGACCAGCGCCCGAGGGCGAATCCCTTGCCGGGGGCGGCGGGTCGTGGGGCGCGGGCGGTGGCGGAGAGCGGGAAGAGGGCGCCGCCGGGGCGGTCGAGGTTGCCGGTGAGGATGTTGAGGACGTCGACGAGCCAGCTGGCGAGGGTGCCGTGTTCGACGGTGCAGCTGCCGATCCGGCCGTAGACGGCGGCGGTGGGGGCGGCCGCGAGCTCCCGGGCGATCGTGCGGATGGTGCCGGCGTCCACGTCACAGGCCCCGGCCACCGCCTCGGGCGGGAAGTCCCGCACCGCTTCGGCCACTTCGTCGATCCCCTGGACGTGATCCGCGAGCGCGCCGGGGTCGGTCAGCTTCTCCTCGAACAGTACGTGGGTGACGGCGGCGAGCAGGAGGGCGTCGGTTCCGGGGCGGATGGCGACATGCCGGTCGGCGAGACGTGCGGTACGGGTGCGGCGCGGGTCGATCACGGTGAGGCTGCCGCCGCGGCGGCGCAGCGCCTTCAGCTTGCCGGGGAAGTCGGGGGCGGTGCAGAGGCTGCCGTTGGATTCGAGCGGGTTGGCGCCGAGCAGCAGCAGATGCCCGGTGCGGTCGAGGTCGGGTACCGCGATCGTGTTCGGGTCGCCGAAGAGAAGCCCGCTGGAGACGTGTTTGGGCATCTGGTCCAGGGTGCTCGCGGTGAACAGGGACCGGGTCCGCAATGCGGCGAGCAGGGCGGACGGGTAGAGGGCCCCGGCCATGGTGTGCACGTTGGGATTGCCGAGGACGACGCCGACGGCCTGCGGGCCGTGCTCCTCGGTGACGGCCGGCAGGGCGCGGGCGATCGCGTCGAACGCCTCGCCCCAGCTCGCCTCCGTCAGGACCCCGTTCTTGCGGACGAGCGGGGTGCGCAGCCGGTCGGGGTCCTCTTCGAGTCCGCCGATGGAGGCGCCCTTGGGGCAGATGAAGCCCTGGCTGAACACGTCGTCGCGGTCGCCGCGGGCGCCGGTGACCCTGTTCCCCTCGATGGTGAGGGTGAGTCCGCAGGTGGCTTCGCAGAGGGGGCAGATGCGCAGGGCGGTGCGGGTACTGCTGGGGTCGTGCGGCATGGGCCCTCCCCGGGGCGGCGGCAGCGTTGGCGTGCGTACGCGGTAGAGCAGGGCCGAGCATACCGACCGGTACGCACGGTGGGGAGGTGTTGCGGCGAGCCGGTTGTCCGGCCCTCCGGCCGGGACACGGCGGACGCTGCGCGCCGGGCGGCCTCAGTCCAGTACGCGCGCCAGATACGCCTGGATCAGCACCCGCGTCTCGGTGACGATCGCCTGGTCGCCGGCCGGGGCGATGCGGAAGGCGAGCTTGAGCAGGGCGTCGGTGGCCTCCACGCAGACCAGGATGGTGCGCAGCAGATCCTCGTCGGAGGTACGGCCCAGATGCTCGCAGAGAAGCTCGGCGAGCCGGCTCGCGACCCGGTGATTGGCGTCGTCGGCCGGGTCCTCGTCGGGCGCGGGTGCGCCGAAGTCGACGAACGCGAAGCCGGGTACGGAGCGTTTCATCGCCAGGTACTCGTCGAGCACGGCATCGATGGCACCGCGCCAGTCGTCGGCCGCGATGGCGGCCAGCCGGGCCGTGATGCGCTCGGCGTAGCTGTCAAGATTGCGCAGGGCGAGGGCGTCGGCGAGGGCGCGCTTGTTGGAGAAGAACCGGTAGACGGAGCCGATGGGGACTTCGGCACGCACGGCCACGGCCCGGGTCGAGAGCTGCTCGTAGCCGGTCTCGTCGAGGAGTTCGGCGCAGGCGTCGAGTATCCGGGCGAGGCGCTCGGCACTGCGCTGCTGCACGGGGGCGCGGCGGAGGTTCGTGTTCGCATGGGGCACGGACTCCATGATGCCGTGGGCCTCCTTCGCCGGGCATAAAGGTACGCACCGGCCTCAGGCGATGAGCAGGCTCAGCCCGCCGATGGTGTACGCGATCATCAGGACCAGCAGCGGGAGTTGTCCGGCTATCGCGCGTCGGGGCGGGAAGAGCCGTACGGAACGGTCGTGGGCGGCGACGACGCCGAGGACGTGGCCGAGGACGATCGCGAGGACCTGGAGGGTGGCGACGCCGCCCGGCCCCAGGAGCGGCTCGGGCGGAGCCGGGTTGTCAGTGCCGAGTGCCACCATGACTGTACGTGGCCCCTCGGTGACGAAGAGTGTGAAGTAGTGGGCGACGAGATAGCCGAGGGCGATCGGGACGAGCGAGTGCGCGAAGGCGGTGAGGGGGTGGGGCAGTTGGCCGGAGAGCAGCCGGGTGGCACCGGCGCAGAGCGCGTAGAGGGTGGCGACGAGGGCGACGGCGCCCAGAAGTCCGAGCGTGGCCGCGGTGGTGCGGCCCAGGGGGGAGGTCTGGACGGTGGTGATCCAGGAGGGTGCGTCGGAGAAGCCGTCGTAGGCGGTGGAGCCGAGCATGACGCAGACGGTGGCGACGAGTCCGGGGAGCTGTGGTGTGGCGTCGAGTCCGTTGAACGGGGAGCGCAGGACGAGGCGGCGGTCGGCGGGGCGGCGGCCGAGCGGGGAGAGCCTGGCGAGGAGTCCCGAATACACCTCGAAGGCGTCGGCGTGGTCGAACCAGTGGGCGCCGTGGCGGGCGGCGCCCACGAGATGGACGGCGGAGTACAGGGCGAGGAAGAGCAGCAGCGCGGTGGGTGACGCGGGGTCGGGGGCGACGAGTTCGAGCCAGGTGAAGGCGAGGAGCCCGGCCGCCGCGGGCCACATCCCGAGGCGTACGGGGAGGGGGTGGCCGGCGTCGGGGTCGCGCCCCAGCACGCGGCAGGCCAGGAGGTGGAGGGTGCGCAGCGGGTTGAGCAGCCGCCAGACGGGGCCGAGCAGCAGTGAGGCCGGGACGAGCCCGACCCAGAGGAGTACGTAGATGGCGCCCGGAGCCGGATTGCGGTCCGGGTCGGCCGGGCCGAGGAGGAGGTACAGCACGACGAACAGCGCGGCGGCCAGGCCGAGCGCGCGGGCCACGACGCGGGTGGCACGCGCGTCGGCCGCGCGCTGGACGGCGGCCGGCAGCGGGCGGCCCGCCAGTGCGCCGCGGAACCGGGAGGCGGACCAGAGCAGGCCGAGCGCGAGAAAGGAGACGAACAGCGCGGCGAAGGCGCCCGCGAACGCGTAGAAGGGCGAGAGCGGCAGATCGTGCTGGGCGCCGATGCCATGGGCGAGAACGCTCACGGCATCCGCACCGGCACCGGCGGCGGTATCGCCGCCGGTGCCGGTACCGCTGCCCGGACCGGCCGTCACCGTACGACGAGTTGGGTCAGGAGCAGATCGGACTCATGCGTCTCGACCTCGAAGAGCCCGGTGCGGTCGGCGGTGAACGTGAGTGTGACGGTTCTGCCGGCGGGCAGCCGCGCCTCCTTGTCGTAGCCGTGCACGTGCAGGTTGTCGTCGTGGTCGCTGCGGACCCGGAGCCGCACGGTCTCTCCCTTCTTGATCTCGGCGCGCCCCGGCGCCGGGCTGACCTTGCCGTCGCGGATCGAGATCTCCAGCGTGGTGCCGGGCGCCGACTCGGTGGGGGTGGGTGCGGTCGCAGAAGTGGCGGTGAGGGCGGTGGTGGCCTGGACCGGGGTGGAGCCGACGGCCCAGGCGGTGTGGTCGTCGGCGTAAAGACGGGCGGTGAGTTCGGTGCCGCCCCCGGCGCCGCGGAGCAGTGACTCCGGCAGGTGGAACCAGGCTCCGTAGACCCGGGCGAGCGGATGGCCGTCGAGGAAGAGGCGGGCGTGGCCCCGGCCGAGGAGCGCGCCGCCGCCCACGCTGTCCGGGGTGAACCGGAAGTTCCGTACCGAGAGGTGGACGTTCCAGCCGTCCTCCGAGTCCGGCCGCACGGCGAGGGTCACCTCCGGCGCGCCCTTGGCGTCGACCTGGCGCAACCGGTGACCGGAGCCGTCGTCCGAGGACAGGAGCCGCCCGACGCTGCCGGTGGCCTGCTCGTGGCTGGTGCCCGGCTTGTGGTGCGTGGTGGCCCGCCCGCCGCAGGCGCCCGCACCGAGCACGAGGGCGGCTGCGGTGAGCACGGAGAGGGCGGCCCTGCGGCAGGTCCGCGGCCGCGGCCGCGGGGCAGCCGGTGCCTGGTCCTGAAGGCGTGTCACGAGGCGTCTCCGTCCGGGGCGGGGTCAGAGGGGCTCTGCGGCGGCGAGGTGCTGTCCGGGGTGGAAGCAGAGGCCGGGGCGGAAGCCGGGGCAGGGGCTGAGGCAGAAGCGGAAGCTGAGGCCGAGGGGGTACCGGTGGCCGGAACCCGCTCCGGGTCCGCCTGGTCCGTGCCCGCACCGCCGTCCGGATCAGGCTTCCCGGCTTCCCGTTCCCCGTGCCGGGCGGCGGCCACCACGGCCCACACCACCCAGACCACGCCGAGCAGCCCCCGCACCCAGGCGGGGCTCAGCGGGATCCACGGGATCATGAACACGCCCTTGTCCAGCGCGTCGAGGAGCGTGAGCGCGCCCAGCACCACCGTGGTCCAGCCCAGCGCCGGCCGCTCCCGCCGCAGCACCAGCCCGATGCCCGTCCACCAGAGCCCGGTCAGCAGCAGCGCGACGGCGGGCAGGTACGAGGAGGCGAGCCCCATGGTCGACCCGGCCACGTCCAGGCCGAGGCCGATGAGACCGAGGGCCGAGGCCGCCGTGGCGAGCCTGCTCGATCGCAGCCTGCGCCACCACAGCACGCCGCCGACCAGCACGAGCACCACCGCGATGCCCAGGGCCGCCTGCAACTCGATGCGCTCGATCCCGCGCGCCCCGTACCAGTCGCAGCCGGCCGGCAGCCGGCGCGCCTGCACGTTGTAGTCGGCGCAGACCAGCAGCTGGGCGAGCTTGACGGGTTCGCCCACCAGCCGGTCGGTGCGCCCGGTGACCGCGCCGCGTTCGTCGCCGCAGGCGGGCAGCGAGCGGGGCGTGGAGGGCCCCGAGTCCGACTGCCAGCAGTTGCCGTCGCCCTGGCCGTCCCACCACACATCGGTGCGGTTGGGCCGCGCGTTGCCCGCCTTGTCGGTGCCGAGATGGTTGTTGGCGTACCGGTTGTGGTGCGAGGTGTCGGTCTGCTTGCCCAGCGCGCTCTCGCCGCGGATGAAGGCGGGGACGGCGCTCAGGAAGAAGGCGGCGCGCTGCTGCCCGTAGACCCAGTTGTTCTCGTAGATGTTCCAGTTGCCGCCCGCGGTGATGATGCCGGTGCCCGGCGGCATGGAGATCTGCGGGCAGACCACCCCGTTCTCGTAGCCGCGCTCGACCGGCGGCTTGGCGCAGGTGCCGTCGGCGACGTACGGGTAGTAGTCGGCGTTGTTGTCGTGGATCAGGTTGCGCTCGAAGCGGGCGTGGTTCTGCGGCAGCCCCGGGTGGCCGGGGAAGGCGCTGTCCATCGAGGCGCCGCCCATGTTGTGGTCGAACTCGTTGTCGTGGACGTAGACGGAGTCACCCGCGGTGCCGGAGTAGCCGACCATGTTGTGGTGGCTGTGGCAGCCGGTGATCTCGATCGAGTAGCGCGGGACCTTGTAGCCGTAGGTGTCGTTGATGTTCGACGCGCTGCCCGGATAGATGCCGGAGTCGCCGTTGCCGTACGACTCGCAGTTCTTGTAGAGGCCGTGGTCGCTGGCGAAGGTCAGGAAGCCGTACTCGTCGTTCCAGCGGGTCAGCACGTCGTCGATGACGAAGCCGTCCTGGGCCAGGATGTACAGCGAGTTGAAGGTGGTGCGCTGGGCGGTGAAGTTCTTGAAGTAGACGCCGTCGGAGCCGTCCGCCCGGATCGCGTTGAGCTTCCGGTACTTGGCGTCGATGACGACGTCCGTGCGCTCGGCGCCGGTGCCCTCGATCTGGAGGTCCTTCTTGCCGAGGATCGCCACCAGGTTCTGGTTGTGCGGGCACTTCGCCTGCTGGGCGTAGCTCAGGATCTGGTAGCCGAGCTGGGAGTTGGGGGCCTTCAGGCGGGCGCACTCGCCGGCCGGTGCCGGCAGCGAGGGCTCCTCCTCGTAGAGGCCGGGCAGGATCGCGATGTTCTTCCCTGGCCCGGTGACCGCGTCGACGGCCTGCTGGAGATGGCGGTAGCCGGACTTCTGGCACCGGTCGAAGAGCTTGAGGTTCCTGGACCGCAGGGCGTCGGGGAAGCCCGATATCCGGTGCTCGAAGTCGGCCCGGTCGCTCTTGCAGACCAGGAGGTCCGGCTCGCCACCGCGGTGCACGGGGACGCTGCCGGTGCCGTCGGGCAGGGTGACCGGCCGTTCCTCGTGCGCCTGGGCGGCCGGGACCGCGAGGAGGGCGGCGGCCAGCGCCGCCAGTATCACCAGAAGTCTTCGTGTCCACGACATGTGCCGGAGAGTAGAGCATTGTTCAACTTTTGGAACCCCCCTGCGCACCACGAATGCCGTTGACTCTCCTTCTTTTGATTCCTACGGTTACCCATAGGATTCCTTCGGCACCGGGAGCGCACATGAGCGGCATCGAGCAGGCGAGGAAGACGGCGGAAGAGCTGCGGCATTCCGCCGGTTTCGGCAATCAGCACAGCTCGGAGGCGGTACCGGGGGCGCTGCCGCACGGTCGCAACTCACCGCAGCGCGCACCCCTGGGGCTCTACGCGGAGCAGCTGAGCGGCTCGGCCTTCACCGAGCCGCGCGCCCACAACCGGCGCTCGTGGCTCTACCGGATCCGCCCCTCCGCGGCCCATCCGCCGTTCCTCCGGATCGACAACGGGGCCGTCCGCACCGCCCCGTTCACCGAATCCGTCCCCGATCCCAACCGGCTGCGCTGGGACCCGCTCCCGGCGCCCGCGCCCGGTACGGACTTCCTGTCCGGCCTCTGGACGCTGGGAGGCAACGGCGACGCGGCCCGGCGCAGCGGCATGGCCGTGCACCTGTACCACGCGAACGCCTCGATGACCGACCGGGTGTTCAGCGACAGTGACGGCGAGCTGCTGATCGTCCCCGAGCACGGCGGCCTCCTGCTCCGCACCGAACTGGGCCTGCTGCGCGCCGAACCGGGGCATGTCGCGCTGATCCCGCGCGGCGTCCGCTTCCGGGTCGAGCTGCTCGACGCCACCGCGCGCGGCTACGTCTGCGAGAACTACGGCCAGCCCTTCGTCCTCCCCGAACTGGGCCCGATCGGCGCCAACGGCCTGGCCAACGCGCGGGACTTCCTCGCCCCGGTGTCCGCGTACGAGGACGTGGAGCGCCCGGTCGAGGTGGTCAACAAGTTCTGCGGCAACCTCTGGTCGGCGACGTACGACCACTCGCCGCTCGATGTGGTCGCCTGGCACGGCAACCACACCCCGTACGTCTATGACCTGCACCGGTTCAATGTGATCGGCTCGATCAGCTACGACCACCCGGACCCGTCGATCTTCACGGTGCTGACCTCGCCGTCGGACACCCCCGGCCTGGCCGGGGTCGACTTCGTGGTGTTCGCCCCGCGCTGGCTGGTCGGCGAGGACACCTTCCGGCCGCCGTACTTCCACCGCAACGTGATGAGCGAGTACATGGGCCTGATCGAGGGCGCGTACGACGCGAAGACGGCCGGCAAGGGGGGCTTCGTGCCCGGCGGCGGCTCGCTGCACAACATGATGTCGGCGCACGGCCCGGACCGGGAGACCTTCGACCGGGCGAGCTCGGCGGAGCTGAAGCCGCAGAAGATCGACGACGGCCTGGCCTTCATGTTCGAGACCCGCTGGCCCGTCACGGCGACCGGGCAGGCCGCGACCGCCGGACACCTTCAGCACGGCTACGACGACGTGTGGCAGGGTCTGAGCCGCAACTTCATGCCCTGAACCGCAACCTCATGCTCTGAGCCCCGATTTCATGCCGTGACCGGCCTCGCTGGAGCCGGCGACGACGAATGCAGGTGACCCAAGGTGCCGCAGCCCCCTCTGAAGCCCCCCGCGCCCCAGGGGGCCGCCTTCGCGCCCGACTCGCTGGTCCTGAACCGCAAACTGCCGCTGTGGTACCAGGTCTCGCAGTCGTTGCGGGCCTCGATACTGGGCCGCACCCCGGACGCCACGCTGCGGCTGCCGACCGAGGAGCGGCTCGCCGCGCACTACGGCGTCAGCGTCCTCACCATGCGCCAGGCGCTCAAGGAGCTGGAGACGGAGGGGCTGATCAGCCGGCACCGGCGGCGCGGCACGTTCATCGAACCGCGCGCCCGCCGGGTGTCACCGGTCCGGCTGCTCGGCTCGATCGACGCGATCGTCGCCCAGCAGTCGGGCGAACTGACCACGGTGCTCGACCACGGCCCGCTCGCCGTGCCGGGAGATGTCGCGGAGTACTTCCCCGGCTGTACGGAGGTCGTCGGCTACCGGCGGCTGCGGTGCGACGAGGAGAGCGGCGAGCCCACCAACTGGGCCCGCAACTGGATCCATCCGGAGGTCGCGGCCGGGCTCGACCCCGCCGACCTCGACCGCTGGCCGATGACGAAGGTGCTGCGCGACCGGGTCGGTGTCCGGATCGCGAGGATCACCGACACGGTCGAGGCCCGGCTCGCGGACCCGGACACCGCCGGTCTGCTCCGGGTCCCGCTGCTCAGCCCGATCCTGTACTACACGGGCGTGACGTACGAGGAGGGCGGCCGGGTGGTCGATGTGGCGCAGATCCGTTACCGGGGCGACCGCTTCTCGTTCTCGGTCACGGTGGAGGCGCACTGACGCCACGGCCGCCTCCCCCTCCCGGCCCACCGCACCCGGCCCCCTGCCCCGGCCCCGGCGGCGCCGTTACGATGCCGGGGAAGGCGGCGGACGTGGCGACGGGGAGGACGACACGGTGGCAGCACCGGCAGCGGCCGGCTCCGGCGAGGGCCCGAGCGGCCCGCTCCTCGACGACCTCATGCCCTGGTCCGTACGGCCGTTGCGGACCGGACGCCCCTGGGTGACGGCTCCGGACGCGGCCTCGCTCAGGGCGCGCTGGGACCGGCTGGCGCGGGCCGGGGACGCCGAGCGCGAGCGGCTGTTCGGCCCCACCCGCTCCCGCACCCCGCACACCCCGGTGGCCGCCCTGCCCGGACAGACCACCGGGACCGGCCGGTTCGCCCGCGAGCCGGGCCGGTGCCCGGAGCCGGTACGGATCCTGCACGGCCCGTTCGACGAGCAGTGGCTGCTCCCCGACCACCGGCTGATAGACGCCGCCCGTCCCGAACTGTGGCGGGTGGCCGACGGGCACCAGCTCTTCGCCGTCGAGCACGGCCGGGTCCCCCAGGACACCGGCCCCGCCCTGTCCGTGACGGCGCTGCTCCCCGACGGGCACTCCCCCGCGGGCCGCCCCGGCCGGATCCGTCCGCTCTACCGGCGCCCCGGCGGCCTCGAACCCAATCTGGCGCCCGGACTGCTCGCACTGCTGCGCGGCCGTCACGGGGACGCGGTCTGCGCGGAGTCCGTGCTGGCGTGGATCCTCGCGGCGGCCCGGCACTCCCCGGCCGGCTGTGTGGTGCCCCTGCCCGCGGACACGGCGCGCTGGTCGGCGGGGGTGGAGCTGGGGCGGGAGCTGCTGCGGCTCCAGTTGCGCGGGGCCCGCGGCGGGGAGCGGCCACGGCTGCCGGGCGGGCGGCGCCCCTATGTGCGCGCCGCGGTGCCTCCCAGCCCGTCGGCCCTGTCGTACGACTCCGGGGAAGAGGCGCTGTCCCTCGGCACGGGCCGCGTCTCGCCGGTGCCCGCCGGGGCGTGGGAGTTCCGGGCCGGCGGCGTCCGCGTGCTGGAGCTGTGGTTCGAGCGGCGGGCGGCGGGGGCCGGGGCGGACGGCCTGGAGGCCGTACGGCCCCGCGCCTGGCCGCAGGAGTGGACGTCCGAGCTGCTGGAACTGATCACGCTGCTCGCCCTGCTCGCCGAGCTGCGGCCCCGGCAGGACGAGCTGGCGCATGGCCCGCAGATCGGCGCGCAGGAGCTGCGGGCGGCGGGGGTGCTGCCGGTGGCGGCCGCGGCACGGCGGCCCGCGTCCGTGCTCGATCACCAGGAGGAGGGCCCGGACGGGCAGTTCGCGCTGCTGTGACCGGGTGGGCTATTCGCGTCCGAACGAGTCCAGCACCCGGCCGATCGCCCGGTCGAAGATCTTCTCCGGATCGACCGGCCCGGCGTCCTCGGCGAATCCCGCCGCCAGCCACGGATACTTCCCGGTCGACAGCTGACTCATCAGATAGCCGGTGCGGGCGGCCTGTTCCTGTTCCTCGGTCCAGGGCAGCGAGCGGCCGCGCTCCGCCGTGGCGATCTCGTGGGCGGCGTAGGTGGTGACCACGCCGTTGACCATGGCGATGAGTTCCATCTTCGCGCCGAACCGTGCTCGACCCCGTCCAGGCAGCTCAGCCGGTCCGCCGTGCCGTTCGGGCAGACCGCGGCCGACCTGCTGACCACGGCCGTCGGCATGGTCCCGCTGATCCTGGTCGGGCTCCGCGGTGGGCTGGCGGATCGAGGGCGGCCCGGCCGCCGCGCTGGGGGCGTTCGGACTGCTGACGCTGTTCCGGTTCGCCACCGCGTGGGTGGGCTGCCGGCTCGGGCTGCTGATCCGCAGCGAGGAGGCGGCCGGCCAGCTGGGTTCCGCCACGTTCGTCCTGCCGCTGCTCTCCAGCCCGTACATCCCGACCGGCAATCTGCCGGGCCCGCCGCGCACCCTCGCGGAGTGGAACCCGATCAGCGCGGCCGCCGCGGCCGCCCGGGACCTCTTCGGCAACGCCGCACCGGCCGCGGACGCCGCCTGGCCGGTCGCCCATCCGGTGGCCGGGACGCTCCTCTGGTCGGCGGTGCTGCTGGCGGTCGCCGTACCGCTGTCGGTACGCCGGTACGCACGCGGCGGCGAGTGACGGGCGGAGAGGACCCTCAGGGACAGTCGGACAGCGCGGCCGGCCGGTCCAGCGCACCCAGCAGGGAGATGAAGCTCGACTCCAGAAAGGCGCCGAGCTCCGCGAGGGCATCCGGTTCGTCGAGCGGCCAGCTGGTGACGGCCTCCTCGGCGAAGGCCATCCAGGCCCGTGCGGCGACGAGCAGCAGCGGCGAATCGGGCATCCCGAGCCGCCGCTGCCCCTCCTCCACCCGCCGGGCCAGGGTGGCCCGGGTGGACTCGACGATGTCCTCCACCGCGGGATGACTGCCGGCGGCGCCGCGGACCAGAGCGAGATAGACCTTGCGGTGCTCCGTGACGTACGCCGCGAATCCGGCGATGAACGACCGCAGCCAGGGGACGGGCTCCAGCGAGGGATCCGGTTCCGTGGCCGCGGCGAAGCCGTCGCACTCCCGCCGCACCACGCAGCGGTAGAAGTCGCGCTTGGAATCGAAGTAGTGGAAGAGCAGCCCCCGGGAGATACCGGCGCGGCGCGCCACGTCATCCGTGGAGAGCTCGTCCAGCGAGCAATCGGCGAGCATGTCCACGCCAATTGATACCAATTGCGCCCTCCGCTCGTCGGGGCTCAGACGCGCGGCTCGCTTCTCGGACATGCGGTCAGTCTAGAAGTACTTCGACACCGAATTACCTTGACACCCACTCCACCGCCTGCGGGCGTACGCCCACAGCCGCGCCGAGGGCCTCACGCGGACATGGCGACGCGCCACTGCCGGCCCCGGGGATGACGGGAGAGCGGGCAGCAGCGCGGTACCTGGACCGGGGCCGTCGGATCAGCGGCGGCTGCCGAAGAGCGAGCGTCGCAGTCGTCGCAGAGGTGCGAAGAGCGAGACCCGCGCGCTCTTGCTCCGGCGTGTGTGCGCGGCGTCGCGCGAGGTCAGCTCGCGCATCAGCAGCGTCGCCTCCGCGGAATCGCGCTGCGGGACGACGGGGCCACCCAGCACCGCGAGATGGCGGTCGAGGCGCGAACTCGTCGCACCGCTCCCGCAGGTAATAGCAGGCACTCGCGGCCTGCTGCGCACCGTTATCTGTTCCATGTCACTCCCCACCCGTACGAGGGCACCCGACCCGGGCAGGTTAACCCTATCCCCCCGCACCGACACTCATGCATCCCGGGCACAGGATTGAGCACACACATACGGAGGTTGACGACGGTCCTCCGAATCTGCCCGATTCCAGGGCGAGTTGGACAGAGTATCAGCGACCGGACACCCCGGGCCGATGCACGGAAAACACCCGGCAGACGCCCGTCCGCAGGAAGGAAGCCCCTGCCTGCGGGGCCTCCTCCCTGCGGACGGCCGGAGCGGACGGCCGAACCGGACGGCCGGAGCAAACAGCCGGAGCGGACGGCGGAAGGGCGCCGGCGCGGGTGTCAGGCGGCCGAGTTGAGGACGGGCAGATAGCCATCGGACTGCCCGGCGGCGAAGGGATGGTACGACTCACCGATGTTGAGCCAGTTGAGACTGTGCAGCCAGGCACTTCCCGAGCAGATCTCGTGCCCGGTGAACTTCCCCGTGACGTCACCGAAGGTGAAGCCGTGGTCGGCCGCGCGCTTGGCGGTGGCCGCGTTCAGGTAGTCGGACGCGCCGTTGATGGCGGCGCGCACCTTGTCGCTCAGACCGACGACGCAGCTGCCGCCGATCTTGTAGAAGCGCGGGTAGCCGAGGACGACGACGTGGGCGGACGGAGCCTTGGCACTGATCGCCGAGTACACCGAGTCGAGCTTGCCCGGCAGCGTGGAGTCCACATAGCTGCGGGCGGTGGCGATCCGGTTGAGGCAGGTGGCCTCCGACTGGAGGACACAGGTCGTCATGACATCGGAGAATCCGGCGTCGTTGCCGCCGATGGAGAGGGAGACGAGGTCGGTCGAGGAGCTGAGCGGTCCGAGCTGATTGGCGGTCACATCACCGGTACGGGCCCCGGAGCAGGCGGTGAAGGCGAACGAGGCGGGCGAGTGGGCGGCGGCCCAGAGCGAGGGGTAGGCGAGGGTGCTGCGCTTGCAGTCCCCGCTGGAGCTGATGTAGCTGCCGGAGCCGACACCCGAGGAGTACGAGTCACCGAGGGCGACATAGTCGACGGCCTGGACGGACGGGGCGGCGTTCGCGGTGGCCGCCCCGGTCAGGGCGATGACGGCACCGAGCAGGAGCGAGGACGAGAACGCCACGAGTCTGGACATTTTCATGGGACCTCCGTTGGACCGGCCGGCAGGATCTCTGCACACATACGTGGTAGCAGCAGGGATGCCCATTCTGGAAGTGTGCATGCCAAGTCATCGGATGGCCTTTGAGCGCCGGTCCCCTGAGGGCGCGTCACGCCGGCGCGCGGAAGTTCGCGCGAGCCCCCCGCCCGGTGCCGGCCGGCGCGCGGGAAGGTGGCGAAACCTGGGTGCGCCGGGTGCCCCGGTGCCGGATCATGGGCGCCATGTCCGCCAACCCCGAGTCCGCGCTGCCGATCCGGCTCACCGTCGACGACAGCGACTCCCCGTCCGACGTCGTCGACGCGCTGTTCCTCGGCCGCTTCGCGACGGGCGAGCAGTCGTACTCGCACAGCACCTCCCTCGACCGGGTCAAGAGCGGGGCGACGCTGCTGCCGCCGGCCGCCACGGTGCTGCGCGCCGCCCGTGACGACGACCGCAGCGCCACGCTCGCCGAGGGCGAGGGCTGGACGCTGCTCGTCTCGCGGTGGAACCGCGGCGCCGACGTCACGGTCACCGCGACCAGCCCCGAACTGGCCCAGAAGGTGCTCGACGAGGCCACGGACGGCGCCCAGGACGAGCCCGATCCGCAGCCCGAGAACGTGACCATGGGCTTCTGGCACGTGTCGCCGCGCCGCGGCCCGTGCCGCACCACCCGGCAGATCACGGCCGGCACCTGGGACGAGGTCCGCGCCAACTACACCGCACCGGTGGCCGATGCCATGGACCGGCTGATGAAGGTCACCCCGGACGACATCGCGGGCCGGCTGCTCCTGCTGCACGGCCCGCCGGGCACCGGCAAGACCTCCGCGCTGCGCACCCTGGCGCGGTCCTGGCGGGACTGGTGCCAGGTCGACTGCGTACTCGACCCCGAACGGCTCTTCAACGACGTCGGCTACCTGATGGACATCGCGATCGGCGAGGACGACGGTACGGCGAAGGGCCGTTGGCGGCTGCTGCTCCTGGAGGACTGCGACGAGCTGATCCGCGGCGAGGCCAAACACACGGCCGGCCAGGCGCTGTCCCGGCTGCTGAACCTCACGGACGGGCTGCTGGGCCAGGGCCGCAACGTCCTCGTCGGGGTGACCACCAACGAGGACCTGGAGCGCCTGCACCCGGCGGTCGTCAGGCCGGGCCGCTGTCTGGCCCGGATCGAGGTGGGCCCGCTGACCCGCAAGGAGTCGGTGGCCTGGCTGGGCACGGACGAGGGCCTGGGACGCGACGTGGCCCACGAGGGCGCGACCCTGGCGGAGCTGTACGCGCTGCGCCGCGGCACGGGACCCGCGTCGGTCCCCAAGCAGGACTCGGGCGCGGACGCGGGCCTGTACCTCTGATACCTCTGAGAGCCGGTGAGGGCCGGTCGGGCGCGCGGGCACGGGTCCGCCGGCGTCGGGCCGCCCTCACCTCACCCCGTGTACACCGCCCGCACCGCGTCCTGCGCCAGCGCGAGCGCCCGCGCACGGGACACCCCCAGCCGCCGGGCCTGCTCCGCGTACTCCCGCGCCGCGGACGCCGCGTTGCGGTCGGCCGCGTCCCCCGCGGCGGCGACGAACGTCCCGTTGCGCCCACGGGTCTCGATCACCCCGTCCGCCTCCAGCGCCCGGTACGCCTTGGCGACCGTGTTGGCGGCGAGGCCCAGCTCCTCGGCGAAGCCGCGTACGGTCGGGAGTCTGTAGCCCACCGGCAGCGCGCCGGAGCGGGCCAGTTCGGAGATCTGCGTGCGCAGCTGCTCGTAAGGGGCGGTGCCGGAATCCGGGTCAACGGAGATCTTCAGAGTCACGGGCCCGATTCTCCCCCCACCGCCCGAGTCCGCCGGCACCAGCCGCCCGCGTCCGGCCCCGGAGCCCACCCGTCGCCGGAAAATCACGGGCGGCCGGGCGGCGCCTGCGGGTACGGTCCGGCGCATGACTGTCATCGTGCGCGACTTCCGCGCCTCCGACGCCGAGGACTGGGTACGGGTACGGCGCGCGGCGCTCCCGTTCATGGTGACGACACCGGAAGCGGTCGTCTTCGGCCTGGCGAACGCCCATCCCGACAAGCGGTACCGCCTGCTGGTCGCGGAGGAGGACGGCGAGATCATCGGAACAGCCGAGGCCGGCCTGGCCCATGAGAGCCCCAGACCCGGTCAGGCGTCCTGCAATCCGCACGTCCATCCGGAGCGGACCGGCCGGGGCGCGGGCACACTGCTGCTGCGCACGGCCGAGGAGTATCTGGCCCTGGCCGGAGCGACCGAGATCTATGCCTGGGTGCTGGACACCCCCGGCGACCGGGCGTTCGCCGAGCGGCACGGCTACACCCCGAGCCGGCCGGCGCACTTCATGCATCTGGATCTGGCAGGCGGCACGCTGCCGCCCCGTCAGGAGCTCCCGGCCGGTGTCGAGCTGCGGACCTTCGCCGATTTCGACGGCGACCCGCGACCGCTCTTCGAGGCGGACGCCGAGACCACGGCGGACGAGCCCAGCGACACCCCGGCCCGGCTGTCCGACTACGAGGAGTGGCTCACCGAGACCTGGGGCGATCCCGCGCTCGACCACCGGCTGACCTCGGTGGCGGTGGTCGACGGCGAGGTCGCGGCGTTCAGCGTGGCGGAGTGCGACGGCTCGGGCCGCTACTGGTCGGGGATGACCGGCACCCGGCGGGCGTACCGCGGCCGCGGGCTGGCGAAGCTCGCCAAGAACGACTCGCTGCACCGGGCGCGCGCCGCCGGATACACCGACGCGTACACCGGCAACGACGCCGCCAACGGTCCGATGCTGGCGATCAACCGCTGGTTCGGCTACGAGATCTGTGCCACGGAGGTGCGCCATGTCCGCAGCGTCGGCTGAAACGGAACCGGCGGAACTGACGGTCGTCCTGGTCAAGGCCGGGAAGACCAAGATCCGCTACCCCGCCGCCCTGCTCGCCGACGACGGCACCCGGGTGACGGTACGGGCTCCCTGGGCCTCCCCGCGGGTCCGTGACTTCGGCTTCGTACGGTTCGAGCCGGGTGACGTCTTCACCGAGCACTACTGGCGCGACGCCTGGTTCGCGGTGAAGGAGGTCCGCGGCGGCGCGGGCGAACTCAAGGGCTGGTACTGCGATGTGACCCGCCCGGCCGTGCTGCGGGACGGTGAGCTGGTCGTCGAGGACCTGGATCTCGATCTGTGGGCGTCGGCGGACCGCTCCGGCGTACTGCGCCTGGACGAGGACGAGTTCGAGGAGAGCGGACTGACCGGGCGCGATCCGGCGGCGGCGCGTGCCGCCGTCGCGGCGCTGGACGAGCTGGAAGCCCTCGCCCGTACGCCGGAGGGTTTCACCGGCCTGCTGAGCTGAGGACACCCGGCAGACCCTCCAGCACCGCACCACACCGCACCGCACCACACCGCACCACACCGCACCGCACCGCACTGCACCACACCGCCCGGCTGAATGGCCCCTCAGCCGGCCACCAGCTCCACCTCGTACCCCGCCGCGTCCTCCAGGTACGCGGCCACGTGCCCGTCGCCGCCCGCATGCGGATGACGGTCCGTGAAGAGCAGCCGCCAGCCGTGGTCCGGGGCGCGGGCCACCAGCGCGTCGAGGGCCTCCCGGTCCGCCACGTGGAACGCCAGGTGGTTGAGGCCCGGACGGCGCCGCTCGTGCGCCCCGGGGACCAGGTCGGGCGACTGCTCGATCACCACATAGCTGTCGCCCCGCCGCCAGCTGCGCCCGTGCGTCCACCGCTGGTACGGGACATGGCCCAGCTCGCCGAGGAGCCAGCCCCACCCCGCCTCGGCCGCCGCGAGATCGGGCACCCACAGCTCGATGTGGTGGACCCGCCCGGTGCGGACCCCGCCGGTCGGCAGCGGGACCGCGCGGCGGGGGCCCTGCGGTTCGTACGCGACGGTGTCGCCGTCCTCGTGCCAGTGGATCAGGAAGCGCTCCCCCGCCCGGTAGCCGTCCAGCCCGGCCCGGCAGTACGCGACCATGTCGTCCGGCAGGGCGTCCAGCGGGAACCACGCCAGCTCCGAGCACTTGTCCGGTTCGCGGTTGTACGGCGGCCGCGCCGGGTCGTACTCCGCCTCGAAGAACCAGCCGGTCCGGGGATTGCCGCCTGGCCCCCGGTGCTGCATGACGAGGGCCACCCGCAACTCCTCCGGTTCCAGGGCGATCCCGATCTCCTCGGCCGCCTCGCGGATCATGCCCTCGCGGACGTCCTCGCCGTCCTCGACGTGTCCGGACGGGGCGTGCAGCAGCCCGTCCGCGTACCCGGTACCGGCCCGGCGGGCGAGCAGGACGCCGGAGCCGCGACGGAGGATCAGATGCACGTCCACGACCTCGCTGTGCCGGCGGGGCGGTTCGGCACGGGCGACCAGGGCGTAGCGCTCGTCGTCGACGTCCTTGCCCCAGAGATCGCGGTCGCCGGAGAGCCGCTCGTGGTGGATGCGCTCGGTGAACGGGGCGAGCAGCGAGGTGAGTCGCGCGGCGGACAGCCCTACCCCGTTCCACACGCCCTCGATCAGCACCAGTCTGCCGCCGGGCCGCAGCAGGCCGAACCAGTGCCGCAGGACCGCCGCCGGGTCGGGCAGCAGCCACACCACGTGCCGGGCCAGGATCACATCGAAGCGCTGCTTGCCGACGGGCGGTGCGGCGGCGTCGCCGGCCAGCACCTCGGTGCCCGTACCGGCCAGCTTGGCGCGCGCCTGCTCCACCATGCGCGGCGAGCGGTCCACGGCGGTTACCCGGTGCCCCTGCCCGGACACGAGCAGCGCCAGGCTTCCGGTGCCGCACCCCAGGTCGAGAACCTCGGAACGCTCCTGGGGCAGCCAGCTCTCCAGCCTTTGCGCCCAGGCGTGCCGGACCACGGGGTCGAGCAGACCGTGGTCGGGCTCCTCGTCGAAGGAATCGGCGGCGGAGTCCCAGTCGATCGTCGTCATGGACCGATCGTGCCATCTGCCGCCGGGCCGTCTCCACCGCACGGCACGGCCGCTGACCGGACCGGACGGCCCCGGGCGCTCCCGGGGCCGTCCGGTCTCTCCCGGCCCGTTCCTGGCGAAAGGTCCTAGCCGATGACCGAGGCGCAGGTGGTCGGGGTGGCGTGCGCCGGGTCCAGGGCGTTCGCGACCTCGTGGTAGGCGACCCGGTCGATGGTCCCGATCGCCACGTGCTCGGACAGATCGACCGGGCACAGGTCCTGGAGCAGGACGTTGTGCACGTCGGGTCCGTCCAGGAACTGTGTCCGGTACGGGGTCACGACCTCGTCGTACTTGGTCGAGATGACGGTGTAGTGCACGCCGGGCACGGTGTCGCCGCCCGCGTTGAGCTTGGTGATGAAGGGGGATCCGGCCACCTGGTCGGCGAGTCCGGGCGTGCCGGCGTTGAGCAGGTCCGCGGCGCCGGGGAAGTACGGCAGCAGCTTCGTCAGGCCGAGGAGGGTGGTGCCGTGGTTGTCGGGCGCGAGCCCGATCATGGCGTTCACCCTGTCTCCCCCGCCGAGGAACTTCAGGTAGTAGTTCGGCATCATGCCGCCCTGGGAGTGGCCGACGATGTCCGCCTTGGGCGCCCCGGTGGAGGCGAGCACCTTGTCGACGAAGACCGCGAGCTGCCCGGCCGACTCGTCGATCGGGCCCAGGCCGTTGAAGAGCGGCACACCGGGGAGCTGCCCGTAGTCGAGCGAGTAGACGCAGTAGCCCCGGTTCACCAGGTAGGGGGCGAGGACGAGCCAGTTGTCGACCGAGTTCCCGAAGGTTCCGTGGACCAGGACGACGGGCCGGGGGTGGGCTGCGGAGGGTTTGCAGGAGTAGTCGTTCCAGCCACGCGAGGTGGCCGTGGCGGCGGTGGGGGTGGCGGCAGCGGCGGTGGCCGTGGGGGTGGCGACCGCGGCGACTGCGAGGAGCAGTGCGGCGAGGGTTCTGCGCGCTCGTGGGGTGCGCGGCGCACGGGTCCAGGGCAGCATCGTGGGTTCTCCTTGCGGCTCAAGGGAGTTGCGATGTCTGTGCACCCTGCGGCCCGGACCACAAGTTCTGACGACGTTCTATGTGCTCATGCCAACTTACGCACGAGTAAGGTTTCCTGGGAAGTTACGCGTCGGTAAAAACTGACGCGGCGGTAACCGCGGCTCCGGAACAGTCCGCGGCCGGTGGTTCAGGCCGCGAGCCGCCCCGGCATCACGGCCTGCGGTCCGAATCTGGCCCGCAGCCGGTCCGCCACCGCCTCGATCCGCCGCGCCCGTTCGTCCACCGGATCGAAGGTCAGCTGATGCGCGGCCCGCCCCGCGTCGCCGAGCCCCTCGGCGCGCAGGGCGATCCCCCGCACCCGGGCCCGCTGCAGGGCGAACGAGTCATGGATCCGGTACGCGAGCGCGGTGAGCTCCGCGGAGTGGGCGGTGGGCTCGCGGAGCGTACGGCTGCGGGTCAGCGTCGAGTACCCGGTCCGGTCGGCATAGCGCACGGAGACCGCGAGCGAGCGGCACACCTGCCCGTCGCCGCGCATTTTTGCTCCCAGTTCCTCGGTGAGCGACATGAGCGCGCGCCGCTGCCGCTCCCGGCCCAGCTCGTCGCGCGGGAAGGTCCGTTCGGCTCCGACCGACCGGGCGGCGGCGTTGGGGACGACCGCCGTACGGTCGACGCCGCGGGCCCGCTCCCACAGCTCACGCCCGGTCCGCACCCCGGTGATCCGCTGGAGGGTGCCGAGCGGGGCGGCCGCGATCCGGCCGACGGAGTCGAGCCCGTATCCGCACAGGGTGCGGGCCGTCGCCGCCCCGACGCCGTCCAGTGCGCCGACCGGCCGGTCCGCGAGGAAGGCGGCGGCCCCGCCGACGGGCACCACGAAGGTCGCCCCGGGCCCGGCCCGCCGCGCCGCCATCCGCGCCAGCATCGGGTTCTCGGCGGCCCCGATCGCGCAGTCCACTCCGTGCAGGGCCAGCGCGCGGACCCGGATCACCGCGGCCAGGCCTGCCGGGTCCCGCCCGAAGTAGCGCAGCGCGCCCCGCACATCGGCGAGCGCTCCTTCGGGCGGCATCGCCTCCACGGCCGGGGTGAACGAACCGAGCAGGGCCAGCAGCCCCGCGTAGCCGGCGCCGTCCGGGGGGCCGCCGCCGATCCGGCGGAACCGCAGGCAGAGGATGCCTGGCTGGAGGGTCGCGGGGTGCGGGGCTTCCGGCTGGAGGGCTTCGGACCGGAGGGGTGCGGACCGGAGCATTCCGGGCTGGAGGGCTTCGGATTGCTCGCTCATCCCGCGCTCCCCGGACTCTGGTGCCACAGCTTCCTTCCGGTGGGCGTCCCCTCGCCGGGCGGCTGGAGGTCCGCCCAGGGGTTCATCTCGTAACCGGTGGGCATCCGGATCCGGCGGCCGTCGCCGTCGGCGGGCGCCTCCTCCTGCGGGCCGGCCGCCTCCGGCGCGGGCTCCCGCGCCAGCCGGGCCGCGACCGCGTCGAGCCCGCCGGTGCGCCGCAGCTCGGCCAGCTCGGCCAGATTCCAGGCGGCGGCGCCGACCACGCTCAGGCTCCGCGGCCCGCGCCGCTGGACCACCCCGCGCACCAGCAGCAGCCAGGAGTGGAAGACGGTGTACGCGCAGGAGGCGTGGCTGTCGTCGAAGAACGCCAGGTCGACCAGGCCCGTACCGTCGTCCAGGGTGGTGAAGACGACCCGGTGCCCGGAACGGATAGGCGGGGTCTGGGTGGCCGCCTTGGCGCCCGCGACCAGCACGGTCTCCCCGTGCCGCGCCTCGCGCAGCCGCTTGGCGGAGAGCGCTCCGAGCTCCTCCAGGAAGGCGTGGTGATCGCTCATCAGATGGCGTGAGACATCCATGCTCAGCACGCCGAGCTCGGCACTGAGCCGTTCCGCCTCGTTGAGGTCGGGCAGGCCGATGGAGCCGGTCCGGTGCCCGCCGCCGAGCGGGAGCTGCGCGCCCGCGCCGCCGGAACCCGCGCCCCGCTGGGCGCGGTGGAGCTCGGACAGATGCAGCAGCAGATCACGGCGGTTGGCGCCGAACGCGTCCAACGCACCGACCTGGGCCAGCCGCTCGGCCGCCGGCTTGCCCGGACGGGCCCGCTGCCAGAAGTCCAGCAGTGAGGTGTAGGGCTGTCCGGCCTCGATCCGGGCGACCTCGGCCGCGCTGATCCCGTGGACGTCCGAGAGCGCCAGCCGCAGCCCCCAGACCTCACCCTCCACCCCGTCTCCCTCCACTCCATCACCAGACACCAGTTCGATTCGATGGGCTGTCGCCGACCGGTTCACGTCCAGCGGCAGCACCGGCACCCCGCGCCGCCGCGCGTCGGCGAGCAGCAGCCGCTTCGGGTACATCCCGGGGTCATGGGTGAGCAGCCCGGCGTAGAAGGCCGCCGGATGGTGCGCCTTCAGCCAGGCCGACTGGTACGTCGGCACCGCGAAGGCGACCGCGTGCGCCTTGCAGAAGCCGTAGCTGCCGAACGCCTCGATGATCTCCCAGGCTCGGGCGATCACCTCGGCGCTGTATTTCCGGGCCGCCGCGTGCTGTGCGAACCAGAGCCTGATCCGGCCCTGCGACTCGGGGTCGGAGAGCCCGCGCCGGACCCGGTCGGCCTCGCCCCGGCCGCAGCCGGTCATGATGTCGACCATCTCGATGATCTGCTCGTGGAAGACCACCACTCCGTAGGTCTCGCGCAGCGGTCCCTCCAGGTCGGGGTGCGGATAGCGGACGGGCGCACGGCCGTGCCGGGCCTCGATGAACGGCCGCACCATGTCGGCGGCGACCGGACCGGGCCGGAAGAGCGATATGTCGACCACCAGATCGTGGAAGCCGGCCGGCTGGAGCCTGCCGATCAGATCGCGCTGGCCGGGCGACTCGATCTGGAAACAGCCCAGCGTCTCGGCGGTCCTGATCAGCCGGTACGTCTCCGGGTCACCCGGCGGCACGGCGTCCAGGTCCACGTCCCGTCCCGAGGCCCGCTTCACCTCCGTGACCGCGTGCGCCATCGCCGACTGCATCCGTACGCCCAGCACGTCGAGCTTGAGCAGCCCGAGGTCCTCCACGTCCTCCTTGTCGAACTGCGCCATGGGGAAGCCTTCGCCGCTGGTGGGCATGACGGGGGTGCGGCGCAGCAGTGAGGCATCGGAGAGGAGGACCCCGCACGGGTGCATGGCGATACCGCGCGGCAGCCCGTCCAGCGCCTCCACCAGCTCCCACAGCCGCCCGTACTTCTCCTTCGTCCTCGCCACCTCGCGCAGTTCGGGCAGTTCCTCCATGGCCGCGCGGGCGTCGCGGGCCCGGATGTGCGGGAAGGCCTTGGCGAGCCGGTCGGTCTCGGCCGGGTTCATGGAGAGCGCGGCTCCGACGTCCCGGATGGCGTGGCGCACCCGGTAGGTCTCGGGCATGGCGACGGTGGCGACCCGTTCGGCGCCGAAGCGGCCGATGATCGCGCGGTAGACGTCGAGGCGGCGGGCCGATTCGACGTCGATGTCGATGTCGGGCAGCACGAAGCGGCGCTTGGACAGGAAGCGCTCCATCAGCAGCCCGTGCTCGACCGGGTCGGCGTGGGCGATACCGAGGAGGTGGTTGACCAGGGAGCCCGCCCCGGAGCCGCGGGCGGCCACCCGCACCTTCATCTCCCTCACATCGTCGACTACTTGAGCGACCGTGAGGAAGTACGAGGCGAAGCCGTGGTGGGCGATGATGTCCAGTTCGTGGTGCATCCGGTCCCAGTAGCCGGGCTTGCGGTCGTAGCCGCGCAGCACCATGCCCGCGGCGGCGCGGGAGGCCAGCACCCGCTGGGCGGTGCGGCGGCCGGCGCCGACGAGACGCGGTTCGGGGAAGTGGACGGAGCCGAGGCCGATATCGCCCCCGGGGTCGACGACGCAGGCGTCGGCGGTGTGCCGGGTCTCCGCGAGCAGCCGGGCCCCGGCACCGGGGCCGAGTCCGGCGGCGGCGGTGATCCGCTCGGCGGCCCCGGCCATCGCGCGGGCGTCCTTGAGCCAGCGCTCACCGCTGTCGAGCGGGGCGCGGCGCGGGTCGACGGGGACGAGCCCGCGCGCCGAGTCGAGCACGTCGGCGACCGGGCCCTGCCCGGCGTCGGCGTACCGGACGGCGTTGGTCAGCACGGCCCGTATTCCCTGTTCGGCGGCGAAGCCGACGGTACGGGCGGCGAGCCGCAGCGAACCGGGTCCGGTGCCGTCCCGGCCGTGGTGGACGGCTTCGAGCCGCAGGTCGTCGCCGTACGCCTCCCGCCAGGGGGCGAGCAGGACGGCGGCCCGGTCGGGACGGCCCGCGGCCAGCGCCCTGCCCACCTCGGAGGCGGGGCCGAGCAGCACGGTGAGCCCTTCGGCGGGCAGCGAGGACCGGTCGAGCAGGGGCCGGCCACCGTCGGGGACGGCGGCATGGGCGGCGGTGACGAGGCGGCACAGCTCGGCCCAGCCCCGCGCTCCGTCGCGGGCGAGGAAGGTGACGCGGGGAGCGGATTCATCGACAAAGGCACCACCGCGGACCGGGGTCCGCAGCCGGTGCGTACGCCCGTCGCCCTCGGCACGTCCGGCGGCGGCGACCGCGAGTTCAACCCCGAAGAGCGGCCGCACGCCTGCCGGTTCGCAGGCCTTGGCGAACCGGATCGTGCCCGCGAGGGTGTCGCGGTCGGTCAGCGCGAGAGCGTCCATCCCCCGCTCGGCGGCGCGCTCCGCCAGCCGCTCCGGGTGCGAGGCCCCGTACCGCAGGGAGAACCCGGAAACGGTATGCAGATGCGTGAACCCTGACACCCGCACCTCCTGAACCGATCCGTGACCCACCACCCCCTCGCTCTCCACCATAGACCACGTTCGAACATTCGTGCGATATCCGCATTCCCGAGAGGCACGCCACCCCTCGCCTCGCCCCCCGGCCGTCCTCTCAGCCATTCGGCCCGGCCCCGACTGCATGAACGGCGGGCACCCCGGACGGTGGGGGCATGACTTTCGCTGATGAGGTGAAGAACGCCGTCACTCCGCGGGCCGCGCTGCTCGTCATCGGCGTACTGGCGTTGCAGCTGCTGTTCATCGCGTCCTATGTCGGAGCACTGCACAAGCCGAAGCCGACGGACGTCCCCTTCGGGATCGTCGCACCCCAGCAGATCTCCGCCCGGCTCCTCACCGAGCTCAAGGATCTCCCCGGCGGCCCGCTCGACCCCCGCACGGTCAGCGACGCGGCCACCGCCCGCCGGCAGATCCTCGACCGCGACATCGACGGCGCGATGATCGTCGATCCCCGCGGCACCACCGACACCGTGCTGGTCGCCTCCGGCGGGGGCACCGTGCTGGCCAACTCACTGACGAAGATCATCACGAAGGTCGACCTCACCCAGCGGCGCACGGTCCACTCCGTGGACGTGGCCCCGGCCTCGGCCCAGGACTTCAACGGGCTCTCGTCCTTCTACCTGGTCGTGGGCTGGTGCGTCGGCGGATACCTCTGCGCCTCGATCCTGGCGATCAGCGCCGGCAGCCGCCCCGCCAACCGTCAGCGCGCGGTGATCCGGACCGGGGTCATGGCGCTGTACTCGATCGCGGGCGGAATCGGCGGCGCGGTGATCATCGGGCCGATCCTCGGCGCGCTCCCCGGAAGCTTCTGGGGGCTGTCGGGCCTGGGCGCCCTGACCGTCTTCGCGGTCGGCATGATCACCCTCGCCCTGGAGGCGCTCACCGGCATCGTCGGCATCGGCCTGGCCGTCCTGCTCGTGGTGATCGCGGGCAACCCGAGCGCGGGCGGCGCCTTCCCGCTCCCGATGCTGCCGGACTTCTGGCGGGCGATCGGCCCCGCGCTGCCACCGGGGGCCGGGACCTGGGTGGCCCGCTCGATCGCGTACTTCAGGGGCAACGCGGTGACCGGTCCGCTGCTGGTGCTGTCCGCGTGGGCGGTGGTCGGCACGGTCATCACCCTGCTGCTGTCCCTGCGCGGGAAGCCGGAGACTGCGGACGGCACCGCGCTCACGGGGGCGGGGACGGGTACGGGTACGGGGAGCGGCGGCTCGACACTCGCTTAGCGGACGGGAAGGAGCGCGTCGCCGTCCCGGCCCGGACAGCGGTCAGACCGTGGGGGCCGGGGCGGAGGAATGGCCCAGCGCCGGGGGCCATTCACCACTGCGCGGAGCTGTCAGCCGATCTCGGCCCCGAACGCCGCCAGCGCCTCCGGCACCGGCTGGAAGAACGTCTCGCCGCCCGAGGAGCAGTCGCCGCTGCCGCCCGAGGTCAGGCCGATCGCCGTGTCACCGGCGAAGAGCGAGCCGCCGCTGTCGCCGGGCTCGGCGCAGACCGTCGTCTGGATCAGCCCGTTGACGATGTCGCCGTTGCCGTAGTTGACCGTGGCGTTCAGCCCCGTCACCTGGCCGTCGTGCACCTGGGTGGTGGAACCGCTGCGCGACACCGTCATCCCGACGGTCGCCTCGCCCGCCTTGGTGATCGCCTGGGTGGAGCCGTTGTAGAGGTCGACCTCGCTGGGGTGGGCGGTGTTCGAGGTGTACTTCACCAGCCCGAAGTCGTTGTCCGGGAACTCCGAGCCCGCGTTGGTGCCGATCGTCGCACCGCTCTGCGAGTCCGACCAGCTGGTGATCGCGTCGGTGCAGTGCCCGGCGGTCAGGAAGTACGGTTCGCCGCCCTTGACCACGTTGAAGCCGAGCGAGCAGCGCCCGCCGTCGCCCCAGATCGCGTCGCCGCCCGCGATGAGCGGCTTGAACTCCCCGGCGGACTTCTTGAGCTGGGCCTTGCCGCCCAGCGACTCGACGACCGAGGTGAGCCGGCTCAGGTCCGCGCCCTTGACCGTGCGGTCGGCGGTGACGACGATCTTGTTGCTGACCGGGTCGACGGCCCATGAGGTGCCGGGGATCGAGGCCTTGCCGGTCAGGGTCCGCTGTGCCGACTTCAGATCGGCGAGCGAGTTCTGTACGACTCTGGCCTTGCCGCCCGCCTGCCGCACCTGCTCGGCGGCGGCCTGGTCGACCACGTTCATCACCAGGTTCTTCGACTTGGCGTCGTAGTACGACCCGGCCGCGTCGCCGCCCAGGTCCTTCCCGAGACCGGTGGCGAGCTTTCCGGCCGCGTCGGCCGTCAGCGTCCGCGCCGTGACCTCAGGCGTTCCTTCACTGGCGTTCGCACTCTGGAACGTCGCTCCCGCTGCGACCAGGGCGAGCACCGCCGAACCCGCCAGCACTGCACGCTTCCTGGATATGCGTCGATGCTTCAACTTCGACCTCCTGTGGGGCCGTGCACGGGTGATGTGGGGTCGCCCGTACACGGAGGATGGGGCGCCCACTATTCCGACGGAGCAGATAGCACACAAGGCCGACTCCAGGACGCACACACGACAACACCTCTTCGGTCTCACCGTGTTCACTTACCGGAAGTCAGGCCTTGCCGGTTCCGCCTGCGAACACCAGGTGCGATCGCCGGGGCGGCAGCGGGTGAGGAGCAGTCCTGTCCTGTTCTCGCCCTCCAGAGTCCGGTTACTGGGGCTGAGGGTCCGGATGCGGTGCAGGTCCCCTCCGGCGAACACGGGTTCCTTCTGACAAGGAGTGCCGGTCGTGCCATTGATGCGCCATCATCGGACTGACAGCACACGCCGGGCAGTTGATGCCCGGAACAGGCGGGGTCGACGGACGGAGGAGTCGGGGTGCGCAGTCGGGTGCGGGTGGCGGACGGGCGGCATCTGATGGTCGAGCGTCAGGGGGATCCGCACGGCAGACCTGTCTTCCTCCTCCATGGAATGCCAGGCAGCCGGCTCGGCCCCGCTCCACGCGGCATGGTCCTCTACCAACGCAAGATGCAGCTGATCGCCTACGACCGTCCGGGCTACGGTGGTTCCGACCGGCTGCCCGGACGCCGCGTGGTGGATGTCGTCGAGGACGTACGGGCGATCGCGGACTCGCTGGGCCTGGAGCACTTCGCCGTGGTCGGCCGGTCCGGCGGCGCGCCGCACGCCCTGGCCTGTGCCGCGCTGATGCCCAACCGCGTGACCCGTACCGCCGCGCTGGTGGGCCTGGCCCCCTGGGACGCCGAGGGTCTCGACTGGTTCGACGGGATGGCCGCGTCGAACGTACTCGCCTACTCCACCGCCGCGGCCGATCCCGACGGACTCGCGGAGTCCTTCATCAGCCGCTCGGCGGAGATCCGGCAGGACCCGGTCCGGCTCCTGGACGACCTGCGCCGCGAGCTGACCGACTCCGACCGGATCGTGGTCAACGATGTCGGCATCCGCACCATGCTGCTCGCCAACTACCGTGAGGGGCTGCGCACATCGGCGTACGGATGGATCGACGACGCGATCGCGTTCTGCCGGCCCTGGGGTTTCGACCCCGCGGACATCACCGGTCCCGTGATGCTGTGGCACGGTGAGAAGGACGTGTTCTCGCCGATCGGCCACTCCCGTTGGCTGGCCGGACAGATCCCGGACGTCACCGCCGTGATGGAACCGACGGCGGCACACTTCGACGCGCTGTCCGTACTTCCGTCCGTGCTCAACTGGCTGCTGGACGAACGGGAAGCCGCGGTCTGCTGAAGACAGCGGCCCGTTGCGAAGACAGCGGCCCGGTGATCCAGGTGGCCGGGGCTCCGAACGGGAGCCCCGGCCTGGATCACACCGACATCGGTTCCAGCTCTCGCCAGAACCTGCGCTCGTCCCTCGCGATCCGGGTCAGCGGATGATCGTCCCCGAGCTGCCGCGCCAGCTCGTCACCGGTTTCCGCCCGCAGTCTCAGCGCCTCGTCCTTGCGCCCCATCGCGTCGAGCGTGACCGCCAGGTTGGAGGTCATGGCCAGGGTCTCCGGGTGATGTGCCCCGAGAACCTCTCTGAGCTGGCCGGAGACTCGCCGCTCGGTCTCCAGCACGATGCCGAGGTCACCCTCGACGGCTGTCGCGTTGGCCAGGTTCATGACGGAGAACAGGGTGTTCGGATGCTCCCGCCCGAACACCTCGCGCATCGAGGCGACCACCTTCGTCAGCAGCCTCTCCGCCTCCCCGGGCACACCCGTCCCCGAGAGGTAGGCGCCGAGGTTGTTCTGCGCGGCCAGGGTGTACGGGTGCTGCTCCCCCGGCACCTTCATGTACTGGTTGACGACCTCCTGCGCGGTGTCCCGGGCCTCGGCCGCCTCCCCAGCGGCGAACAGGTCGGCCGCCATGTTGAGGTCACAGGCCAGTGATTCCGGGTTGGCCGAGGTGTACTTGGCCCGGTACCTGGTGCGCGTGGCCACCGTCAGCCTGCGCGCGTCCTCCAGTTGCCCCGCCCGGCGCAGAGACACCGCGAGGCTCTTCGAGGCACTCAGGGTGGTCGGATAGGTCCGGCCGAGGGTGGCCTTGAGGCTGTCGTACGTGCGGCTGAGCAGGCCTACGGAGTCCTCGTAGCGCCCGACCTCACGCAGGTCACGGGCCAGGTTGAGGGCAGAGGACAGGCTGTGCGGATGTTCCTGCCCCAGCACCTCCGACCGCAGGTCGTAGCAGTCCTGGTCGATCTCCCTGGCCCTGGCGTACTGTCCGACGCTCCGCAGGTTCAGCGCCAGGTTGTTGGCCGCCGCCAGCGTCCGGGCGTGCCTCTCGTGGAAGATCTGGTTGAAGCCGTCATGCGCTTCGGTCGCCAGCTCGATCGCACGCCCGTAGTCGCCGAGCAGGCCCAGGTCGATGGCGAGACCGCTGGTGGTCATGTACGTGTGCGGGTGCTCCGGCCCCAGCACCTCACGCTGCAGCCGAAGGGTGAACTCGTCGAGATCCCTCGCCTCCACGTACCGTCCGCGGGTGCGCAGGATGTTGGAGAGGTGGAAGCAGAGGTACAGGTACTGGATGTCCCGTTCCCCCAGCATCTCCAGCCAGCTCTCCCGGAGTTCTTCTCCGAGGATGCCCGCGGTCCTGACGTCTCCGCGCTTCCACAGATAGCGCACCCGGTCGATCAGGAGCCTGCGGGTCTCGGGGTCCCTGCAGTTGCGCGCGTCGGACGGGCCGAGGTGCGGCCAGATCGTGGCGAAGCGCGGCCAGGTCTCCGGGTTGTCGATCGGTTCGGTGTCGTCGGGCCTGGCACCCGCGAGGATGCGGTGGACGACGTGCCGGGCCTCGCGCTGTTCCTCCTCGCTGAGCTGAGCCCTGATCACCGCCTGCACCAGCCGGTGGACCTGGATGGAGTTGGAGACCTGGTCGACCTTGGCGAGGGCGAACCGGCCGATCTCCCGGATGACCCGGCCCAGCACCAGCTTCTCCTGGAGCGAGGAGTCGTACGGCTTCAGCGCCTCGATCATCTCCTTGCTGTAGAGGAGGTTCGCCGAGATCGGCTCGGGTGCGAAGAACGCACAGAGCTGGAGCAGCCGCACCGCCGCCGGCGAGCGCTCCTTGAGGCGTTCGATGGAGATGTTCCAGGTCGCCGCGACGGGTTCCGGGTATCCGGCGGGCTGGTTCAGGGCCAGGACCTGGGGAGCCTGGCGGGCCAGCTGCTCCAGATAGGTGTCGATGGGGGTCGCGGTCTCAGCGATCCAGGCCGCCGCCTGCTCGACGGCGAGCGGCAGGTCACCGACGGCTGTCGCCACCTGCGCGGCATCCTCGGCGCTCAGCCCCGGGGCCCGCCGCTGGAGGTGCTCGACCGACTCCTCCCGGAGGAAGACGTCAACGGGCAGCGCGTCACCGTGCTGGGACCATGCCTGGTTCCTGGAGGTCACCAGGATGTGCCCCGAGCCACCCTGCGGGAAGTAGCGCCTGAGGCGCTCGGGATCGTCGGCGTTGTCGAAGACGAGCAGCCACCGGTCCGAAGGCACTCCGCGCCGCAGCAGGTCGACGGCTTCCTGGGAGGCCGCCGCCATGTCGTCGCCGCCCTGGGCACCGAGCCGGACGGCCAGTTCTGCCAGTCCCGCGATCACGTCATCGGTCTGCTCCGACGATATCCACCACACCAGGTCGTAGTCGGCCATGAAACGGTGCACGTACTCGAGGGCCACCTGCGTCTTGCCGACGCCTCCGAGCCCGTACAGGGTCTGCGGCTGCGGCAGCACGACGGCCATGCCCCCGCCCAGCTGGTCGCGCATCCGCTCCAGGACCAGGGAGCGGCCGGTGAAACCGGGGTTGCGGGGCGGCGCGTTCCAGATCCTCGGCACCGTGCCGGGGAACCGGGGACCGGCTGCCGCTCCGTCGCCGAGCTGCACCGACCTGTCCAGGGCGCGCATCAGGGCTGTGGTGGCCTGCACCTCGTCCAGCCGGAACAGGTCGACCGGGTTGCGGTCGATGTACGGCGCGGAGAGCCGGACATCTCCGATCCGCAGCGGCAGCAGCTGGCGCCGCCCGCCACCGGGGTCCTCGGCGACCGCTCGGTCCCACAGGTCCACGGCCCGCTGGGACTTGAGGTAGGCGCTGGAGAGCAGCACCACCGTGCGGGTCGCGGTCTCGGCCGCGGTGGGCGCGGCGTCCGCCAGTGCGGGATCGGCGGACACGTCACGCGGGACGACCCGGAATCCGGCCCGGGTGAGGACCGATTCGATCCAGTCGGCCCACATGCGGTTCTCCGCCACGTAGCTGAGGAGGAGATCGGCGGGCAGGCCCGGCCTGCGCCGGGTGAAGGCGTCGCGGATGCGCAACCGTACCTCTTCGCCCACCGGGGGCATCGAGGTGATTTCCTGTTGGGTGACGACCGCCGTGAGGCGTTCGAAGGCGGACAGCAGCGAGTTGCTGAGACCGGCCTCGTCCCCGAAGGTCGCGAGGGTTTCCTCGTACGCGTAGTAGGGGCGGTACGGAATCTCCACCGCGCCCCAGTAGGCGGTGAGTTCGTCCCCGGACAGGTCGCGGGGCAGCCGGTCGAACTTCAGGCGAGCCAGGGCGCGGCCGGCGTCGGCCTTCTCCTTCTCGCCCTCGTCGATGCGCATCGGGACGGGGAAGATGGAGATGGGCCGGCCGGTGTAGCGCTCGGCGATCTGCCGGGCGACGGAGGCGGCGCCGTCGATGGACTGGTCGCTCAGGGTGAAACAGTCGACGAGCACGTCCGGGAGGTGGACCGTGCAGATGTCGGCGATGTCGCTGAGGCCGGTACGGCTGTCGATGAGTACGTAGTCGTAGTTGGCCTTCATGTCGTCGCGCAGGGCGTCGAAGAAGTGGCCGCCGCCGAGCCGGTCGTAGAAGTTGTCCCAGTCGAAGGTAGAGACGGTGGCGGAGTACTCGCGGTTCTGCCGCCCGGCCGAGACGAAGTCGAGCGTGCCACCCCGCGGGAACTGCCAGCCGAGCGCCTCCGGATTGAGAGAGACGGCGTGCGGCTGGATGCGGGCGTAGTCGCGGTGCCAGTCGTCGGACCGCTGGACGGGGTTGGTCGCGGCCCAGGCGTACTCGGTGATCAGGTCGATCACCCCAGTGGTGGCACCGAGCGTCGACGGGTCGAGGAAGGGGTGGAAGAACCGGTGGAGTCCGGGAGCCTCCAGGTCCCAGTCGACGGCCAGTACCCGCTTGCCATTGGCGGCGAGGATCCAGGCGGTGTTCGCCAGGGCCATCGTGCGCCCCGTACCGCCCTTGTACGAGTAGAAGGTGACGATGCGCCCGTCACGGCCGGCTGTCATACGTCCTCCGCATCCGTCGCAGGGTCGTGCATGTCGGGTATGAACTGTGTGCCGCCCATGGGCCCCATCAGTCGCGTCCGTTCACTGTGCCGCCCGCCCGCCGGCGGATAGACCGTGGCATGTCTCAGATACTGCTGGGCGGCTACCTCGACCACTTGGGGGAGGACCTGTCCGAACGCCTCCATGGTGGGCACCCCCTTGGCCGCGGCGCGGCAGAAGGCCCGCCCCTGCCGCATCTTGGTCGGCAACGTCCGTTCGAGCTTCTCGGTCAGTTCGGCCTCGGCGGCCCTGCTCTGGTGGTCGTCGCGGCACCAGGGCACGACCATGGTCACCCAGGGCCGGTTCTCCGCGTCGAACGCCGCGAGTCTGCGTCTGCGGTCCTCGTCCTGCAGGGCCCAGCGGTCGACCAGGAGTATCTCCGGCGTCCTGGGTTCCTGCTTGCCCTCGTGCTGTCCGGACTGCTCGTCGAACGAGGTGATGACGGCCTGGTAGTTGAGTGCACGGACCAATTCCTCGGCGACATAGGCCAGTGGTCTCGCGGCAGCCGGATGGTAGGGATTCCAGTCCTGCGGGTGGTCGCCGTAGTAGTCGGCGATACGTCCTTCGGGCAGGTCGTGCCGGGTGGGAGCGGCAATGGTGATCTGCATCGGCCGAGGGGCTCCCGCCCCGCTGCTCACTGATCCGAAAGCGCTGGGGGCGAGGCGGTAGTCGACGGGTCTTCCGGTGTCGATCCGCACCGTGTCGGCGACACTGACGATGCGCTTGGCGAGCTCGTAGACGGCCCGTTCGTATTCCTGGGCGAACAGCCGGAGTTTGATCAGTCCGTAGAGTCCGTCACTGACGTAACGTTCCCCGAAATCACGGTGGTTGAACTGTAACCGCTCGGCCGATCCCGGTAGTTGGGTGGGTGGCACCGGGACCCAGAGTGCCGGAACGATCGCTTCGGCCGACTGGTTCGACCGGGCCCGTTGGTGAATGGCGCGCTGCTCGAACGCGTACCACTCCTTGCCGCACATCTCGCTGGCGAAGTACCGCGGCGAGAACAGCGGTACGAAGACGCGGCAGCTGGCGAGTACGCTGCCCAGCCGCTCCGACCAGCCCTCCCCGGAACGTATCTCCCGGTCCATGAACCCTGCGGACGCGCCCGCGGGCAGATCGGTCATGGCCATAACATGGCCGCATAGATCTTGGAAAAGCCGTTCGACCCACATATCGGGGTCCGTTCCACCGCCGTACCCCGGTGTATGCGCGTAGCTCAGGAAAAAGTACGGCCGATGGTCCGCCGCTCGCTGCTGCATCGATGCGTGCACACGACCCCCGTCCTGTGTGATCACCGCATCCCAGGCTATGGAGGGGTGCGATCGAATTCATCATTCCGGAGCGGACCTTGCTCCACCCCCATGGCGTTCGGTCATTCAACGCCGCTTTTCAGTCATCCATACCCAGGATTCACCCCGTACGTTCGGACCCGTAACAGTCTTGAGGCTATTCAGCCCACTTGTCCTGCGTTTCCCTCACCTCCTCCTTGAGTGCGGCGATGAACTGCCTTCCCCCGACTGTGGGCTCGGCCGCGGAACCCATCACGCCGAGCGCCTCGTCAATACCGTCCATGAAACAGGGATCAAGGGCGGACAACGCCACCCGTTCATAGGTTTCGGCCAACAGGCGGGAAAACGGAACTGCTTCTTCCTGCCATCGGGGGCGATAGGACCAAGTCCCGTCCGACGCATAAAGATCGGTGACATCGAGCAATGCCCGCAAGGTGGTCCGCCGGAAACCGCCCAGAAGTTCGAGCGCCAGCTGCTTCGCGTCGTCCGTCCAGGTCAGGCCGATGGTCCCGTATCCGTGCGGCCGCCCGGCATGCTGTCCGGCGGTGAGGGGGGTCAGCGTCGTCAGGCCGGCGACGGCTGCCGCGGCGTGCTGGGGCGCCTCCCTCGCCAGGAGTTCCCACGCCTCGGCGAGACCGGCTTCCCACTCATCGGCCGCGGCCTTCCCGAGCCGCGGCATCGCCGGAGCGCCGAAACAGTCCCGGTACGGGTCCAGGTCGTCGAGCGCGAAGCGGGGCGCACCGTCCTGGCCGAGGCGGCGCACCGGGCTCCAGCCGGGGCTGTCCGCCCCGTCGAGGACGCGCCATTCGCCACCGCCGTCGTCACGCCGGGCCACGAACCCGTCCCCGGCCGGCCGCAGCCGGACCGTGCCGTGCTCACCCTCCCGGCCGACCCGGAGCTCGCCGAGCGTGGGGAGGTGGAGCCGCCCGTCCCGGTAGTCGGCCCGCACGGTCAGGCCGAGGCCCGACCGCACCGTGGCGGCCGCGAGGTGGCCGGGGAAGCGCAGTGCCTCGTCCACGACGTCGGGCCGATCCGCACGCAGCCGGCCCAGCACCTCCAGCAGCCAGGTCCGCGTGTACGGGTGCGCGAGCACGTGATCGAGCCCGGCGGCGCCCTCCTCGGACGCCTCCAGGACGCCGGCCAGGTCCCAGGCCTCGTCCCACCGAGCGCCGCCGCGGCCGTCCAGGTCCGCGTGGAGGCCCGCGAGCAGGGTGCGGGTCAGGTCCAGCTGCGCGTCGGCGAGTTCGGCACGGTCCGTCACCGCCGGGTGCACCGGGGCACGCTCCTCGATGCCGCGCACCAGCGCCTCCAGGTCGCGGCAGTACACGGACGGGTTGTCGAAGTCGTTGGCCGAGCGGTACCGGTGCGTGTACAGCCCTCCGCCGCACGAACGCACGACGGGGCAACGGCGGCAGGTCTCGCTGACGCCGGCCAGGCCGAGCTGGCGCGCGCGGACCCCCGGATGGGCGGCGACGTCGTCGAAGGAGTGGGAGAACACGTTGAATCCGGTGGCCGCCGCACCGTCGTAGGCGCTCTTGAGCGAGTCGACCTGTTCCAGCTGACCGTCCGTCTCGACCACTACCAGATCGGTGGGGGCGAGTCCGAGCGACTCGGTGAGGCTGGGGCCGCCGCTCAGGGTGGACAGCACGGAGGAGAAGAGGCGTACGGGCACCGGGCTGCCCAGGTCCTGCCAGCGGTCGTGGACCTTGAGGAGCCAGTCGGCGTAGGCCGTTTCGGACCCGTCCGGCCGGGGCGGCGGATCGTCCCAGGTGGCGTGCGGGAGGAGGAAGTCGATGAGCGGCGGTTCGAGCTCGATCAGGGCGTCCAGGACCGCGTGCGGGTCGTTCTCGATGTCGATGGTGCACAGCAGCCCGAGATCGAGATGGCGGTAGCGCTCCTGCCGGAGCAGTTCGACGGCCTTGAGCACGAGGGGGTGGCTGGTGCGCCCGTTGGCGAAGCGGCGGTGCCGGTCGTTCGCCGTGCGGTCACCGTCGAGCGAGATGCCGACCTTGACGTCGAACTCGTCGAAGAGGTCGAGATATCGGGGGCTGAGCTGGACACCGTTGGTGTGGATCCTGAGGTCCAGCTCAGCGATACCGTTCAAGGCCGCTGAGAGCTCCTCGCAGACACGGCGCAGGCGCGCTGGGCCGGCCAGGAGAGGCTCGCCTCCGTGCAGGATCACTGACATCGAATCGAGGGCATGCGTGGAAGCATGCTCGGCCAATCGTCGAGCCGCCCATGAAACAGCTTCGTCAGAGATTGTCTTGGGGCGGGTACGCCAACTCTGGTCAGCATGTTCATAGATATAACAATGGTCGCACGCGAGATCACAGCGGCTGTGAACCTTGAGAACGATCTCGCGGAAGGGGACCAGGGGTCCTGTCATTCCCCCAGTCTAGCCACGTCGGCGCTCTTCTCAGAGTGCCGAACTGAAGGTCGAAGTCTGAGTCGAACGACCGGCCGAGGTACCGAATACCCGGCCGAGCTTCCTGGAGGCATCGGCGCTTCGGGCGTCGATCTCGGTGAGTGGCACACGGCTCTTCTTCGCGATAGCGAAGGAGGGGGAGGTTGCGTAGGTCTTCACGGCCGTCCTCGATGGTTTGTTTCTGGACATTGGATTGCTGGCGGCACCTGCATATTCACAGAGCCCAGCGGGATGACTTTACTCCCAACCCAGCCTCCCGCACACGTCGACGCAGCGCGAAACCTTCTGTTCACCCAGCAATACGATCCAGGAAATCGTGACGGCGATTGACCCAGCCGGGTGACAACGTAACGCGCAGGCCGAGGGCTTGCCACCGGCTCGCCCCACAGGACCGCGCCCCTCCCCTCCCCGGCCCGAGCGGGGCTCAGTCGAGCGGGGCCTGGGCGGTGGCCCGCGCACCCTTCATGCAGTCCCCTATGCGTTCGTGGCTGTCACCCACGACGTCGGTCACCCGTACCCGCACGAACAACGACTCGACGTTCTCGACGAACTTCTTCGAGAAGGCACCCACGAGCACCGGCTCGTGGCTTCCGGTGCCGACCAGCGGGAATCCCGGCCCGAACTGGACGAGTTGGAAGTCCTCGGCGACCACGAGTCCGGCCGCGGTCAGCTCGGTCACGGCGTCGTCGATGTCGGCCCACCGCGCGCCGGCGGGACCGCCGCCCTTCATGACCACCTGGCACTCCCAGGACTCGATCGCCGCGATGTGCTGCCCGCCGTTGACTATGCCCACTCGCCATGCCCGCACGTCGCCCCTGAGGTCCCCCTTCACCCACGCCGCCCGCCAGCCCAGGTAGGGCCGCACGGTGCGGGCGTACTGCGCCCTGGCCAGGACGGCACCTGCCGCGACGGCCAGCAGGCTTCCCAGCGCCTCCATGTCGAGCAGTTGCAGGCGCCACGGCCACTCCATCCGTGCGCCACCCGTCATGTTGGCGCGAAGTACCTCCCAGACGAGGATGAGCAGCAGGAGTCCGAGCAGCACCAGAGGAATCGTGAACAGCAACGGACTCCGGCGGATTCTGCGCTGGACATCGGACAACGGCACGCCGCCGCCCTGCCCTGCCTGGCCTGCCTCGTTCACAGTCTCTCCCCCCGCCGAATGACGAGCACCCGTGTGTTTCCGAGGCATCTCGCCTTGTGAGCACCGCAGTTGTCAGACCTTGCCACAGAGCAACGGATCACACGAGAGCGTCTCGGCGAGAACGCGGACAGCACCTGCCCGCTCGGAGGCGCCATTGCGGTCTCCGGGGCGCGACCCTACTCTCGTGGCCCCGGCAGGCCTCCGTGCGCACTCTCCCGAGCCCCGGCCGGGACCGCACCCGCGATCCGGCGACGACCAGGCCGGCTGTACGACCCGAAGGGCATACCCACAACTGCAGACGGGGTGACATGACGGCGATTCCCGGACCACTTCAGTCCATGGTCTTCCGGAGCGAGGACCTGCCCGCGCTCTTCCACCACACGGACGCCATCGCGGTCGCACGCCAACGGGAAGCGGTCAACACCACCCGCTGTCAGCTGGTCCTGCTCGTGCTGGGTACCGTGCCCGCCGCCCTGCCCTGGCAGGGCGAGGTCGGCGGGAGCGTCCAACTCCTCCATGCCGTAGCGGTGTTGGCATACCTCGGTGTCCTGATCACGACCTTCCTGGCCTCCCGGCGCAAAGCAAAGTCACATTGGCAACTCAACCGCTCCGCAGCGGAGTTCATCAAGTCCAACTGCTGGCGCTACGCGGTCCACGGCTCCCCCTTCGACACCGGCGCCGAACACCCGGAAGCCGTCTTCGCCAACCGGCTGGAGGAAGGCCTTCAGGAGTTACGGAAGGTGGGATGGGACGATCCCCGCGAGGAGATGACGGAAGAGGGCGGCGGGCTCATCACGGCCTCCATGCGGGAGCTGCGGAACAAGGCGTTCACCGTACGCAAGGAGACGTACATCCGGGATCGACTGATCGAGCAGCGGCGCTGGTACCGCAAGCGGCAGCAGGTGTCCCGGCGTGGTGCGTTCGTCTGGTCCAGCACCATTGCCGCGCTGACGCTGCCCGCTCTGGTCCTCGCCGTGCTGCAGACGTTCTCCGCCGCCGGGTCCTTCGCGCTGACGGGGTCGTTCTCCGCCGCCGCCGCGGCCTGTCTCGCCTGGAACGAGATGCGCCGCCATCACCCGCTCGTGTCCGCGCACTCGCTGGTGGAGGAGGACCTGGAGAACATGCAGGCCGCGATGGAGACCGTCCTGACCGAGCGGCAGTGGCCGGCCGCCGTGTTCGAGACCGAGCGGATCGTCTCCCCCGAGCACACGGACTGGCTGGTCAGGCACCGGATGTGAGCCCTGGCCGGCCCGGGGCACGCGGCCCGTCCGGTCCTGCACCCGCCACGCCGGGTCAGGCGCGCACGACCCCGTCCCGCCAGATCACCGTGACCGGGCGGCCGAGCCCGCGGGCGTAGGTCACGATGTCGCCCGTGCCGCCGAGACCGCGGGCGGGCAGTCCGTCCCAGACGGCGAGCAGGCGGTCGCAGTGGTCGGCGATATAGGCACCGGCCGCGTAGTACGCCTCGTCGGTGGAGTGCGCGTAGTCCAGCCGTACCTCCCGTGCGGCGCGGGCCTTGAGGCTGCGGTAGCGGGCCAGTTCGGCGCCGTCTGCGAAGCAGGCCTCGTAGTCGCGGCTGGGGATGACCGCGGTCAGTTCGGCACCGTGGGCGAGCGCGAGGTCGGCGAAGATCTGGTCCGCCCCCACGGCCAGGCTGGACAGCGCCTCCACCGAGCCGTCGAACCCGCAGAGCGCCGCACGCATCGCGGCCAGCACATGGGCGTGCACCTCCTGCGGGATGCTGCGGTGGCCGGTCACTCCGATGCGATTCACGGACCTGGGTCCCCCTGGGGTCTCTGCCGGGGGTTCCCGGAGGGCATCCCTCCAGGAGGCACAGTGTCCGCCCCCGTTGTTCCTGCGCGACCGTCCTGTGCCGCATCCTCTCAAAAGCCGCGGGGTCAGCGGGAGCCCCCGCCCGGAATTCGGGCGGGGGCTCGGCGTGTTCGACTTGCCCTTTCGAGGCAGGGGCCGGTCCCGGGGGACGGGACCGGCCGCCCGGGTGTCAGTAGAGGCTGACGCCGTACGCGCTGAGCGCTTCGGGGACCGGCTGGAAGAACGTCGTACCACCGGAGGAGCAGTTGCCACTGCCGCCCGAGGTGAGGCCGACCGCCTTGGAGCCGGAGTAGAGCGGACCGCCGGAGTCGCCGGGCTCCGCGCACACGTTGGTCTGGATCATGCCGTAGACGACGTCGCCGCCGCCGTAGTTGACCGTGGCGTTGAGCGCGGAGACGGTGCCGCTGTGGATGCCGGTGGTGGAGCCCCGGCGGGTGACGGACATCCCGACCGTGGCATTGGCGGCGCCGGTGATGTCGACGCTGCCCACGGTGCCCTCGTGGCTGACCGCGGCGTTGTCGTAGCGCACCAGACCGTAGTCATTGCCCGGGAAGCTGGAGCCGACCGTCGGGCCGATGTAGGTCGTGTTCGAGGAGTTGGTGTACCAGGGCGGGTTGCCGTCGGTGCAGTGGCCGGCGGTCAGGAAGTAGTACGTGCTGCCGCTGCGGACGTTGAATCCGAGTGAGCAGCGCCAGCCGGGTGCGTAAATGGCGTCACCGCCGGAGAGCAGCTTGCTGAACCTTCCGGCGGTGTGCTCGATGCGCAGCGCGCCCGCGTTGGCGCCCGCGGAGTCCTTGATCTGCTGGATCTCCGCCGCCGAGACCGTGCTGTCGACCGTGACCGTGACCTTCTTGTTCACGGGGTCGACGGTCCAGGCGGTGCCGGCCACGTCGGCGCCGAGGACGGCGTCGCTGGCGGCGGAGAGCTGGTTCGCGCTGTACGTTCCGGTGGAGCTGGCCTGTGCGCTGGGGACGGCGAGCGCGGCGACCGCTACGAGACCTGCGGCAATGGCGATAGCCCTGCTGCGTCTCGCGGTGCCGCTGAGGGGGGTGGTGCGCTTGATCCTCACTTGACAATCCTCCCGAGGGGGGTTGGGGGTCCGCCCGTGGGGTGGCCGGACCCGTGAGGCGCAGTCAGCCGCACGGCAGGCTGTCCGGATTGCGGACCTGCCGTGCTCCTGACAAGCGCTGCTCGGGAGTATTCAAGGCGTCAACTTCTAGCGCAAGAGGGCCTCTTGGCCTGAGCTTCGCGTCGCGCCCATGCGTCCGGCCCCGGCGGACAACGCGCACCGGGGCCGGACGTCGCTGGAACGGAGGCGGTGATTCAGCCGTCGACCCGGTTGCGCTCCCCCGCCTCGACGGCGACGGAGAGGGAGTTGCCGGGCGGCGGGAAGGGGCAGATGAAGTGGTCCGCGAAGGCGCAGGGCGGCAGCAGCGCACGGTTGAGGTCGACCGTCACCGAGCCGTCTGCGGCCGGGGCGGCGGGGCGCAGGAAGCGGAAACGGTAGCTACTGTTCCCGCTGGTGGCGTCGGCGAAGACCGCCCAGAGCGAGCCGTCGTGCTCCACGGCGACCTGGAGCGTGTGCTCAACCCCGTCCAGCTCGAAGGCGATCTCCCCGCCGAGCCCGAGTCCGCGCTCGACCCCGTCGGCGTTCTCGACCCGGACGGTGCGCGAGGTGTCGTACGGGCGGAAGGTGCCGGGCAGCGCCCAGCGCGGGTCGTACGGCGTCGCCTCGATCGCGCGGAAGGCCCGCCGCGCCGCGGATTCCGGGTCGAAATCCCTTACCGCCCAGAGCCCTTCACGGCTCAGTACGAACAGCCGCCGCTCGCCGTGGGCGACCCGGGACCCGCCGATCGGACCGCGGTCGGCGCCGAGCCGGACCTGTCCGGTGAACGGCTTCCCGTCGACGGTCAGCCCGTCCTCGGGGCCGGCGGTGAGCTCCAGTTCGTCGCCGTCCTCCCGCCACTGCCCCGGAACGGCCGGAATTCGGCCTTCCGGGTAGTCGGAGAGCCAGTGGGTGCCGGTGAGGGAGAGAGGTCCGTAGGGCGCCGAGACCGTGGCGGTGCGCTCCTCGTGCCAGTGGTCCCAGTCCCGCGCTGCCTGCTGCTGTGCATCCGTGCTCATGGGCTCAACCTTTCCATACGGGCTCCGCGAGCCCGAGGTGCGACCGGAGGGTGGAACCGGTGTACGCGGAGCGGAAGACCCCGCGCTCCTGGAGGAGCGGGACGACCTCGTCGACGAAGTCGTCGAGTCCGCCCGGGGTGAGATGCGGTACGAGGACGAAGCCGTCGGCGGCTCCGGTGGCGACGAATTCGGCCAGCTCCGCCGCGACGGTCCGCGCGCTGCCGACGAACAGCTGCCGGCCGGTCGCCTCGATGACCGTCTGCCGGATGGAGAGCCCCTTCTCCCGGGACAGCGACCGCCAGCGGGCCGCGACCGCGAGGGGGTCGCCGGTCCGGACCCGGCCCTGGACCAGCGCCGAATCGGGAACCGGGTCGCTCTCGGGCAGCGGCCCGTCCGGATCGTACGAGGAGAGGTCCCGGCCCCAGACCTGCTCCAGGGCCAGCATCGCGTTCTGCGGGGAGATCTGCTGAAGGCGGATCCCGGCCGCCTTCTCCCGCGCCTCGGCGTCGCTGTCGCCGAGCACGAAGCCGACGCCTGGCATGATCTTCAGCTCGTCGGGCTCCCGGCCGTACTTCGCCAGCCGTGCCTTGACGTCCGCGCAGAAGGCGCGGCCCGCCTCCAGGGTGCCGTGCCGGGTGAAGATGATGTCGGCGGCGGACGCGGCGAACTCGCGGCCCTCCGGGGAGTCGCCGGCCTGGATGACGACGGGATGGCCCTGCGGGGGGCGCGGGACGGTGAACTCGCCCTCGACGCAGAAGTGCTCGCCGCGGTGGGCGAAGCGGCGCGGGGTGCCGTCGGGGGTCCAGGAGTCCCACAGCTCGCGGGCGGTGGCGACGCATTCGGCGGCCCGGGTGTATCTGTCGGCCCGGTCGAGGTAGCCGCCGCGGCGGAAGTTCTCACCGGTGAAGGCGTCGGAGGAGGTGACGACGTTCCACGCGGCCCGGCCGGCGCTGAGGTGGTCGAGGGTGGCGAGCCTGCGGGCCAGCTCGAAGGGCTCGTTGAAGGTGGCGTTGACGGTCGCGGCGAGACCGAGCCGGTCGGTGACCGCGGCCAGCGCGCCCAGCACGGTGAGGGAGTCGGGGCGGCCGACCACGTCCAGGTCATGGATCAGCCCGTTGTGCTCACGCAGACGCAGCCCCTCGGCGAGGAAGAAGAAGTCGAACAGGCCGCGTTCGGCCGTGCGCGCGAGATGCTCGAAGGAGGAGAAGTCGATCTGGCTGCGGGACCGGGGGTCCGCCCAGACGGTGGTGTTGCTCACCCCCGGGAAGTGGGCGGCGAGATGCAGCTGTTTCGGGGCGGTCGTCATGCCCGTTCTCCTTGGAGGACACGGCCCGGCGCGTACCGGTTGGCCGGGCGGGCCAGCCCCAGGTGCTCACGGAGGGTTCCGCCGGGGTGGAAGGTGCGGAAGAGGCTGCGGTGCTGGAGCAGGGCCACCGTGCCGTTGACGATCCGTTCGAGATCGCGTCCGGGGGTGATCGGCGTGAGGTGGAAGCCGTCCACGGCCCCGGCGCGGTGCCACTGGGTGATCAGATCCGCGAGGTCGACCGGGCCGCCCCGGTAGTACGTGCCCTGCGCGGCGAGCGGCGGTCCGCTCCCCAGTCCGGGTTCCGGGACGGATTCGGCGTCGCCGAGGTCGACGGTGAGCGCGGCGAGCACCCGGAGGGTGTCGGGGTCGCGCCCGTGGGCCGCGGCGCGGCGGCGCACATCGGCGCTGATCCCGGCGGTCCGCTCGGCTGTGGTGGCCCGTACGAGCACGACGTCGGCGTGGCGGGCGGCGGTCTCCCTGGCCGGGTCCGCCGTGCCGTCGACGACGGTGACCGGGCGGCCCTGCGGGGGCCGGGGCACGATGGCCGGTCCGCGGACGCCGAAGGTGGACCCCTCGAAGTCGACGTGGTGCAGCTTGTCGCGGTCGATGAAGCGCCCGGTGGCGAGGTCCCGGATCTCGGCGTCGTCCTCCCAGCTGTCCCAGAGCCGCGCCCCGACGTCCGCCACCTCGCCGGCCTCGCGCCACAGCTCGGCGGCGGGTGCGGCCGGGCGGCGGCCGAACAGCCGGGCCTCGGCCCCGGTCGTCGACACGTCCACCTGCCAGCCCGCCCGGCCGCGGCTCACCCAGTCCAGGGTGGCCACGGTCGACGACACGTGGAACGGCTCGGTGTGCGTGGTGGTGACCGTCGGCACGAGCCCGATCCGGCGGGTGGCCGGCGCCACCCGGGACAGCACGGAGAGCGCGTCGGGTCCCGGCCGGGCGAACGAGTCGCCGAGGGTGACGAAGTCGAGGGCGCCGCGCTCGGCGAGCCGGGCCAGAGCGGTGTAGTGCCCCGGGTCGTAGCGGGGCGGGCCACCGATCTCGGCGGCCAGGTGGAGGGGGCGGATCGGAGGCATGGCGGGCCCTTTCGGCACGGTTCGAAGGCGGTAGCGGGCACAGGACCTTGGGGTTCCCGGTCACAGGACCTTGGAGAGGAAGGCGCGGGTGCGCTCGTGCCGGGGGCGGTCGAGTACGTCGGCGGGCGGGCCCTGTTCGACGATCCGTCCCTCGTCCATGAAGACGACGGTGTCGGCGGCCTCACGGGCGAACCCGATCTCATGGGTGACGACGATCATGGTGGTGCCCCGGCCCGCCAGGTCCTTGATGACATCGAGGACCTCACCGACCAGTTCGGGGTCGAGCGCGGAGGTGGGTTCGTCGAAGAGCAGCAGCTTCGGTTCGAGGGCGAGCGCCCGAGCGATGGCGACGCGCTGCTGCTGGCCGCCGGAGAGCTGCCGGGGGTACGCCCGCGCCTTGTCGGCGAGGCCGACCCGGCCGAGGAGTTCGTGCGCGGTGGCGGTGGCCTGCGCCCTGGGGCGGCCGAGCGCGGCGACCGGGGCCTCGGTGATGTTCTCCAGGACGGTGAGGTGGGGGAAGAGGTGGAAGTTCTGGAAGACGAAGCCGATCCGGGTGCGGCGGCGCAGGACCTCGCGCTCGGGGAGTTCGTGGAGCTTGTCGCCCTTCCTGCGGTAGCCGACGAAGTCACCGCCGACGGTGATCGAGCCGCGGTCCGGCTTCTCCAGGTGGTTGACGGTGCGCAGCAGGGTGGACTTCCCGGAGCCGGAGGGGCCGAGGATCACGGTCACTTCGCCGGGTCGCACGGACAGGTCGATCCCGCGCAGTACGTGGAGGGAGCCGAAGCTCTTGTGCACGCCGCGGATCCGCACCATGGCGTCGGCGGGAGCCGGGGCGCGGTCGGATGCCGGTTCGCTCTTGGGTGGACGGCTGGTCGTTGTCATGGGGGTTTCCTCGGGCGGTTCGGAGCGGAGGTACGCGGACCGGTCAGCCATCGGCTCGGCCATGGGCTCAGCCATGGGCTCAGCCATCGGCTCAGCCATCGGCTCAGCCATCGGCTCGGCCATCGCTGCCGGCGAGGCCGCGCAGGAAGGTGAGGGCGGCGCGGGCGGTGGCGTCGTTCTGCCGGAAGGCCGGGCCGCCGGTGCGCGGCCGGGTGAAGGCGCCGCCGGCTCGGGCCGCGGTGTGCGGGCCGAGCGCGAAGCGGCGTGGGTGCGGGAGCCCTTCGCGGTCCAGGATCCGGCCGTCGCCGGGGTCGACCGCGAGCAGTCCGGTGGCGGTGGCGGCGGCCCCGTCCTCGTGCAGTGTCCGGAGCAGGGTGCTGCGGGTGCGTTCCGGCGAGGGGTCGGGCAGCCGGGCCTCGACCAGGGCGCGGGCCTCGACCCGTTCCCCGGGAACGGTGGCGCTGCCGGCCCGGAAGACGCCGTGGCGCTCGTCGGCCTCGACCGTCGTCCCGGCGCCGAGGAAGCGGACGACGCCGGCCCGGGAGAGCGCGAGCAACTGCCGCAGCCGGGGGCCGGGCGGGCCGGAGGCGAGGTAGTTGAAGAAGCCGTGCCACCAGCTCCCGATGTCGCCGAAGCGGATCAACTGGCCGTAGGCGGAGAGCAGTCCGAGGAAGACGGCGAGATCCTCGCTGTGCCCGGGGTCGTGCCGGCGGTCGAGGTCGGCGGCGATGTAGTGGCGCGTCGCCTCCTGGAGGGCGTCGTACGAGGAGTGGCGCACCCCGTCCAGCGGGTGGTCGAGCGCCACGATGTCGAGCCGGTCGGCGGGGTCGGGGACGGCCGCGGCGATCAGGGCCCGCAGATCGTCGCTGCCCGGCTCGGCGGCCGCGTACTTCTCCTCGAAGGCGGTCCGGTCCGCGGTGGTGCGCTCGGGGTGGGCGGTGAAGAGCCGGTGGTAGTGGGCATACCCGAGCTCTTTGTCGACATGTGGCCATATGTCGCGGCGGAAGTCGAGCGGCTCCGTCCGGCTGAGCAGCTCCTCCGTACGGTCGGGGCCGAGGAACCGCGGCAGCGCCGGCCGCTCGCCCTGCCAGCCGTATCCGATCTTGGAGTGGTACGGGACCCCGCGCCGCGATCCGACGTGCAGGACGGGCTCCCGGCCCGAGGGCACGTAGTCCCCGTTCTCGTACCGTCCGCCGCGGCCCTCGGTGAGCAGCACCATCAGGTCGATGAAGGCGAGCCCGAAGCCCCGCACTATGACGGGTTCGCCCGCGCGCAGGGCGCTCAGATCGCTGTCGGCGGTGAAGTCGGGCGGCAGATGGACGAGTCCGTGCCGGTCGGCGAAGGCGGACAGCTTCCGCTGCTCGGCGTCCGGTTCGGCGTCCAGGTGGCCGATGGTGAGGACCACGAGGTCGGCGACGAGCGGTTCGGCGCGGCCCTCCAGCCGGACGTGCTGAGGGCCGTCGGGCGGACCGGTGACGCGCAGGGCCCGGCCGCGGTGTTCGTGGACGGTGACCGAGGGCGGGAGGGCGGCCAGGGACTGCTCGTACACCCAGCGCAGATAGGCGCCCTGCAGCCGCCGGCTCGGGAAGTCCTGCCCCCTCAACGCCTCGATCTCGGCGCGCAGTCCCGGCTCGGCCGCGTAGCCGGGCGGCTCGGTCCGGCCCTCGCGCACGTCCGCCGCCCAGGCGTCGAGAGCGGGCCCCGGCCGTACGGGCCCCTCCTGGCGGACGGTGTCGTCGGTGAACATGGTGACGTCCTCGGCCATGGAGTTCATCCACAGCAGCGGCGACTGGTCGTGGCGCCAGATCCGTCCCGCGCCGGGCGGGTACGGGTCGACGAGGTGCAGGTCGAGCGGCCGGTGGCCGTACAGACCGGCGGCGTTGGCGGCGATGCGCTCGACCAGGCCGGTGCCGCGCGGTCCGGCGCCGATGACGGCCAGCGACGGCCGGCGGCTCACCGGGCGTCCGCGGTGCCGCGGGCGTAGTGCCGTTCGACGTAGTGCTGGCCGATGCCGAGCAGCGAGGTCACCACGACGTACCAGAGGGTGGCGACCAGCAGCAGCGGGATGACCTGGTAGGTGCGGTGGTACACGAGCTGGACCGAGTACAGCAGGTCCTGAACGGCGATGATGCTGACGATCGAGGTGCCCTTGAGGGTGCCGATCAGCATGTTCCCGGCGGGCGGCACGATCGAGCGCATCGCCTGGGGCAGCACGATCCGGTACAGCCGCCGCCACGGGCGGAGGCCCAGGGACTGGGCGGCCTCCAGCTGTCCGCGTTCCACCGAGAGGATGCCGCCGCGTACGACCTCCGCCGCGTACGCGGCCTCGTGGAGCGTCAGTCCGATGACGGCGACCGTGACGGGGCCGAGGAGATTCACCGTGCGGACGCCGAGTATCTCCGGGTACAGAGCGCCGATGTTGAACCAGAACAGCAGCTGGACCAGGATCGGGGTGGACCTGAATAGCCATACGTACCCCCAGCCCACGGCCTGGAGAACGCGGTTGGCGGAGAGCCTCAGGACGGCGAGCAGCGTCCCGAGCGCGAAGCCGAGCACCATGACGAGCGCGGTGAGCCAGAGGGTGAGCCAGAGGCCGCGCAGCACCGCGGTGGTCAGGAAGTAGTCGCCGACGACGTCCCACTGGAAGGCGTCGTTGCGGATGACGGAGTTCAGCGCGAGGGCCAGCAGGGCCAGTACGGCGACGGCCGCGGCCCACTGGCCGGTCCGGCGTACCGGGACGATACGCAGCCGGTCGGCGTCGTCGTCCTTGAGGGGCGGGGCCGGGAAAACCGGCGGGAGGGTATCTGTCCGGTCGGACATACGAGGGCTCCGTGGATGCGGCGATCGAACACGGGGCGTGCCCTCGGCACGGAACACGACAGCTTGGAACGCGACAGCTGGGAGAACGAGGCGGACCGGCCCCTCAGCGCGGTCCACTGCCTCCGAGGTAAGCGCTGTTCGCAACGGGATGTCAAGCCTGTCCACACTGTGAGCCGTACACGGGGGGCCAGTTGACGGACCACCGGATGCCTGTTCCACTTGGGCCATGCATTCGCAGAAGTGGCTGGTCAAGCGCTCCCACATCGACTTCGGTCGCGTGTGGTCCTGTTCCTGTTGAGCTGACCCCCTGCGTTTCCCGCTTTTCTCGCGCTTTTTCTGCGCTCTTCCTCGCGCCCGCTGACCGGCGCGGAAGCCTCTCTCCCCGCGTGCCCTCACGTACGCGACAGCGCTTCACCCTCCCCTCGCACTGAGTCCCGCGACGTCGCAGCACGTCTTCCTCCGCCCCGGCCGTGGGCTGCCTCGCGCTGCCCGCGCCCGTCCACGGCCGCCGAAAACTGGAGAACCTTCTCTGATGCCCCGTACCCGGCACACCGCTGCCTTCGCGCTGATCACCGCGGCCATGCTGGCTCTCACCGCGTGCGGTTCCGGCGATCCGGCGGCCGCCCCCTCCGGTGCGGCCGGTCCCGCCGCCAGGAACGCGATCCCCACGGACGACGTCGTGTCGGGGGTGAAGCGGGACGAGGCCGCGGCCGGCCTGCTGCCGGCCTCCGTCCGCTCCTCCGGGACCCTGAACATCGCCTCCAGCGTCGGCACCCCGCCCGGTGCCACCTACCTGGAGGACGGCAAGACCCTGGCCGGTACCGACATCGACGTCGCGGACGCCGTGGCCAGGGTGCTCGGCCTGAGGCCGAAGCGGGAGGTCGCCGCGTTCGAGGCGATCCTGCCCGCGCTCGGCAGTGGGAAGTACGACGTGGGCACCGGAAACTTCGGGGTCACCGACGAGCGCCGCCGGACCATCGACTTCGTCACCTACCTCAATGACGGGCAGGGCTTCGCGGTCCGCGACGACAGCGAGTTGAAGAAGGTCACCGATCTGAGCCAGCTCTGCGGTCTGACGGTGGGCACCGCCGCGGGCACCACGTTCGAGGTGACCCTGGAGGAGAACAGGCACCGGTGCGCCGAGGCCGGCGAGAAGCCGTACGACGTGAAGACGTACTCCGACCTGGCCGCCGTCTGGAGCGCGCTCCAGCAGGGGCGGACCGACGTGGTGATGTCGACCATCAACGGACTGCGGTACGCCGTGAAGCAGCAGGAGGGCGTGCGCTTCCTCAACGAGTTCAAGCGTCTCGACGTCGGCTTCGCGTTCAAGAAGGGCACCCCGCTGGCGCCCGCCTTCCAGGCCGCGGTCAGCAGCCTCAAGGCGGACGGCACCTACGACCGGATCCTGGAGAAGTGGGGCATCAGCGAATCGGCGATCGGGACCTCGCGGATCTCACCGCCCGAGATCAGGTGACGCGGACTCAGCAGCCGCAGTCGCACCCGCAGTCGCAACAGTCACAGCCATCACAGCAATCGCCACAGTTGCTACAGCAGTCGCAGCCATCGCAGCAGTCACCGCAGTCGCACTGACTGCACAGCCCCTCGCGGCGCTGGCGGCTCCACGGATCGTCGAAGGTGCCGCAGCACATCTGGCAGGTGCAGGCGAGACCCGCCCACACCAGGCACCCCACTATGAGCCCGCGCCGGTCGCGCGGGGGTTCCGGCGGCGGCTGCGGCGGGCCGAAGGGGGCCCCGGGTCCCGAGGGTGCGTACGGGTTGCCCGGCGGCGGTCCGAACGCCCCCGTGTGCCGGCCTCCTGACGGATGGCCGGCTCCTCCGGGACCCTCGGTCGGCAGGCCGCCCGACTGATGGGAACAGACGTCCGTGGCGAAGGCCCGGTCCACCGAGCGCCGCAGTTCGTGCGCCAGCAGCACGTGCGCCAGTTCGCCGTCGGTGAATTCCGCGTCGCGCAGCGCCAGCCGTACGCCGCGCAGCGCGTCGTCGCACAGCCGCCGGGCCTCGGTGCGCGAGGTGCCCGTCGCGGTGAGCGGGTTCCAGGCACCCGACGCGGCGTCAGCCTCCTGGTCCTCCACGGCGTCCAGCAGATGCGCGAGTCGTCCGAAGAGGCGTCCCGCCTCGGCCAGCGGCGCGGCGTTCCGCGGCTTGCCCGCGAGTACGGCGGTGTGCGCGAAGGCCGCGGCGGTGGCCGTCTCGGTGGGTTCGGTGACCGTCAGCAGCGGGGTGCCGGGGCCAGCGAGCAGCTCGATACCGGTCTGCCGGTCGACGGCGTCGACGAGCAACGCCGTGTCGAAACCGAGCTGTGCGCCGGTACGCGCCCCGGCGCGGTCCCAGCCCGCCGCCACCCTGCGGGCCGCCGCCGCGACCGGGCGCCGCTTCAACAGCCCGTCCCGGTCGGCGACGTGGTCCCGCACCTTCGCCGACGCCAGCACCAGGGAGACGGCGGCCGCCAGCCTGGCCCCCTCGCCCCGCGCGACCGGCGCGGTCCGCATCGCGCGCAGCGGGCAGGGCCCCGCCGTGCGGCGCTGTGCGGGCGTGCGTTCGGTCTGAGCCTCCGTCAGGACCGAGACGATCAGGCCGTCATAGTTCGTGACGATCCTGGCGAACTGCCCGTGGTCGGACCGAAGTGCCAGACAGAGCCCGCAGAGATGGGCCATCCACTCGGCCTTCAGCCCCTCCGACAGTCGATGGGTGCAGGGCCTGACTATTCCGAACACGACGATCCCCCGGGTGTCGTTCAGCTGTGCGCCACGCTCGGGCGAGTGCGCGCCGTGCATCGTATCGAGCGTCCCGTTCACCCGTACGTCCCCCATGTCACCCATACGGCCCGGAGCATCATATTTTCTTTCGCCAGTGCCCTTTTACAGGAGGAACCTTGACGAATCACCACATCCTCTGCACCAGTACCGTCACGAATGCCCTGCGCGCCGCCAATCCCCTTGGCGCACGATCCGCATGATGGACGACCATAGGGATACGAAAGAGATGCGGAACGCCAAGGAACCGCGGTGAGAGGAGGCGTCCATGGGATCGGTGCGCAAGGCGAGTGCCTGGCTGGGCCTCGTAGAGGACAACGACGAGCGGTACTACGACGACGACGAGTACTCCGAGGGTGCACGGACCGGGACCGGACAGGCCTGGGTGACCGATCCGCGGGTGCGGGTGGCGTCCGAGACGGCCGAGGAGACGGGCCGCCGGATCGCCACCGTGACCCCGGACAGCTTCCGGGACGCCCGGAGCATCGGTGAGCTCTTCCGGGACGGCGTCCCGGTGATCATGAACCTCACCTCCATGGACTCCGCCGACGCCAAGCGCGTGGTGGATTTCGCCGCGGGGCTGATCTTCGGACTGCGCGGGTCGATCGACCGCGTGGCCACCCGGGTCTTCCTGCTGACTCCCGCCGACACCCAGGTCGTCAACGGCGAAGCCGTCGGCCGGCCGGCCGACGGCTTCTTCAACCAGAGCTGAGCGGGGCGCTCACTGATCGGCCCTGCCGCTGTTCCGGCTCACCGGAACGCGTCCAGGCCGGTGAGCGCCTTGCCCAGCACCAGCTGGTGCATCTCCACGGTCCCCTCGTAGGTGAGCACCGACTCCAGATTCGTCGCGTGCCGCATCACCGGGTACTCCAGCGAGATCCCGTTGGCACCGAGGATCGTGCGTGAGGTGCGGCAGATCTCGATGGCCTCCCGCACGTTGTTCAGCTTTCCGAAGCTGACCTGTTCCGGGCGGAGCCTGCCCGCGTCCATCCGGCGGCCCAGGTGGTGGGCGAGCAGGATGCCCTTGTGGAGTTCGACGGCCATGTCGGCGAGCTTGGCCTGGGTGAGCTGGAAGCCGCCGATCGGCTTCCCGAACTGCTCACGCGTCCCCGCGTAGTCCACGGCCGCCTCGAAGCTGGCCCGTGCGGCGCCCATGGCTCCCCAGACGATGCCGTAGCGGGCATGGCTGAGGCAGCTGAGCGGTCCGCGCAGACCGGTGACGCCGGGCAGTACGGCATCGGCCGGCAGCCGCACCTCGTCGAGGATCAGCTCGCTGGTGACGGAGGCGCGCAGGGACCACTTGTGCCTGATCTCGGGTGCGGAGAATCCGGGGGCACCGGTCGGCACGACGAAACCGCGGATACCGGCGCCCGCGGTGCCCTCGTCGGTCTGCGCCCAGACGATGGCGACCCCGGCGACCGAGCCGTTGGTGATCCACATCTTGCGGCCGCTGAGCACCCAGTCCTCGCCGTCGCGCCTGGCGTACGTCCGCATGCCGGCCGGGTCGGAGCCGTGGTCGGGCTCGGTGAGGCCGAAGCAGCCGATGATCTCGCCGGCCGCCATGCCGGGCAGCCACTGCCGCTTCTGCTCCTCGGAGCCGAAGCGGTGGATCGCGTACATGGCGAGGGAGCCCTGCACGGAGACGAGCGAGCGGATCCCGGAGTCGGCCGCTTCGAGCTCCAGACAGGCCAGCCCGTACTGCACGGCGGTGGCGCCCGCGCAGCCGTAGCCCTCCAGGGACATGCCGAGGGCCCCGAGCGCCCCGAGTTCGCGGGCCAGTTCGCGGATGCCGGGCAGCTCGCCGTTCTCGTACCACTCGGCGATGTGCGGCAGGACCCGGTCGGCGGCCCAGGCCCGGACGGTGTCGCGGATCGCGAGATCCTCGGCGCCCAGGAGGTCGTCGATGCCGAGGGGGTCGCGGGGGTCGAAGGGCGGGAGTTTCGAGGACGGAGCGGTGGACATGAGGATGTGCCTCCGGCGGCTCGCACGGTACTGAGGGCGGTACGGGTGACGCCGAAAACTAGCAGTGTTAGTTACGGCGCCGTGCTGACGTTACGACTCAGTGTGCCGTGCGTCCAGAGCCGGTCGCCTCGGCGGGCTGCCGCGCGGCGGGGAGCGGGAGCAGCACCTTGGGCCGGTCCGCCACCGGCGCCTCGCGGCCCCGGCGACCGCGGGAATCCTCGTCCTGCCCGGCCCCGGCGGTCTGGCGGTCGTCCATGGATTCGCGGGGTTCGCAGAGCAGCGGCGGGCACTCCATCACCCTCGGCAGCCGCAGCGCGGCGAGCGCCCCGAGCAGCAGCAGCGCGGCGCTGACCAGCAGGGTGATGTGCAGCCCGCCGATGAAGGCGTGCCGGGCCGTGGAGCGCAGCACCTGACCGAGCGGGCCGCCCAGCTGCGCGGCCACCTGGTACGCCTCGCCGAGCGAGTGGGCGGCGGCGGCGGCGGCCGGGGCGGGGACACCCGCTTCGGGGAGCCGCGCGAGGCCCGGGACGTACGCGGCGTTCATGACACTGCCGAGCAGCGCGATCCCCATGCCGGCGCCCAGCTGGTAGGAGGTCTCGCCGATCGCGGCCGCGCCGCCGGCCCGGTCCGCGGGGGCCTCGCTGAGCATCGACTCGTACGCGCCGAAGAGCGTGGACTGGAGCCCGAAGCCGAGCAGGACGAAGGACGCCGTCAGCAGACCGGGCCGGTCGTGCTGCCCCATCGCGGTCAGCATCAGCACCGCGGCGGCCGTCAGGACGAAGCCCCAGCCGACCATCCGGCGCGGCCCGACCCGGCGCAGGGTGTACGAGCCGGTGGCGCCCGCGGCCATCGCGGCGAAGGTGAGCGGCAGCAGCCGCAGGCCGGTCTCCAGCGGGCTGAGGCCCAGGACGAGCTGGAGGTACTGGACGGCGATCAGCTCCAGGCCGACCAGGGCCAGCATGGCCAGGACGATGCAGCCCACCGCGGTGGAGAAGGCGGGCCTGGCGAACATCCCGATGTCGATCAGCGGGTGCGTCCGCCGCTTCTGGCGGCGGACGAACGCGAAGAGCAGCGCGGCCCCGAGCAGCAGGGGGAGGAGCGTGGCCGGTCCGAGGAGACCCTCGCCGGTGCCCGCCCGCTTCACGCCCAGGACCACCCCGAGCACAGCGGCCGCGGCCATCAGGGCGCCGAGCACGTCCCAGGGGCCGTCGTCGCTGCCCCGGGACTCCGGGAGCAGCAGCCGGCCGAGCGGAAGGATCAGGGCCATCAGCGGGATGTTGATCAGGAAGACCGAGCCCCACCAGAAGTGTTCGACGAGGAAGCCGCCGATGACCGGTCCGGCGGCGGCGCCGACCGCGGCGACCGCGGACCACACGCCGATCGCCATGGCCCGCTCGCGCCGGTCCGGAAAGACCTGGCGGAGGATCGACAGGGTGGCCGGCATGATCATGGCGCCGCCGACGCCGAGCAGGGCCCGCGCCGCGATGAGCACGCCCGCGCTGTCCGCCATGGCGGCGACGGCGGAGGCGACCCCGAAGAGCGCGTAGCCGAGCAGCAGGACGCGCCGCCGCCCGACCCGGTCACCGAGGGTGCCGAAGAGGATCAGCAGCGAGGCGCAGACCAGCGGATACGCGTCCACGATCCACAGCAGCCCGACGGCGCTGGGCCGCAGGTCCTCGGTGACGGCGGGGACGGCGACGTGCAGCACCGTGGCGTCGAGCGCCACGAGCAGCAGACTGAGGCAGAGGACGACCAGGACGACCCATCGATTGGCACCGTCGGCGGCTGCGCGCAGGCGGGTTCGGGCTGTGGTCGTCCCGGACATGCATCTACCTCCCAAGGTCCCTCGCGCTCGGCAGGCCCCCTGGGGATTCAGCGTTCGCTGCCTCTCCGGGCCCGGCATCGACGGGCGAGTGGTCCGCAGCGTACGCGAGTTCGGCAGGGCTACACGTGGCCCATCTCATACCGCCAATGGCCTCCAAGTGTGGTGTACGCCACTGCTTCCAGCCGGGCAGACCCACCAGGAGACCCCACACGACCTGCGGAGACGTCACGTTCGGCGGTGCGTACGACGGCCTCCGGAAGCGTCGCGAATCGCCCGCCGGCCGGCGAGTGAGGGCGTCGAGTAACCGGACCGATACCGTCCGTTCCACTCCCCCGGAGCTCCTGTTGAATACACTTCGGTATCCCGTGCGCTTTTCCGTCAATATCCAAAAACTCTTCCGACGCGGGTGCCAAAGAAATAGAACGGAAGGAATCCAGCATTCTTCGGAGGTTCAGGAAAACCGACCGCGCTGAGACATAGTCCACATCACATCGTCATCACAAAGCGGCCGGATCGACCGAGTCACCCACTCACTCGCTGTAACGTCGATTGGGTGCGTACCGACATCTTTGCCCGCCTGGACCGGGAGCCGGAGCCGCCGAAGATAGAGACACCGCGGATGAGCCGTCACCGCATCGCTCTCTTCGGCGGGACGTTGGCGTTCTATCTCGCCATCGTCATTGCCGTGCTCATGTCGTCCTGGCTGGTGACCCTGGACTGGAAGGTCATGCTCTTCCGGCCGTACCAGCAGTGGCCCGGCATCCATGCCTTCCTCGACTACTACGTCGTACTCGGTCAGCGCGGACCCACGGCCGTGATGGTCGCCTGCTGGCTCGGCTGGCGCTCCTGGCGGCAGCACACCCTGCGCCCCCTGCTGACACTGGGCGTCTCACTGCTGCTGCTCAACGCGACGGTGGGGGCGGTCAAGTACGGCCTCGGCCGGCTCGGACCGCACTACGCGACCCAGGTCGGCTCGGCCGAACTCTTCGCCGGCGGCGATATATTTCCGTCCGGGCACACCGCCAACGCGGTCGTGACCTGGGGAATCCTTGCTTACCTGGCCGCCACGCCGAGGGCCAGGCGCTATCTGTCGGCGATGTCCGCCGTCGTGTCGCTCGGGGTCGGCCTGACGACCGTGTACCTCGGTACGCACTGGCTCAGCGATGTGGTGCTCGGCTGGGCGGCGGGGCTGCTGATCCTGCTCGGCCTGCCGTGGTGCGAGCCGCTGATCACCCGGGCGGAGGACTGGATCTTCGCCGCCCGCGAGCGGCTGAGCGCCCGCAGCAGGCTCGTACCGGCCCCGCCCGTCGCAGCGGGCGACCCCCGGCCGGTTCCGGCCGGACAGCCGGCCGTGGGCGAGACCGCGGCGCAGAGCCCGGCCCGCGAGCCGGTCGCCGCGGGCAGCCGCCAGGCGGCCTCGGTCACGACCACGACCACGACCACAGCTGCGGCCACGACTGCGGCTGCGTCTGCGTCTGCGGGCGGCCGCCCGCGTGCCTACACCGCGCCTCCCGCGCACCAGAGCCACGCGGTGCGCTCGGAACGCACCCCGGTCACTCCGGCCGGCAGCCGCCGCCCGCCGCACGCGGACCGCACCCCGCGCGGCGGTACGGCGCCGGCCCGGCCGGTGGCGGGCGGCTGACCCCTACGAGCGGCGGGGACGGTACGTACAGCCGCTCCCCCGTATGAGTGAGGGCCCCGACTCCGGTCGGGGCCCTCACTCATACGGCCGGGGCGCGGACGCGCCGGTCCGGGGCCTCGCCCGGGGGGCGGGCCGGAGGCCGCAGGGGAGCCTCAGCCGATCCAGCAGCGCTTCACGGCGCCGGCGTCGACCTCGAAGTTGATCCGGCCGCCCTGGAACTCCATGGTGATGACGGTGCCCGGCGGCAGGGCTCTGACCGTGGTCCAGCCATGCTCCCTGGCCCGCCGTTCGGCGGTCTCGGCGGTGAGGCCGACGTACGCGCCGGGAGTGTCGTCGGGCTGGGCGGAAGGAGTCGGTATGGGTGCCATGCCTCTCACCGTAGGCGGCCCCGGACGGCGGCGGAACCCGGGGCGCCGCCCGGTCGCACGGCATCCTCACGTCCCTCACCGGTCACGCTTGTGTCACAGCATCACCACACGTGTTCCCACCGGACCTCCTCACCCGAACGCGCGATTCGCAAGCCGACGCACAGTAATCGCACAGGCCCGGAAACTATCAGCGAAGAAGGCCCGAAAAGCGGTCGAATATCCGCTGCCGGGCGGCATCGATTTCCCTCCGGAATACCCTCCCGAAAGAGAGGGGACCGCCGGGAATTCATCCTTCCTTATCGCACCCTTATCCCATGCTCACAATATCCACACCATCGGACCGGCCCTGCCGTGCTGCCCGTATAACGGACGACCCGAATCACCCGCTTTCCGGCATCGGGCAGCCGCCGCGGGCACCGCCGCCGGCGGGGCGGCACGAGCGCGGTCCCCGCCGGCACGGGCACCGCCTCCTCGACCGGCCCCGGCCCCGGCCGCGCTCTACGCTCTCCACCGTCCGGACTTGTCGGTATATCGCCGAACCGGTCGGCTCCTCGGTTCGATTCCGTTCGCTTTCTCGCGTGACCCCGGCAGCAGCTGACCCGTTGTCTTCTTCATGAGCCGGGAACCGCCCGGCGCACGTACCGAGTCCGAGGAGCCACCCGTGCCGCGCATGCTCGACGTCAGCGAGGACGTACGCGCCGAGATCGGCGACGCCGAAGCCGACCGGCTGCTTGTCGGCGACAACGCCCCCGGCAGTTACGACTGCACCTCCTGCCGCACCCCCGGCGACTCCGAGCAGGAACGCACCAGCACGGTGCTGTTCGTCGGCGACGAGACCGCGGTCCTCGCCTTCGCCCACGCGACCTGCATCCCCTCCCAGGTCGTCCAGGTCGCCGAGGAGCAGTTGCAGGGGGCCGTGCGCAGCATCACCGGAAGCGAGCAGGAGATCCAGGACCGGCTGAACCCCGAGCAGGCCGTGCTGGGGATCACCAGCGGCCTCGTCCTGATCGATGACGAACTCCACCCGGCCCTGGTCGTCGAACCGACCGGGGCGATCGCCCGGCCCGGCACGGACGGCAGCGGCGGCGACGAGTTCCTCCAGCTGCTGCTTGAGCAGGGCTTCCACCCGGTCCAGCGGATGGGCCAGGTCCCCGAGGTGCTGCACGGCTGGTCGATCCTGCTCGCCATGGGACAGTTGCACGCGGTGCTCCAGCCGGGCACCGGCGGCGGCGCCCCGGTGGCCTGGTGGCAGGCGCACGCACCCCTCCAGGTGACCGAGGGGTGGCGGACCGCGGTCAACAAGTCGCAGACCGTGCTCGTCTACGCCGCCCCGGCCGGTGCGATCGGCCAGCAGCCCCGCGAGGACCTGCTGCGCGACGCGCTGGAGAAGGCCTCGGCGGGCGGGATCCTGGTCGCCGCGGCGATGCCGCTGGCCGGTACCTGACCGTGTCCGCGCACTCCGGAGCGCCTCACCGAACAGCTATTTCTCCGGCGGGCCCGCATCCGACGGGCGGTGGGGTCGTTGGCAGATACGTGCACTCATACGACCCCTCCCACCAGCGTCCGAGCCCGATCCCGGCCATGCGTCCCGCGCAGGACCCATCGGGTGGCCCGTCCCGCACCCCGATCTACGACGCGCTGTACTCCGAGTACCGCCGGTCGTTCAGGGCGTTGCCAGGTGACCGGAGCGGGGAGGAGAGCCTCGGGCTTCCGAGTTTCGGCAGTGGGTTCTTCGGCTCCCGCGCCCCGCTGAGCGGCCACTCGGGCCACGGCGGAACAGGTGCGTCCGGTGGGACGGGCGGAGCCACCGGGCACGGCGGCACCAGCCCCGGTACGCACACCGGGAGCCTCGGCTCCTGGCAGCGGGTGGGGCGGCACGCGGGCCGGGTCCAGGCCGCGCTGCCGCCGGGCTCCCGGGGAGCCTGACCGTCGTACGCCGGAGCCTGACCGCGGAGGGCGCCCGACCGTACGGAGGAGCCCCGGACCGCTCGGAGAACGAGTGGTCCGGGGCTCCTCCGTGTCCGGGGCTCCGTGAAGCCCGGGGACGGACGCGGTCCGGGCGCTCACGCACCGGGACCGCGTCATCCGCCGCCTACTTGTTGCGGCCGCGCTTCTCGCGGACCCGTACCGAGATGTGGATCGGGGTGCCCTCGAAGCCGAACTCCTCGCGCAGCCGGCGCTCGACGAAGCGCCGGTAGCCGTGCTCCAGGAAGCCCGAGGCGAAGAGCACGAAGCGCGGCGGCTTGGTGCCCGCCTGGGTGCCGAAGAGGATGCGGGGCTGCTTGCCGCCGCGGATCGGGTGCGGGTGGGAGGCGACGATCTCGCCGAGGAAGGCGTTCAGCCGGCCCGTCGGAACACGGGTCTCCCAGCCGTTCAGCGCGGTCTCGATCGCCGGGACCAGCTTCTCCATGTGGCGGCCGGTGAGGGCCGAGACATTGACCCGCGGGGCCCACGCGACCTGCGCGAGCTCCGTCTCGATCTCGCGCTCCAGGTAGTAGCGGCGCTCTTCGTCGAGGGTGTCCCACTTGTTGAAGGCGACGACGATCGCGCGTCCGGCCTCGACGGCCATGGTCATGATGCGCTGGTCCTGGACGCTGATCGACTCGCTGGAGTCGATCAGGATCACGGCGACCTCGGCCTTCTCCACGGCGGCCGCGGTACGCAGCGAGGCGTAGTAGTCCGCGCCCTCCTGGAGGTGGACCCGGCGCCGGATACCGGCCGTGTCGATGAACTTCCAGGTGATGCCGCCGAGCGTGATCAGCTCGTCGACCGGGTCACGGGTGGTGCCGGCCTGCTCGTTGACGACGACCCGGTCCTCGTTGGCCACCTTGTTCAGCAGCGAGGACTTGCCGACGTTCGGACGGCCGATCAGCGCGATGCGGCGGGGGCCGCCGAGGGCGGTGCCGAACAGCTGCGCGGGGGCCTCGGGGAGCGCCTCCAGGACGGCGTCCAGCATGTCGCCGGTGCCGCGGCCGTGGAGCGAGGAGACCGGGTGCGGCTGGCCGAGGCCGAGCGACCAGAGCGCGGAGGCGTCCGCCTCACCGCTCTGTCCGTCGACCTTGTTCGCACAGAGCACGACGGGCTTGCCGGCCCGGCGCAGCAGCTTGACGACGGCCTCGTCGGTGTCGGTGGCGCCGACCGTGGAGTCGACCACGAAGACGACCGCGTCGGCCGTCTCGATGGCGTACTCGGCCTGAGCGGCGACGGAGGCGTCGAGCCCCAGCACGTCCTGCTCCCAGCCGCCGGTGTCGACGACCTTGAAGCGGCGGCCCGCCCATTCGGCCTCGTAGCTGACGCGGTCACGGGTGACGCCGGGCTTGTCCTGGACGACGGCCTCGCGGCGGCCGATGATCCTGTTCACCAGGGTCGACTTGCCGACGTTGGGGCGGCCGACGACGGCGAGGACCGGAAGCGGTCCGTGACCGGCCTCACCGATCGCGCCCTCGACGTCCTCGGGGTCGAACCCCTCCTGCGCGGCGAGCTCCATGAACTCCGCGTACTCGGCATCGCCAAGCGCTCCGTGCTCGTGGTCCGAGCCGCCGGAGTGAATCTGGTCGTTCATGAAGTCCGTTCCTCTTTACATCATCATCGATGGACCACGCAGCACGCGGTCCACTACTCAAGTCTTACTCAGCACGCCCGGTGAGGCGCCTGGCCTGCTCCAGGTGGCCGGTCAGCCGTCCCTGGATCCGCAACGTCGCCTCGTCCAGCGCCTTGCGCGTCCGCCTGCCGCTGCCGTCGCCCGCCTCGAAGGCCTCCCCGAAGACGACATCGACGCGGCTGCGCAGCGGCGGCAGCGCCGATATCAGCCGTCCGCGCCGCTCGGTGCTCCCCAGGACGGCCACGGGCACGATCGGCGCCCCGCTGCGTACCGCGAAGTACGCGAGCCCGGCGCGCAGCGAGGCGAAGTCTCCTTCGCCCCTGGTGCCCTCGGGGAAGATCCCGAGCACCCCGCCGTCCCCCAGCACACCGAGGGCGTGGGTGATGGCGGTGCGGTCGGCGGTCGTACGGTCCACCTTCAGCTGACCTATTCCGCGCAGGAACGGGTCCAGGGGGCCGACGAACGCCTCTTTCTTGATCAGGAAGTGGACGGGCCGGGGCGCGGTGCCCATCAGCATCGGACCGTCGACGTTGTGCGAGTGGTTCACCGCGAGTATGACGGGTCCCGAGGCGGGGACCCGCCACGCGCCGAGCACACGGGGCCTGAACAGCCCGTACATCAGCCCGATCCCGATGCCGCGCCCGACCGCCGCTCCGCGCAGGGTGGGCGCGAGCGTGGCTGGGCTCACTTCGCCGCCTGCTTCTCCCCGACGAGGGTGACGACACACTCGATGACCTGCTGGAGGGTCAGCTCGGTGGTGTCCACCTCGACGGCGTCGTCCGCCTTGGCGAGCGGTGAGGTCTTGCGGCCGGAGTCCGCGGCGTCGCGCTTGATCAGCGCCTCCTTGGTGGCGGCGAGATCGGAGCCCTTCACCTCTCCGCTGCGGCGGGCGGCGCGTGCCTCCGGCGAAGCGGTCAGGAAGATCTTGATGTCGGCGTCGGGCAGCACGGTCGTGCCGATGTCCCGGCCCTCGACCACGATGCCCTTCTGCGCGCCCTCGGCGATGGTGCGCTGCAGCTCGGTGATCCGGGTGCGCACCTCGGGGACGGCGCTGACGGCGCTGACACTGGAGGTGACCTCCTGCGTGCGGATCGGTCCGGAGGCGTCCTCGCCGTCGACGGTGATCGTCGGGCCGGTGGGGTCGGTGCCGGAGACGATGACGGGCTTGGCTGCCGCGGTGGCCACCTCCATCGCGTCGTGCACGTCGATGCCGTTGTTCAGCATCCACCAGGTGATCGCCCGGTACTGGGCACCGGTGTCCAGATAGCTCAGGCCGAGCTGGGTGGCGACGGCCTTGGACGTGCTGGACTTGCCGGTGCCGGAGGGCCCGTCGATGGCGACGATCACTGCGGCCGGGGCGGTCCGGGCGGCGGCGCTTACGGTTTCCACGGTGGTGGACACCTTCCTGGTACACGGGGTGGGCGGGACGGGACGCGCGAACCCGCCCCGCACAAGGTTACCGAGTGCGGGCGCGGGCCCGACCACCCCTGTGGACAAGTGCCTCCCGGCCGGGTGCCGCAAGGGCCGGGAGCGGCCGCGAGCGTGCGTGCCGGACACCGCGCGGCAGGCGGCAGGCGGCAGGCGGCAGTTCGACGACAGACCCTACGGCCGGATCGACCATCCGCGCTCGCGCAGAGCGGCGCTGAGGGCCGGGGCGGCCTTCGGCTCGACCATGAGCTGCACGAGACCCGCCTGCTGGCCGGTGGCGTGCTCGATCCGGACGTCCTCGACGTTGACCCCGGCCCGGCCCGCGTCCGCGAAGATCCCGGCCAGCTCGCCCGGCCGGTCGCTGATCAGGACTGCGACGACCTCGTACGAGGCGGGGGCCGCCCCGTGCTTGCCCGGCACCCTGACCCGGCCGGCGTTGCCGCGGCGCAGGACGTCCTGGATGCCTTCGGTGCCCTCGCGCCGCTTGTCCTCGTCGGCGGACTGGAGTCCGCGCAGCGCGGTGACGGTCTCCTCCAGATCGGCGGCGACCCCGGCGAGGACGTCGGCGACCGGTCCGGGATTGGCGGAGAGGATCTCCACCCACATCCGGGGATCGGACGCGGCGATCCTGGTGACGTCCCTGATGCCCTGGCCGCAGAGGCGTACGGCGGTCTCGTCGGCCTCCTCCAGCCGGGCGGCGACCATCGACGAGATCAGCTGCGGGGTGTGGGAGACGAGGGCGACGGCCCTGTCGTGGGCGTCGGCGTCCATGACGACCGGGACGGCCCGGCAGAGCGCGACGAGCTCCAGGGCGAGGTTGAGCACCTCGGTGTCGGTGTCGCGGGTCGGGGTGAGGACCCAGGGGCGGCCCTCGAACAGGTCCGCGGTGGCGGCGAGCGGTCCGGAGCGCTCCTTGCCGGCCATGGGGTGCGTACCGATGTACGGGGCGAGGTCGACGCCGAGCGCCTCCAGGTCGCGGCGCGGGCCGCCCTTGACGCTGGCCACGTCGAGGTAGCCGCGGGCGACGCCGGCGCGCATGGCGGTGGCGAGCACGGACGCGGTGTGCGCCGGTGGTACGGCGATGATCGCCAGATCGGCCCGTCCCTCGGGGGCCTCGTCGGTGCCCGCGCCGAGCGCGGCCGCCGTCCGGGCCGACTCCGGGTCCTGGTCGACGAGGTGGACCTTGATGCCACGCCCGGCGAGGGCGAGGGCCGCGGAGGTGCCGACGAGGCCTGTTCCGATGACAACGGCGGTTCTCACTGGGCGATGTCCTTGCGAAGGGCGGCGGTGGCGCCGAGGTAGACGTGGGCGATCTCCGACTTGGGGAGATAGGTCTCGATGTGGGCGAGGATCCGGACCACTCGGGGCATCGCCCCCTCGATGTCCAGCTCCTGGGCGCAGATCAGCGGCACGTCGACGATACCGATCCCGCGCGCGGCGGCGGCCGGGAAGTCGCTGTGCAGGTCGGGGGTGGCCGTGAACCAGATGCTGATCAGGTCGTCCGCGACGAGACTGTTGCGCTCCAGGACGGTGGTGAGCAGGGCGCTGACCTGCTCGTCCATGTGTCCTGCCTCGTCCCGCTCCAGCTGGACGGCTCCGCGGACCGCTCGTACCGCCACGTCGTGCTCCTTGCTTGTCCGTACGCTTCGCGCGCTCGTCCGTACCGCTGCGTGCGCTTGGGTTTCAGCGTAGAGGGGAGGCGCGGCCGGCCGCCGGGGCGCCCTGTCCGTGAGACGGTGGCGAAAACCGTGCGCGTACCCTCCCCCGCATGATCACTCCCTCCGACGAGGCGCTGGTGCGCGACCACACCGTCTACTCCTGCGTGATGGGCTCGCGCGCCTTCGGGCTCGCCACGGACGGCAGCGACACCGACCGGCGCGGGGTCTTCCTCGCGCCGACCCCGCTGTTCTGGCGGTTCGACAAGCCTCCGGCCCATGTCGAGGGACCGGCCGATGAGCAGTTCTCCTGGGAGCTGGAGCGCTTCTGCGAACTGGCACTGCGGGCCAACCCCAATGTGCTGGAGTGCCTGCACTCTCCTCTGGTGGAGCACGCCGACGCGACCGGCCGCGAGCTGCTCTCGCTGCGCGGGGCGTTCCTGTCCCGGCGGGCGCACGGGACCTTCGTCCGCTACGCGCTGGGCCAGCGCCGGAAGCTGGACGCGGACGTACGGCAGTACGGGGCGCCGCGCTGGAAGCACGCCATGCATCTGCTGCGGCTGCTGGCGAGCGGCCGGGATCTGCTGCGGACGGGAGAGCTCACGATCGACGTGGGCGCGGACCGCGAGGAGTTGCTGGCGGTCAGGCGGGGCGAGGTGCCCTGGCCGGAGGTGGAGCGGCGCATGACGAGGCTGGCCGAGGAGAACGACGCGGCCGCCGACGCCTCCCCGCTGCCCGCGGACCCGGACCGGGCCCGGATCGAGGACTTCCTGATCCGCGCCCGGCAGGCGTCGGCGCTTGCCGCGCTGCCGGACGGGGGCGGTTCAGCCGGCTGACGCCGGGTCGAGCCGCACCCGCGCCACCGGTTCGCGCGACGCGTCGAACCCGCCCGTACCCATGGCTCAGGAGTCCCAGAGCGCCCCCAGCGACAGCAGGTCGCTGCGGTACTCGATCCGCTCCGACCACTCCTTGGGCCAGGCCCCCGAGCCCAGGTGCGCCCCGGCCAGTGCGCCGGTCAGGCAGCCGAGCGAGTCCGAGTCGCCCCGCGTGCAGGCGGCACGGCGCAGGGCGGTGACCGGTTCGTCGGGGAAGAGCAGAAAGCAGTGCAGGGCCGTGGCCAGGGCGTCCTCGGCGACCCAGCCGTCGCCGGTCGCCTCGCAGGGATCGGTCTCCGGGGACGGGTTGCGCAGCGCGTCCTGGACGCGTTCCAGCGCGGTGAGGCACTCCTCCCAGCCCCGCTGGATGTAGAGCTCCGGCGAGGAGTCGCCCGCGTAGCGCCAGAGGTCGCCGAGCCAGCGCGTGAGGTAGTGGCTGCTGTTCTCGTACGCGTAGCTGCGCAGCTGCCCGATCAGCCCCACCGGTTCGGCGCCCTGGGCCAGCAGGTACACCGCGCGGGCCATCAGGTCGGACGCGGCGAGCGCGGTCGGGTGTCCGTGAGTGAGGGCCGCCTGCAACTGGGCGGCTCCGGCGCGCTGTTCGTCGCTCAGTCCGGGAACGAGTCCGACGGGTGCGACCCGCATGTTGGCGCCGCAGCCCTTGGAGCCGGTCTGGCTGGCCTCCTGCCAGATCCGGTCGCTGTCGAGCATCCGGCAGGCGGTCATGCAGGTGCGGCCTGGGGCGCGGTTGTTGTCGGGCGAGTGGTACCAGTCGACGAACTCGTCGCGCACCGGGCGCACCAGCCGCAGCGGGGTGAGCAGTCCGCGGTCCATGGCGGCGCGGATGCCGCGCCCCAGGGCCAGGGTCATCTGGGTGTCGTCGCTGACGATGGCCGGCCTCGGCAGCCTCATCTGGCGCCACGGCCCGCACTTGGCGAGGATCGAGGGGACGTTGTTGAACTCGGTCGGGAAGCCGAGGGCGTCGCCGAGCGCGAGCCCGGTCAGCGCGCCGGTGGCGGCCTGTTTGGTGATGGTCCTGGTCACGATCACGTGCTTCTTCCTTCCGGTCGCAGCAGTGGGGGGTGCAGGGCGGTCGCGGCGCCCGCCCGGTAGAGGGCGGCCGGTTTCCCGCGTCCGCCGGTGCGGCGCGGCGATCCCTCCACGGCCTGGACGAAGCCGGGCGTGGTGAGGACCTTGCGCCGGAAATTCGGCCGGTCCAGCTCGACGCCCCAGACCGTCTCGTACACCTGCTGGAGTTCCCCCAGGGTGAATTCGGGCGGGCAGAACGCTGTGGCCAGACAGGTGTACTCGAGTTTGGCGCCGATCCTGATCTGTGCGTCGGCGAGGATGCGGTCGTGGTCGAAGGCGAGCGCGCCGAGCTCTCCGGCGTCCCACCACCCGGCGCTGGCCGCGTCACCGCCGCCGCGCGGTTCGGGCAGATCGGGTACGAGCGCGGCGTAGGCGACGGACACGACGCGCATCCTCGGGTCGCGGTCCGGGTCGCTGTAGGTTCGCAGCTGTTCCAGGTGGAGGGCCGAGACGGTGTCCTCGTTCAGCCCGGTCTCCTCGGCCAGCTCCCGGCGGGCCGCGCTCCCGGCGGACTCGCGGGGCAGGACGAAGCCGCCGGGCAGCGCCCACCGGCCCTTGTACGGGTCCTCGCCCCGCTCGACGAGCAGGACGTGCAGCCGGCTGTCGCGGACCGTGAAGACGGCCAGGTCGACGGTGACCGCGAACGGTTCGAAGGCGTGCGGGTCGTAGCCCTCGGGGGCGGCGCCGCTCATCGCCGCTCCGAAAGGGGCGCGGCGAAGTCCCAGCCCTTGGCGAGCAGGGCGTCGACCGCCTTGACGGCCGCGGCGAGGCGCTCCTGGCGGCTTCCGGTGAGTTCGATGAAGTTCCTTCCGGTACGGGTGAGTTCGGCGCGGAAGCGGTCGGTCGTCCAGGGCCGCAGCTCCTCGCCGTCGCGCAGCCCGTCGTCCTCGAAGACGACGCCCTCGTGGTCGGTGAGCAGCCACAGGTGGTGGGTGACCCGGTCGGCCGCGCGCTCGGCGAGCGGGTTGCGGCCGCCGACGTACCGCTCGTGCCCGACCGCGGTGGCGAAGGAGTCGGTGTCGCAGACCAGCACCGGGGATCCGGTGCGGGCGGCCGCCTCCTCCCGGGCGTTCTGGACCTCGGCCATCAGCGCGAAGTCGTCGGTGGTGAGGACGACGTCCTCCCACTGGGCCCGCGGCCACCGGGCGCGCAGCGCGGCCAGCTTCTGTTCGCCGAACTCGCGCCCGTACTCGGCGACGTACCCGGTGAGCGCCCAGACGCCGCCGCGCCGGCGGTAGTGGGCGGCGAGGGCGCGGGCCAGCGTGGTGGTGCCGGTGGACTCGGCGCCCAGGACGACGACCCGGCGGGTGAGCGCGGCCCGCACCGGCGGTTCGAGGAAGTCCCAGCAGCCCGCCGGGTCCTCGCGCACAGCGGCACCGGAGACCGGGAAGACCGTGCGGCCGGGGTCGACGCGGACGGGCTCGGCCCCCAGGCGGCGGGCGAGTTCGTCCCCGTACGGCTCCGAGGTGAAGACGGCGTCCACGGGCTCGGGCACGGCCGTGGTGAGGACCGCCAGGTGGGCGTCCCGGATCGCCGGGTCGTGGGGATCCGTCCGGATGTCGTCGACGGCGCCCACCACCGACACGTCCGGGTGCACCTCACGCATCCAGGCGACCCGGTCCGCGAGCGGGACCGATTCCGCCGAGGCGGCGCGGACCAGCACGGTCAGCCGCTCGCAGCGGTCCTGGGCGGTGCGGACGAGGTGGTGGTGGCCGGCGTGCGGCGGGTAGAACTTCCCGAACACCAGTCCGTGCGTGAAGCGGTTCACCTGCCCTCCGTCCCTTAATGGTCATTCTGACTATAAAGGTCGAACGCGGGTAGGAAAAGGCCCGCGGCCGGTTTCTGTCCGAAAATCGGAGTGCAGGAACCGGCCGCGGGCCGTGAGCTGTGGGTGCGGGTGGTCTACAGACCGACCTCGCGCATCAGCATGCCCACCTCGGTGTTGGTGAGCCGGCGCAGCCAGCCCGACTTCTGGTCGCCCAGCGGGATCGGCCCGAACCCGGTCCGCACCAGCCGCTCGACCGGGAAGCCGGCCTCGGCCAGCATCCGGCGGACGATGTGCTTGCGGCCCTCGTGGAGGGTCACCTCGACCAGGTAGTTCTTGCCGGTGTTCTCGACGACGCGGAAGTGGTCGGCGCGGGCGTACCCGTCCTCCAGCTGGATGCCGTCCTTGAGCCGCTTGCCCAGGTCGCGCGGGAGCGGTCCCTGGATGGCGGCCAGGTAGGTCTTCTTCACGCCGTACCGGGGGTGGGTGAGACGGTGGGCCAGCTCGCCGTGGTTGGTGAGCATGATGAGGCCCTCGGTCTCGGTGTCGAGCCGGCCGACGTGGAAGAGACGCGTCTCACGGTTGGTGACGTAGTCGCCGAGGCACTGGCGGCCGTCCGGGTCCTCCATGGAGGAGACGACGCCGGCCGGCTTGTTCAGCGCGAAGAAGAGGTACGACTGGGTGGCGACGGTCAGGCCGTCGACCTTGATCTCGTCCCTGTTCACGTCGACGCGCTTGCCCTGCTCGACGACGATCTCGCCGTTCACCTCGACGCGGGACTGGTCGATCAGCTCCTCGCACGAGCGGCGCGAGCCCATTCCCGCACGGGCCAGCACCTTCTGCAGGCGCTCGCCCTCCTCCTCGGCGCCCGGGTTGGTCCTGGGCGTCTTGATCTCGGGCTTGTCCGCGTACCTGTCGCGGTTGCGCTGCTCGATCTTGGCGTCGAGCTCGCGCGGGCGGGCCGGGGCGCCGTACGGGGCACGCCGGCCGGTGCTCCTGGAGCCGCCCGTCGGTGCCTTCGGGCCGCCCTTGGCGCCGCCGCGGGCCGCCGCGCCGCGGCCCTTGCGGGTGCCGCCGTCGCCGCCCGGCTTGTCGTTGCCGACGTCGTAGCGGCGCTCCTCGGGCCTGGGACGGCGGGGGCGCTCGTCCTTGTCCTCGCGACCGGATCCGGAGACCCGGGGATTGGGGTTGCCGCTCCTGCCGCCACCACTCCTGGCGCCGCCGCCACTGCTGCCGCCGGCACCGCTCCCGCCGCCGCCACTGCTGCCCGCGCCGCTCCTGCCGCCGCTGTTGCCGCCGCTCCGGTTGCCGCCGCTGCCGCCGCTCCTGCCGCCGCCGCTGCCGCTTCCGCTGTTCCTGCCACTGCTTCGCATCAAAATTCCGTCTTGTCGTCTGCGTGGGTATCCGGGGTGTCCGGTGCGTCCGGATCGAACGACGGCACACCCTCTAGCGTCTCAGCCTCGATCGCGTCCGCCTCTGGGAGGAAGGGCGCGAGCTCCGGGAGCTCGTCCAGGCCACGCAGGCCCATTCGCTCCAGAAAGTAGTTCGTCGTCCTGTACAGGATCGCACCTGTTTCGGGTTCCGCGCCCGCCTCCTCCACCAGCCCCCTCTGCAACAGGGTCCGCATGACCCCGTCGCAGTTCACGCCGCGCACCGCGGAGACCCGCGAACGGCTCACCGGCTGCCGGTAGGCGACCACCGCGAGGGTCTCCAGCGCCGCCTGGGTGAGACGGGCGTGCTGGCCGTCCAGGACGAAGCCCTCGACCGCCGCCGCGTACCGCGGGCGGGTGTAGAACCGCCAGCCACCCGCGACCAGCCTGAGGTCGAAGCCGCGGCGCTGCGCGGTGTACTCGTCGGCCAGCTCCCGCAGCGCGCCGGCGACGGCCCGCCTGGGCCGCTCCAGCACCTTGGCCAGGTGCTCCTCGGTGGCGGGCTCGTCGACGACCATGAGGACGGCCTCCAGGGCGGGCTTGAGGTCGAGGTCCGCGACGGTGGATCCGGTGACGTCCTGCTCACTCATGCCTTCACACCCTGCTGCTCGTCCCGCACGTGCGGTGTCTCCCGGTCGAACTCGTCCGTCACGATGGGCTCGGCCCCCTGCTCCCCGGACCGGCGCACCATGAGCTCCCCCAGCGCCTCGTCCTGGTCCAGGAAGACGGCCTTCTCCCGGTAGAGCTCCAGCAGCGCGAGGAACCGCGCGACGACGGTGAGGGTGTCCGGAGCGTCCTCGGTCAGCTCCCGGAAGCTGATCTCCCCCGCCTCCCGCACCCGGTCCATCACGATCCCGGCCTGCTCGCGCACGCTGACCAGCGGGGCGTGGATGTGGTCGATGTAGACCTGCGGCCGGGGTCTGGGCTGCATCGCCTTCACGGCCAGCCGGGCGAAGCCCTCGGCCCCGATGCTGATCACGACGTCGGGCAGCAGCTCCGCGTGGTGCGGTTCCAGCCCGACGGTACGGGGGAAGCGGCGGCCCTCCGATTCGAGGCGGGCGCTGAAGATCTCGGCGATGCGCTTGTACGCGCGGTACTGCAGCAGCCGCGCGAAGAGCAGGTCCCTGGCTTCGAGCAGCGCCAGGTCCCCCTCGTCCTCCACCTCGGCGGTGGGCAGCAGCCGGGCGGCCTTGAGGTCCAGGAGGGTCGCCGCGACGACGAGGAACTCGGTGGTCTGGTCCAGGTCCCAGTCCGGCCCCATGGCCCGGATGTGGACCATGAACTCATCGGTGACCTCGGACAGGGCGACCTCGGTCACATCCAGCTTGTGCTTGGAGATGAGCTGGAGCAGCAGATCGAACGGCCCCTCGAAGTTCGACAGCCGAACGGTGAAACGACCGTCGTCGGCCGCGGGGGCGGCGGGGATGGGGGCGGGGACGGTGATCTCGATCGCGGGGGCCGGGGTGTCCAGGGGCTCCGGGGCGTCGTCCGGGGCTTCCGGGAGCGTTTCGCCGGCTTCGGCGGAAAGGGGCGGGGCGGGGAGTTCCGTCTCCGCCCCGTCGCCGTTCCCCGCCCGTCCGGGCACGGGCCCGCCCCCCGGCCCGCGGCCCAGCGGGCGGCGGGAGGTGCGGGCGGGCTCGTCGGGTGAGGGCATGAGGATCCAGGGTGCGGCGGGACACGGGCGACGGACGGCGGCCCGCCCTCCGGGGCAGGCTACCGGCGCCGCGCCCGTCAGCGGCCGCGCAGCCGCCGTACGAGGATGCTCGCGTCGCCCCGCGACTCCAGGTCGGCGAGGACGACGGCGACCGCCTCACGGACGATCCGCCCGCGGTCGATGGCCAGCCCGTGCTCGCCGCGCAGCACCAGCCGCGCGTGTTCGAGATCCATCAGCTCCTCGGCGGAGACGTAGACCGTGATCTTCTCGTCGTGGCGCTCCCGGCCGCTGGGCCGCCGGTTCGCGCCGCGCCCGCCACCGCGTCTGCGCTGCTGCTGGACGACGGGTGCGGGAACCGGCTCCTGCGAGGACGGCGGCTGCGGACGGCGTCCGGCCTGCGCGGCGGCCGCCATACGGTCGCTCTCACCGCCGCGGCTGCGCGAGTCGCCCGCGTCGGCCCTGGCCGCGGAGTGCTCCTCCTGCGTGGCGGGAGCCGTTGCCGCGGGAGCCTCGGAGCCCGTCCCCGGAGCGTCGGCCCCGGAACCGCTCTCGCCTGCGGCCGGTGCGGGCACCCGGGCCTCGCCGTTCGCCTTGCGCCGCCGTTCCGCGGGGGACGAGGACTGCAGCCCCATCCCCCCGGTGGTACGGAACAGTTCGTCGGCCCCCGGCAGACTCACTCGGCGTGACACCGGGCGAGCACCTCCCTGGCGAGCTGGCGATAGGCGGCGGCACCGACCGAGTTGGACGCGTACGTGGTGATGGGCTCGCCGGCGACCGTGGTCTCCGGGAAGCGCACCGTGCGCCCGATGACGGTGTGGTAGACGTGATCGTCGAAGGCCTCGACGACGCGCGCGAGGACCTCGCGGCTGTGCACCGTACGGGAGTCGTACATGGTGGCGAGGATGCCGTCGAGCTCCAGTTCCGGGTTGAGCCGCTCCTGGACCTTCTCGATGGTCTCGGTGAGCAGCGCCACGCCTCGCAGGGCGAAGAACTCGCACTCGAGCGGCACTATCACCTTGTGCGCGGCCGTCAGGGCGTTCACGGTGAGCAGGCCCAGCGAGGGCTGGCAGTCGATCACGATGTAGTCGTAGTCGGCCATCAGCGGCTTCAGGGCGCGCTGCAGGGTGGACTCCCGCGCGACCTCGCTGACCAGCTGGACCTCGGCTGCCGACAGGTCGATGTTGCTCGGCAGCAGGTCCATGTTGGGCACGGCGGTCTTCAGGAGGACCTCGTCGGCCGCCATTCCCCGCTCCATGAGCAGGTTGTAGACGGTGAGGTCGAGCTCCATCGGGTTCACGCCGAGACCGACCGACAGGGCTCCCTGCGGGTCGAAGTCGACGAGCAGGACACGCCGTCCGTACTCCGCGAGCGCGGCACCCAGGTTGATGGTCGACGTGGTCTTGCCGACGCCGCCCTTCTGGTTGCACATCGCGATGATCTTCGCGGGGCCGTGATCGGTCAGCGGGCCCGGGATCGGGAAGTAGGGCAGGGGCCGGCCGGTCGGGCCGACCCGCTCACGGCGCTGCCGGGCGGCGTCGGGCGCGAGAGTGGCCGCGTACTCCGGATCGGGCTCGTACTCGGCGTCGGGGTCGTAGAAGCGCCCCTGGGGCACCTGGTCGAAGTCGGCGAGGTGGGCGGTGTCCCGGCCACTCTCGTTGCCGGCCATGGCGTTCACGTGTAGGCCGTCCATCATCTGGGGGGCTGTCGTCATGTGCTGGTGGGTGGCGAAGGTGCGGACAGCGACGGAGCCGACAGCCTCCAGCCCGATCGGGCTCTGGCCCCGTGCAGGCATCCCTGGATGAACACCCCCGGGAGTAAATGTCGACTCATTCACAAGTCGTCTTACCTCCTTGGACGTGACCAGGAAACTTATCGATAGGTCAGCGTGGCACCATGCCGACGATTGGCGACTCTATGGCGTGTCACCGGTCCGCAGCAACACAATCCGCCGGACCCGGCCCGATGTGTCGGCAATCGAACACCCCTCTGTCAAGGGTGCACAGCCCCCCTGGGGCACTTTTCACGGGTGCACGAATCGGTTAAAGGGTTACGTTCGAGGCGAGTTGCGCGGGTCCCGTGGGAGCGCGGACACACGTCCGGCCGGACCTTGCTCGGCAAGGTCCGGCCGGACGCACGAGGTTGACGGGAAGCGGAGATGAACCCCTCCCGAGCCCGCCTGGAGATGGGTTCCGTCAGCCGAGAAGCGTGCTGAGTTCGACGTGGTCGAGGCCGTGCGCCTCCGCCACCTCGCGGTAAACGACCTGCCCGTCATGGGTGTTGAGCCCCTTGGCCAGTGCGGCGTCACGCCGCAGCGCCTCGGCCCAGCCGCGGTTCGCGAGCTCCACGATGTAGGGCATCGTCGCGTTGGTGAGGGCGTACGTAGAGGTGTTCGGCACCGCGCCCGGCATGTTGGCGACGCAGTAGAAGACCGAGTCGTGAACCATGAAGGTCGGATCGGCGTGCGTCGTCGGGCGGGAGCTCTCGAAGCAACCACCCTGATCAATTGCAATGTCGACAAGTACACTTCCGGGCTTCATCTTGGCGACGAGCTCGTCGGTGACCAGCTTCGGGGCCTTCGCGCCGGGGATCAGCACGGCACCGACGACCAGGTCCGCCTCGATGACGGCCTTCTCCAGTTCGAAAGCGTTGGAGACGACCGTCTGCACCTTGGTGCCGAAGATCCTGTCGGCCTCGCGGAGCTTGTTGATGTCCTTGTCGAGCAGCGTGACGTGGAAGCCGAGACCGACGGCGATCTGCGTGGCGTTCCAGCCGGAGACGCCGCCGCCGATGATGACGGCCCGCCCGGCGGCCGTACCCGGGACGCCGCCGGGCAGCACACCGCGGCCGCCGGCCGAACGCATCAGGTGGTACGCGCCGACCTGCGGGGCCAGCCGGCCGGCGACCTCGGACATCGGGGCGAGCAGCGGCAGCGCGCGGTTCGCGGTCTCGACGGTCTCGTAGGCGATGGCGGTGGTGCCGGACTCCAGCAGCGCGTCCGTGCACGCACGGGAGGCGGCGAGGTGCAGGTACGTGAAGAGGGTCTGGCCCTTGCGGAGCCGGTGGTACTCCTCGGCGACCGGCTCCTTGACCTTCAGCAGCAGGTCGGCGGTGGCCCAGACCTCGTCGGCGGTGGGCACTATCAGCGCCCCGGCGGCGACGTACTCCTCGTCCGTGATGGAGGAGCCGGCCCCGGCGCTCTCCTCGACGACGACCTGGTGGCCGTGACGGACGAGCTCGTGCACACCCGCAGGCGTGATCGCCACGCGGAACTCGTTGTTCTTGACTTCGCGGGGGATGCCGACCTTCACGTCGATCACGGTCCTTGGCTCAGAGGGTTACCCGGGCACAGCGATACATACCCGCATATACGCAGCGTAAATGGAGACACCGCGAACACCCGCGGCAGAGCCAGTCTAATGAAGGGCTTCCCGCTGTCTAGCCTTACAAAGCATTAATTTTTCGTCGACCCACTACGGATTTCGTAGGCTGCGCTCTCCTCGCCCAGCAATCTGTCGGCCGCGCCCCGGTGCAGCCCCGCGGCGGCCGGGTCACCGAGCCGGTCCAGCGTGTCGGCCAGCCGCAGCTCAAGGGCGGCCTGCAGCCGTACGTCCTTGGCCTGCCGCGCCCACTCCACGGCCTCCCGGCAGGTCTGCAGCGACTCCTGCGGACGGCCCGCGTACTCCTGGACCCGGGCGACCTCGCTGAGCGCCCGCGCCTGGGCGGGCAGATCGCCGAGCCTGCGGTAGCCGGCCGCCGCGGCCCGCCAGTTCCGCAGCGCCTCGCCGTACCGCCCGGAGTAGGTGTGGACGGTGCCCAGCCGCCCGTACAGCCGCGCCTCATCGGCCTTCTCGCCCTGGGTGAGCCGCTGGGCGAGCGCCCGGCCGTACCAGTCGGAGGCCCGGTGGAAGTCCCCCAGCTCCGCATAGGCGCCGCCCACGGATTCCATCGCGCGTCCGGTGGCGTACAGATCCTTCGCGGCCCGTCCGGCATCCAGCGCGGCCCGGTAGCGGGCCAGCGCCTCCCGGGTCCGGCCGGTCCCGGCGTCCAGGTCGGCGAGGTTGAGCAGGGCCGCCGCACGTTCGCGCGGCAGCTCGCGCCGTTCGGCGACCGCCAGCACCAGTCCGTGCAGTCCGTACAGCTCGGGTGCGGCCGCCTCGGTGCCTTCGTGCACCGCCAGCGCCCGTACCAGTGCGGCCACCAACCGTCTTGCCAGCGTGTCGAGTTCACCGTCCTGCACGGCGATCCGGGCGGAGGCGAGCAGTGCGGGGCGGCGGATCCGCAGCCATTCGGCGGCGGCATCGGGGCCGGGGAAGCGCAGGGAGCGCGGCAGCCCGGCTAGTCTGCGCCGGGCCGGGGAGCCCTCGGGTTCGGTGACCGCCCGGCAGGACTGGAGCCGGCGCACCGTCCGCTCCAGCATCCTCGCCTGGGCGAGCTGGATCTCGGCCGGCCGGTCCCGGTCCTCCAGGAGCACCCGCAGCAGCGGGGCCAGACAGCCGGGCACCTCGTACTGCGGCCGGCCGGCCCCGTCACCGCGCAGCACCCCGAGCCGCACGAAGTCGTCGAGCGTGGTCTGGGCGGCCGAGACGGAGCAGCCGGCCAGGGCGGACGCGGTGTGGGCGTCGGCGAGTCCGGCGGGGGCGAGGGAGAGCAGTCGCAGTATCCGGGCGGCGGTCGGCGGCAGTGAGTCGTGGATCAGCCGGAAGGCGCGGGCCAGCGGGCGGGCGCCGGTGGACTGCTCGGCGTCGTCCGGCAGTTCCCGCAGCCGCTTGGTGACGTCGGCCACCGAGGCCGTCGGGTGCGCGGCCAGCCAGCCCCCGACCATGACGAGTGCGGCGGGCTGTCCCCCGCACTCCTCGGCCAGCGTCTCGGCGGTCCGCGGATCGACGGTGATGCGGACCTGTCCGATGGTGCGGGCGAGCAGCTGGACCGCCGGGCCCGCCTCCAGTCCGCCGAGGGTGCAGGGCCGGACGCCGGGGATGCCGGTCAGCGGGCCCCGCGCGGTGGCGACGACCAGGCAGTCCGGGTTGTCAGGGAGCAGCGGATCGACCTGTTCGGCGTCCGGCGCGTCGTCGATCAGCAGCAGGGACCGGCGTACGGCGAGGGCCTCGCGCACCATCTCGGACAGTTCGTCCTGGTCCGCGCCGGGCGGGCCCACCACGTCCAGCTGGCCCAGCAGGTCCCGGGCGGCGCGTTCGGTGGGGACCGGGGCGCCGCCCGGTTCGGTGAGGCGGACGCGGAGCAGGCCGTCGGGGTAGTCGCCGGTGGCGAGCAGCCGCCGGGTGAGTTCACCGGCCAGCGCGGTGCGGCCGGAACCGGGGCGTCCGGCGATCAGCAGGACTCGGGCCCGGCCGCTCTTGCGCCCGGCGATGGTGTCCAGTCCGGCCCGTTCGATGTCGGCCCGGAGCTCCTTCAACTCGCGCTCGCGCCCGAAGAATTGAGGCGGTTCGACGGCATCCGGCTCCTCGGTCCCCGCTGCCTCGGCCGGGCCGCTGGTGTCCACCGCCTGATCCGTCACGGGCCACGCTCCACTTCGCTGCACGCGTCGCCCGCCGGGACTCCGGTCAGGGCATTCCGAGCGTAGTTCAGGCGGGTGGGCGAATCCGGTGGAGCGCGGCGGGTACGTCCCCCGATCGGATCAGCATCTTTTCCGATCGGGGGTGATCCGGGACGGTCCGAGGGGGTCCGGGGCGGTTCGAGGGGCGGCCGTGCGGCGGCGGCTCCCCCGGTCCTCCCGGAACCCCGACGGCCCGTCAGGCCTCGAACGGGCGGGCGGGCCAGGGCGCCTCGGCGGGCCGCAGCGATTCGGCCCCGTCGCCCGCGAGCACGGCGGCGAGCGACAGCACGCCCACCACCAGGCAGTTGTTGTGCAGGTCCCCGGCGAGCACCCCGCGTACGAGCTCCTGGAGCGGCACCCGGGCCAGCTCCATGTCGGCCTCCTCCTCGGAGACCTCGAAACGTTCGCCGTCCGCCTCGGAGATGTTCCGGGCGAGGAAGATCCGTACGGCTTCGTCGCAGCCGCCCGGCGTGGTGTAGACGTCGGTCAGCACCCGCCAGTCCTCGGCCTTGACGTACGCCTCCTCGTAGAGCTCGCGCTGCGCGGCGTGCAGCGGGTTCTCACCGGGGATGTCGAGCAGTCCGGCCGGGATCTCCCACAGCTTGTGGCGCACCGGGTGGCGGTACTGGCGCAGCACCAGGACGCGGCCCTCGTCGTCCAGTGCGAGCACGGCGACCGAGCCGGGGTGGACCTGGTAGTCGCGGCGCACGACCGTGCCGTCCGGCATGGCGACGTCATCGGTGCGGACGCTGGTCTTGTTGCCCCGGAAAGGAGTCTCGGTCGCGGTGACCGGCCACTCCTCGGGCATGTCCTGGAAACGCATCTACGTCCTCCCACAAAAAACAGTGACCGGGGTACCCGTCCTCGAAGGACGTGTACCCCGGTCAACCGTAACGCCTGTGGGGGCGCCGTTACTTGCCCGGCGTGCCCTCGGCCGCGGCGCCCGTCCTGCGCGCGACGGCCGCCTTCACCAGGCCCGCGAACAGGGGGTGCGGGCGGGTCGGGCGGGAGCGCAGCTCCGGGTGAGCCTGGGTGGCGACCAGATAGGGGTGGACCTCGCGCGGGTACTCGACGTACTCGACGAGCTTGTTGTCCGGGGAGGTGCCGGAGAAGACCAGACCGGCCTTCTTCTCCAGCTCGGCGCGGTAGGTGTTGTTGACCTCGTAGCGGTGGCGGTGGCGCTCCTCCACGTACGGCTGGCCGTCGTAAGCCTCACGGACCAGCGAGCCCTCCGCGAGCTTCGCCGGGTAGAGGCCGAGCCGCATGGTGCCGCCCAGGTCGCCCGCGCCTTCGACGTACGCGAGCTGCTCCTCCATCGTCGAGATGACGGGGTGGGCGGTGGCCGCGTCGAACTCGGTGGAATTGGCGTCGGGGATCTCGGCGAGGTTGCGCGCCGCCTCGATCACGATGCACTGGAGACCGAGGCAGAGGCCGAGCAGCGGCACCTTGTTCTCACGGGCGTACTGGATGGCGCCGACCTTGCCGATCACACCGCGCTCTCCGAAGCCGCCCGGGATGCAGACGGCGTCGACGTCACCGAGCTGCTTCTTGGCGCCCGCCGGAGTCTTGCAGTCGTCGGAGGCGACCCACTTGACCTTGACGCGGGCCTTGTTGGCGAAGCCGCCGGCCCGGATGGCCTCGGTGACCGAGAGATAGGCGTCGGGCAGGTCGATGTACTTGCCGACCAGGGCGACGGTGACCTCGTGGTCGGGGTTGTGGACGCGGTCCAGCAGATCGCCCCAGATCGTCCAGTCGACGTCCCGGAACGGCAGGTCGAGCTTGCGCACCACATAGGCGTCCAGGCCCTCGGAGTGCAGCACCTTCGGGATGTCGTAGATCGACTTGGCGTCCGGGCAGGCCACCACGGCGGCCTCGTCGACGTCGCACATCAGCGAGATCTTGCGCTTGATCGCGGTCGGCACCTCGCGGTCGGCGCGCAGCACGATCGCGTCCGGCTGGATACCGATGTTGCGCAGCGCCGCCACGGAGTGCTGGGTCGGCTTGGTCTTGAGCTCACCGGACGGGCCGATGTAGGGCAGCAGCGAGATGTGCACGACGAAGACGTTGTCCCGGCCCACCTCGTGGCGGACCTGACGGACGGTCTCCAGGAACGGCAGCGACTCGATGTCGCCGACCGTGCCGCCGACCTCGGTGATGACGACGTCGACGTCGTCGGTGGCCATGCGGCGGATGCGGTGCTTGATCTCGTTGGTGATGTGCGGGATGACCTGCACGGTGTCGCCGAGGTACTCGCCGCGCCGCTCCTTGGCGATGACCTGCGAGTACACCTGGCCGGTGGTGACGTTGGCGGAACCGTCGAGGTCCACGTCGAGGAAGCGCTCGTAGTGGCCGATGTCCAGGTCGGTCTCGGCGCCGTCGTTGGTGACGAACACCTCGCCGTGCTGGAAGGGGTTCATCGTGCCCGGGTCGACGTTCAGATAGGGGTCGAGCTTCTGCATGGTGACCCGAAGGCCGCGCGCCTTGAGCAGGGCGCCGAGGCTGGAGGCAGTCAGACCCTTGCCGAGGGAAGAGGCGACACCCCCGGTGACGAAGATGTGCTTGGTCGTCGTGGATGTGGGCTGCATAGCCAAAGGGGGCTCCCGTGGTCGCGATCGTGAGGTGCGTTCCGGCGTTGCCGTCCGGAGATTTCCGGAGGCGCCGTCGCTGCGGTTCGGGGGCCTCGTCTGCTGTCGCCAGACGACCACCGGTCCACGGGCTACCAGGGTATCAGCGACGAGGGGAGCCTGCTTCCGGCCACACCCGGCACAGTCGCCACACACGATCACCGCAGGTCTTTCACGCCACACCCGTTCGGCTCATCTCTCTTCCCAAGACCGTCGCGCGGATCACCCAGGTGCGTCGTATCCTGCTCGGACACTCGCCCAGGGCGAGGTATGAGCTTGCAGATTCCCCCACTTCAACCCCTAGCAACGACCTCTTGACCCGCAGTAAGCGCCCTACGGGGCGACATGGCCGTTCGACTGGAGATGCACGTGGCCGGGCGCATCGAGGATTACGCACTCATCGGAGACATGCAGACCGCAGCCCTGGTCTGCCGGGACGGTACAGCCGACTGGCTGTGCCTGCCCCGCTTCGATTCACACGCCGTGTTCGCGGGACTTCTGGGTACCGAGGAACATGGCTTCTGGCGCCTGGGACCGGCCCGCGCCGAGGGCGCGGAACCGCCCTCCGCCGACCGCCGCCGGTACCGCGGTGACTCACTGATCCTGGAATCGGAGTGGGACACACCGCGCGGCACGGTCAGGGTGACCGATTTCATGCCGCCGCGTGACGGCGCACCGCAGCTGATCCGGATCGTGGAGGGAGTCAGCGGCCGGGTGCCGATGCGCTCCGAGCTGCGCATGCGGTTCAGCTACGGACGGGTCACCCCGTGGGTGCACAAGGTGGACGGCCGTACGGTCGCCGTCGCGGGCCCCGACTCGGTCTGGCTGGACACCACGGCCGAGACCTTCGGCGAAAACCTGACGACGTACTCGGACTTCACCGTCGCCCCCGGTGACCGGATCGCGTTCACCATCAGCTGGCAGCCCTCGCACCACGAACCGCCCGCGCTGCCGGACCCGGAGGGTTCGCTGGAGGCGACCGCGGACTTCTGGCGCGAGTGGGTCGCCCAGTGCACGTACCACGGGCCCTACCGCGAGGCCGTGGTCCGCTCGCTGATCACCCTGAAGGCCCTGACGTACGCGCCGACCGGGGGCATCGTCGCCGCGCCCACCACCTCCCTGCCCGAGGACATCGGCGGCTCCCGCAACTGGGACTACCGCTACACCTGGCTGCGCGACGCCGCGATCACGCTCTCCTCGCTGCTGCGCACCGGCTACCGCGACGAGGCCCGTGCCTGGCGCGAGTGGCTGCTGCGGGCGGTCGCGGGCGACCCCGAGAACCTGCAGATCATGTACGGGATCGCGGGCGAGCGGGAGCTGGGCGAGGCCGAGCTGGAGTGGCTGCCGGGTTACGAGGGCTCCGGCCCGGTCCGGGTCGGCAACGGCGCGGCGGGCCAGCTCCAGCTGGATGTGTACGGCGAGGTCACCGAGGCGCTGCACCTCGCGCACATGACGGGGCTGGCCCGTAACGACTACGCCACCGGCCTCCAGCTCAAGCTGATCGAGTACCTGGAGAAGCACTGGGAGGAGCCGGACGAGGGCATCTGGGAGGTGCGCGGGCCGCGCCGGCACTTCGTGCACTCCAAGGTGATGGCCTGGGTGGCGGTCGACCGGACGATCAAGCTGATCGAGGCCGGGGACGCGGAAGGGCCGCTGGAGAAGTGGCGCGAGCTGCGCGACGACATCCACCGTGACGTCTGCGACCGCGGGTACGACAAGGAGCGCAACACCTTCACCCAGTCCTACGGGTCCAAGGAGCTGGACGCCTCCCTCCTGCTGATCCCCCAGATGGGTTTCCTGCCGCCCGACGACAAGCGGGTCATCGGCACGATCGAGGCGATCCAGCGGGAGCTGTCCACCGAGGACGGCTTCGTGCTCCGCTACCCCACCACCGGGGAGAACGCCGGTGTGGACGGTCTGGAGGGCGACGAGGGCGCGTTCCTGGCGTGCTCGTTCTGGCTGGCGGACGACCTGGCGATGATCGGCCGGGTCGACGAGGCCCGCCAGCTCTTCGAACGGCTGCTGTCCCTGCGCAACGACCTGGGCCTGCTGGCCGAGGAGTGGGACTCGCGGCTCCAGCGCCAGGTGGGGAACTTCCCGCAGGCGTTCAGCCATGTGCCGCTGATCGACACGGCACTGCGGCTGACGGCGAGCGGGGCGTACGTGGGGTGATGTGACGGCGACGCCGCGGTGTGCCGGAGGGCGCACCGCGGCGGGCCGGGTACGGGGTGCCGGTGAGCCGCACACGGACCGGCCGGCCGCTCCCCGCTGTCAGGCGCTCTCCCTCTCCGGTCCCGTCACGACGGGGCGCGGCTCCGAGGGCAGTCCCCACTCGCTCCAGGAACCGTCGTACACCGCCGTGTCGCGGTATCCGGCCAGCTCCGCCCCCAGCGCCAGGACGCAGGCGGTGACGCCCGATCCGCAGCTGAAGAACAGGCGCTCGCGGTCGCCCGCCGGGGCGGCGAACGCGGCGCGCAGTTCGGCCGCCGGGCGCATCCGGCCCTCGCACTGGATCTCGCCGAACGGCAGGCTGACCGCCCCCGGCATATGGCCGCCGCGCAGCCCCGCACGCGGTTCGGGGGCCGTACCGAGAAACCGTTCCCGGGACCTGGCGTCGAACACGGCGGCCGCCGGGTCGGCCAGCGCCCGCGCCACCTCGCCGGCGCCGACGACCAGGCCCGCGCGCGGCGCGGCCGTGAAGTCACCGCGCTCCGCGGCGGCCACCGGCGCACCGCTCTCCAGCGGCAGGCCCGCGCCTGCCCAGCCGGGCAGACCGCCGTCGAGCACGGCCACCCGGTCGAAGCCCATCGCGCGGAGCATCCACCAGGCGCGGGGGCTGGAGTAGACGCCCGCCCCGTCGTAGACGACGACGGTGTCACCGGTGCGCAGGCCCAGGGAGCGGAGCTCCTCGGTGAACCGGGCGGGCTCAGGCATCGCGTGGGGCAGCGGGACCGTGTGGTCGGAGAGCGCACCGTCGATGTCGAACGGCCGCGCGCCCGGAATCCGCTGCCCGGCGTCCCGGTGCGCGCCGACCGAGGCGTCGAGCACCAGCAGACCGGGCGTGCCCAGCCGCTCGGCGAGCCAGTCGGTGCCGACCAGCGGGCCCGGAAGCCGTACGTTCTCGTCCACTGTTCCCCCATCTCCCCCGGACGGGCCGAAGCGCCCGTCGCCCCACAGGATTTTCAAGATCGCAGCGGCCCCGGCCGCTGTCAACAGTGGCCCGTCGCCGCTGTCACCAGCCGTCCGTCCGGTCGGCACGGCCGTACGCGGGCCGCGCCGCCCCGGCGCCGCCGACGGCGCCCGGGGCCGGTACCTTCCTGATCAGGGCGTCCGCCCGATCCGACCCGACCGAAGCGCGAGGCCAGCCAGTGGAGACCCAAGGCGGCATCACCGTTCAGCGGGCCCTCGAACTGCCGGGGCTGCGCAGCGGACTCCCCGAGGTGGTGTCCGGCGCCGACCGGCTCAGCCGTACGGTGCGCTGGGTCCACGCGGGCGAGGTCCCCAACATCGCCTCGCTGCTCAAGGGCGGCGAGCTGCTCCTCACCACCGGTATGGGGCTCGGCAGCCGCCCCGCCGAGCAGCGCGCGTTCGTCCGCAGGCTCGCCGACCGCGGCATCGCCGCCCTGGTGGTGGAGCTCGGTCCGCGTTTCAGCAGGCTGCCCGCCTCGATAGTGGACGCCGCGCGCGCCGCCGGGCTGCCGCTGGTCCAGCTGCACCGCGAGGTGCCGTTCGTGACGGTGACCGAGGAGATCCACACCGAGATCGTCAACGGTCACTACGCGCTCCTCCAGCAGGCCGAGGAGGTCCACCGGCGCTGCACCCAGGCGCTGCTCGGCGGTGGCGGGGTACCCCAGGTGCTGGGCATCCTGGCGGACTTCACGGCCAATCCGGTGTTCCTGGAGACGGCCGACGGCCAGCTGCTGTACGCGGCGGGCACCGAGTCCGGGCCGGTCTCCGCCGATCCGCTCCAGGTCTGGGACGGGATGCGCGGCGGCCGGGCGGCCCGCGAGTCGCCGCCCGTCGGCGCGGTGCTGGCGGATGTGCCGGGCGGCGGTCCGGGGTCCGGTTCGGTACGGGCCCGGCTGGTCCTGCTGGCCGTGGACGGCCCGCTGGTGACGGTGCACCGGATGGCGGCGGAGCGCGCGGCGGGCCTGCTCGCCGTGGTGCTGATGCAGGCCCGCCAGGAGGAGGAACTCGCGGCGCGCGGCCGCGGTGACTTCCTGACGGATCTGGCGGAGGGCCGGATCGCGCCCGAGGACGCACCGGCCCAGGCCCGGGTGCTGGGCTTCAAACCGGGCGAGACGCCGCTGCTGCCCGTGGTGATGCGGCTGGCCCCCGAGCTGTCCCCGTCCGGCAACTGGGCGCTGCTGGCCCGCGCGGTCCTGGAGGAGCTGTCATCGGTGGGCGTGCCGGTGCTGCTCGGGGTGCGGCCGGTGGAGGGCCGGGTGCCGCTGCTGCTGGCGCTGCGGACCGAGACGGAGCGCACGGCGGTGGCCGACCGGGTCGCCGCGGCGCTGCGGGCCGGGGTGGAGCGGGCCGGTCTGGAACGGGCGGGCTCCCATCCCCCGGTCGTCGTGGTCGGGGTGGCGGGCAGCTGGCCGACGGCCGGTGCGGGGCTCCGGCACGCGGCGGAGACGGCCACGGCGGCCCAGGGGCTCAGCGACCGTCCCTGGTACGACGCCCGGCGCCTCGATATCGATCTGCTGCTCTGGCGGCTGCGGGACCAACCGGACCTGGCGGCGTTCGTCGAGCGGGCGATCGGCCCGCTGCGCGATCACGACCGCACCTCGCGCCCGCCGCTGCTGCCCACGCTGGAGACCTACCTCGCGCATGCGGGCCGCAAGGCGGAGACGGCGCGCGAGCTGCATCTGAACCGTCAGACGCTGTACAACCGGCTCGCCCGTATCGGTGAACTTCTCGGCACCGATCTGGACGACCCGCAGGCGGTGCTGGCCCTGAGCCTGGCCCTGCGCGCCCGCCGCCACGCGTCGTAGCGGCGGTCCGCATCCGGCTCAGCGGTTCCGGGCCACCGCCAACGGCTGCGCCAACTCGTCGTACACGCTCAGCACTTGGGCGATCGTGTCGTCCTCGGTCGGCCAACTCGCCGCCTGGGCGAGACCCGCGGCGGCCAGCCGGTCCCTCCCGGCCGGATCGCCGAGCAGCCGGGCCACGGCGCGGGCGAGCGCCTCCGCGTTCCCGTACGGCACGAGTTCCGCGGCGTCACCCACGAGTTCGGGCACCCCGCCGACCGCGGTGGCGACCAGCGGCACGCCGATCCGCAGCGCGTCCTGGGCCACCATCGAGCGGGCCTCCCAGCGGCTGGGCAGCACGACCAGATCGGCGGCGGCCAGCAGCTCGGTGACATCGGTCCGGCTGCCGATCAGCGCGACGGGCAGGTCCTCCGCCTTGATCCGGCGCTGCAGAGCCGCCCGTTCACGCCCCTCCCCCGCGATGACCAGCAGGGGTACGGTGTCGAGCCGTCGCCACGCCCGCGCCGCGTCGAGCAGCGCGCCGAACCCGTGCTGCGGCACCAGGCTGCCGACCGCCATGATCAACGGCCGCTCCACCGCGCCGAGTTCGGCCCGCACCTTGCCGTCGAGCAGCCCGGCGGGGAGCCGCGGCGGCGGAGTGGCGACGGGCGCGAGCCGGGCGTCGCGCGCCCCGCGCCGCCGGGCCCGGTCGACCAGGTCCGACGAGGCACCGAGCACAACGGCCGCCGCGCGGGCGGCCCTGCGCTCCAGCAGATGCAGCAGCCGGCGGCGCGCGCCCTCGGCATGGGACCGGGTGTGCCAGGTGACGACCAGCGGGACGCGGCGTCCGCCGAGCGCCAGTGCGGCCCGTACGGCGGCGTGCGGTCCGTGCGCATGGACCACGTCGGCGCCGGCGCAGGCAGCGCGCAGCGCGGCGACGGCGGCGGGATCGGTGCGCCTCGGTACGGGCGCGAAGTGCGCCCCCGTCGCGGAGTAATCGTAGGTGCGGTCCAGTCCGGCGGGCGCGCAGACCGTGACCTGCACGCCTCTCGCGACCAGTCCGGCGGCCAGCGAGCCGACATGGGCGCTGCTTCCCGCACTGCCTCCGCCCAGCACTTGGACCGTACGCAGCTGTGACACGTTGAATGGCTCCCGGTGCTGCCGAGTCGGCGGTGTGTACACCGCCAAGGATGCCAGCCCGTACGCACGTTCCGGCACGGCCGGACCGTAACTCCGGTGCGCACCGCGACAAACCGGGCGTGGCGCACCACTCGCACGGGTGAAGATCACGGGGCCGCGGCGGCGCCGCCCCGCGGGATCAGCGCCCCCGGAGCGCTCCGCCGGGCCGGACGCGACGACACATTCCGGACACGCCCTAGCCGTCCGCCCGTGCCGTGGCGAGCAGTTCCTCCGCGTGGGCGCGGGCCGTCTCGGAGTCCTCCTGGCCCGCGAGCATCCGGGACAGCTCCCGTACCCGCTCCTCGCCCTCCAGGACGGTGACACCGCTCCTGGTCACCGAGCCGTCCACGGTCTTCTCGACCAGCAGCTGACGGTCGGCGAACGCGGCGACCTGGGGCAGGTGGGTGACGACCACGACCTGGGCGGACTTCGCGAGCTTCGCCAGCCGCCGCCCGACCTCGACGGCGGCCTTGCCGCCGACGCCCGCGTCGACCTCGTCGAAGAGGTAGGTGGGTACGGGGTCGGAGCCGGCGAAGACCACCTCGACGGCGAGCATCACCCGCGACAGCTCACCGCCCGACGCGCCCTTGGCGATCGGGCGGGGCTGGGCGCCTGGGTGCGGGGCCAGCAGCAGTTCGACCTCGTCGGCGCCGGACGGCCCGTAGACCACGCTGCGTCCGCCGATGTCGATGCCGGACGCCTCGTCGGCCGCCTCGGTCTGCCGGATGTCGAAGGAGACCCGGGCGTGCGGCATGGCGAGGGAGGCGAGTTCCGCGGTGACCGCCTCGGCGAAGAGCGCCGCCGCCGCCGTACGGGCGTCGGTCAGCGCCTGTCCGAGTCCGGAGAGTTCGGTGCGCAGCGCGTCCCGTTCCGCGGTCAGTTCGCCGATCCGGTCGTCGTCGCTCTCCAGCTCCGTGAGGCGCGCGGCCCCCTCCTCCGCCCAGGCCAGCACGGCGCCGATGTCGTCGCCGTACTTGCGGGTGAGTCCGGTGAGCGCGGCGCGCCGCTCCTCGACCGCGGCGAGCCGCAGCGGGTCGGAGTCCAGCTGGTCGGCGTAGCCCGCGAGTTCGCCCGCGACGTCGGAGAGCAGGATGGAGATCTCGCCGACCCGGTCCGCCAGCGCGGCGAGCGCCGGATCGTGGGACCGGACCCCTTCCAGCGCCTGCCCGGCCGCCGCCACGACGGTCGTCGCGTCGACCGCCTCCTGGTCCTCGGGATTGCCGGCCAGCGCGGTGTGCGCGAGGGAGGCGGCGGAGGCGAGGGCGTCGGCGTGGCCGAGGCGCTGGGCCTCGGCGGCGAGCTCGGTGTCCTCGCCGGGCAGCGGTTCGACCGCGGCGACCTCGTTCAGCCCGAAGCGCAGCAGATCGGCTTCCTGGGCGCGTTCGCGGGCGCGCGTCGTCAGTTCGTCGAGTTCGCCCGCGACGTCGCGCAGCCGCCGGTAGGCCGCCGCGTACGTGGTGTGCGGTCCGGCGACGCCGTCGCCCGCGTACCGGTCCAGGGCCTGCCGCTGCCGGGCCGGCTTGAGCAGCCCCTGCTGGTCGGTCTGGCCGTGCACCGCGACGAGTTCGTCGGCGAGTTCGGCCAGCACGCCCACCGGCACGGATCTGCCGCCCAGATGTGCGCGGGAGCGCCCCTCCGCCGAAACGGTACGGCTGATCAGCAGCGCACCGTCCTCGATCTCCGCCCCGGCCTCCTCGGCCCGCAGCGCCGCCGCGTCACCCTCGGACACCGTGATCCGGCCCTCGACGACCGCGGCCTTCGCACCGATCCGCACGAGGGCGGGGTCGGCGCGTCCGCCGAGCAGCAGCCCCAGGCTGGTGACGACCATGGTCTTGCCCGCGCCGGTCTCACCGGTCACCGCGGTGAAACCGGGTGACAGCTCCACCACCGCGTCGTCGATGACTCCGAGCGACCGTATCCGCATCTCCTCCAACACGGACATGACCATACGAGGTTTCGTGGCCCGCGCGCACACGGGCCGCGGCCGGGGCACCGGATCGGGTGGGTGCGAAGGACTCCCCGGGCGCCCCGGCCGGGGTCAGTTCGGCGCGCCCCGCCACCCCGACACCGGCAGCGCGAACTTGGCCACCAGCCGGTCCGTGAAGGAGGCCTGGTGCAGCCGGGCCAGCCGAACGGGCACCGCGCCGCGCCGCACCTCGACCCGCGCTCCGGCGGGCAGCTCGACGGTCCTGCGCCCGTCGCACCACAGCACCCCGTGCGGGGTGTGCGGCTGGACCTCGACGGCGAGCACCGACGTGGGTGAGGTCACCAGCGGCTTGGCGAAGAGCGCGTGGGCGCTGATGGGGACCATCAACAGCGCCTCGACCTCGGGCCAGACGACGGGTCCGCCGGCCGAGAAGGCGTACGCGGTCGAGCCGGTGGGCGTCGCGCACACGATGCCGTCGCAGCCGAACCCGGTCACCGGCCGGCCGTCGATCTCCAGCACGACCTCCAGCATCCGCTCGGGCGACACCTTCTGCACGGCCGCCTCGTTGAGCGCCCAGTCGGTGTGGACGACGTTGCCGTTGCTGTGCACGACGACGTCGATCGTCATGCGTTCCTCAACGGTGTACGCCCGGGTGACGACCCGGTTGACGACCCTGTCCAGGTCGTCGCGCTCCGCCTCGGCGAGGAAGCCCACCCGGCCCAGGTTGACGCCGAGCATCGGCACTCCGGAGGCGCGCGAGAGCTCCGCACCGCGCAGCAGCGTCCCGTCCCCGCCGAGCACGATCAGCAGCTCGCAGCCGTTCACCACCTCGGGGGTGGCATCGGTGACCGTCTCGACGGACGGTGGCAGCGGCAGGTCGGCCGCCTCGGTCGCCAGCACCCGTACGCCCAGACCGCTGCGCAGCAGGCCCTGGACCACGAGCTCGGCGCTGCGGATCGCGGCCGGCCGGCCGGTATGTGCCAGAAGAAAGACTGTTCGTGCTGTATTCGTCGTCAACGAGGCCCCTCCGCCACTGCTCGGTCGACATCCGCGGGATCCAGCTCCGGTGCTCCGGCCCGCAGCCAAAGAAAGTACTCGACATTTCCCGAGGGTCCGGGCAACGGGCTCGCCGTCACGCCCCGGACCCCCAGACCGAGCGCACGGGCCCGGCGCGCCACCTCGCGTACGGCTTCGGCCCGCAGCTCGGGACTGCGCACCACCCCGCCGCTGCCGAGCCGCTCCTTGCCCACCTCGAACTGCGGCTTGACCATGAGGACCAGGTCCGCGTCGGGGGCGGCGCAGCGCGCCAGCGCGGGCAGCACGAGCCCCAGCGGGATGAACGACAGATCGCCCACCACCAGATCGACCGCCTCGCCGTCGATCGCCTCCGGCGTCAGTTCCCGTACGTTGGTGCGGTCCTTGACGGTGACGCGGTCATCGGACTGGAGCGACCAGGCGAGCTGCCCGTAGCCGACGTCCACGGCGACGACATGTGCCGCTCCGGCCCGCAGCAGCACATCGGTGAATCCACCGGTGGACGCCCCGGCGTCCAGCGCCCGCCGCCCCTCCACCCTCAGCCCCAGGGGTACGAAGGCGGCGAGGGCGCCCGCCAGCTTGTGGCCGCCCCGTGAGACGTACTCCGGGTCGCTGTCGTCCTTGGTGACGACGACCGCGGCACTCGTCTCGACCTGGGTGGCCGGTTTGGTCGCGGTGCCGCCGCCGACTGTCACCCGTCCTGCGGCGATCAGCTGGCTGGCATGCTCGCGTGAGCGGGCGAGCTTTCGGCGTACCAGCTCCGCGTCGAGACGGCGACGGGCCACTCCTGCCACGTTCGGTTCAGCTCCTGTTGTTGTACGAGTTGTCGTGCGAGGCGTTGTACGAGTTGTCGTGCGAGTTGTTGTTCGGGGGCATCGGTGCGGGTGCGGGCCCGGCGTCCAGCCCGGTCAGCGCGTCGCGCAGTGCGCGGTGTACATCCTCGTACACCTCGATGTGGCCGCCCGCCGGGAGGTGGTCGGCGTCGGACAGACGCTCCAGCCCCGCGTCCACCCCGGCGTTGCCGGTGGGCGTGCGGACGACACCGAGGGGTGCCGGGGCCGCCGGGTCGTGCGCGGCCGCCCGGGTCGGCTCCTGCGGCGCGTCCTGCCGGATCTCCCCGGGCGCGGTTCCGGCGGCCGTCCCCGGCCCCGGCATCGAGTCGCTCATGCGGGAAACGCTACCCCGAGGGGCTGCGGTACCGTCGATCACGATGGCGACCATGGCGGAGTGCCGCAGCGCACTCGACAGACTTTCGGACAACCTCGCGGGGGCCGACGGCGACGTGCGCAGCGCGGCGTCCCTCGACCGTTCGCTGAGCTGCCACATCAAGGACCTCGACATCACGTTCACCGGCCGGCTGGCCGGCGGCCGGATCCAGGTCCTGGACACGGTCGAGGGGCCGCCTCCGCAGAAGGCGGAGATACGTCTCGCGATGACCGGGGACGATCTGGTGGCCCTGGTGAACGGCGAGCTGAACTTCGCCAAGGCGTGGGGCTCGGGCCGGGTACGCCTGGAGGCCGGCTTCCGCGACCTCCTGAAGCTCAGATCCCTCCTGTAGTCCACAACAAGCCCGTCCGGCGATTGAGGACGAAGCGTGGCCGCAGGTCACGCACCCGACCACGCTCCGCACAGGGCCCCCTCTTACGCCGACGCGACCCGCGCAACCCGCGCGGCCGGCACCACCAGCGGCGTCCCCGTCTCCGGATCGGAGATCACCTGGCACCGCAGCCCGAACACCCGCTCCACCAGTTCCGCGGTGACGATCTCCCCGGGCGGGCCCTCCGCGACGATCTCGCCCTCCCGCATCGCGACGAGATGCGTGGCGTACCGCGCGGCGTGGTTCAGATCGTGCAGCACGGCCACCAGCGTGCGCCCCTGCGTCTCGTGCAGTTCCGCGCACAGGTCGAGCACATCGATCTGATGCTGGATGTCCAGGTAGGTCGTCGGCTCGTCCAGGAGCAGCAGCGGCGTCTGCTGCGCGAGCGCCATCGCGATCCAGACCCGCTGACGCTGGCCGCCGGACAATTCGTCGACATAGCGATCACCGAGTTCACCGACGCCGGTCGACGCCATCGATTCCTCGACAATGCGTTCGTCCTCGGGCGACCACTGCCGCAGCAGCCCCTGGTGCGGATAGCGCCCTCTGGCCACCAGATCCGCCACGGTGATGCCGTCCGGCGCGATCGAGGACTGGGGCAGCAGCCCCAGCGTCCTGGCGACCTTCTTCGCGGGCATCCGGTGAATCGCCTGCCCGTCCAGCAGCACCTGGCCCCGGCTCGGCTTGAGCATCCGGGAGAGCGCCCGCAGCAATGTCGACTTGCCGCAGGCGTTGGGGCCGACGATCACGGTGAACGAGTGGTCGGGTATCTCGACCGAGAGGTTCTCCGCGATGACCCGCTGGTCGTAGCCGAGGGTCACCGAGTCCGCGGTGAGGCGCTGCATGGTCGTACTCCGTGAGTCGGTCGGGGGGCTGGTGAGGGGCTGAGCGGCGGGCGAGGACTTCACGCGGCAGGTGGCGACATCCATGGCACCGGTGGCACTGGCAGCACCGGCGGCATCGGCGGCACCGGCGGCATCGGTGGCACTGGCAGCACCGGCGGCGTCGACGGATACGTTCTTCATATGCGACCCGCCTTCCGCTCGGACACCAGCAGCCACAGCAGATAGCAGCCGCCGAGCACTCCGGTCACCACGCCGACGGGCAGTTGCCGGTCGCCGAAGGCGTCGAGCGCGACCCAGTCGGCGACGAGCAGCAGGGCGGCACCCATGAAGGTCGCGGCCACCAGGTTGGGGCCGGTCGAGCGGGTCAGCCGGCGGGCCAGCTGCGGGGCGCTGAGCGAGACGAACGCGATCGGCCCGGCGGCGGCCGTTCCGACGGCGACGAGCAGCACCGCGGAGCCCATGAGGACGAGCCGGGTACGTTCGACCCGTACACCGAGCGCGTACGCGGCGTCGTCGCCCATCTCCATCACCCGCAGGGCCGGTCCGTGCGCGAACACCAGCGGCAGCAGGACACCGCAGACCGCGAGCAGCGGCCAGACCTGCGCCCAGTCCCGCCCGTCGAGCGAGCCGGTCATCCAGACGACGGCCCGGGTGGCGTCCACGAGGTTGGCCTTGGTGATCAGGTACTGGGTCACGGCGGTCAGCATGGCGGCGGCGCCGATCCCGACCAGGACGAGCCGGAAGCCGTGCACCCCGCGCTTCCACGCCAGCAGATAGACGGCGACCCCGGTCAGCAGCCCGCCGGCCACCGCACCCCCCGCGACCGCCGTCGCCCCGCCCTGGAACAGCACGATCACGGTCAGCGCACCCACCGCCGCACCCTGGCCGAAGCCCAGCACATCGGGGCTGCCGAGCGGGTTGCGCGAGATGGTCTGGAAGACGGCGCCGCCGGCGCCGAACGCCGCACCCACGAGGAGCCCGACCAGTACCCGCGGCAGCCGCAGGTCCGTGACGATGAACTCCTGCTGGAAGGTGCCGTGTCCGAAGAGCGTGGTGACGACCTCGCGCGGGGTCATGGCGAAGTCGCCGCTGCCGATGAGGACGACTCCGGCCCCCGCCACCACGGCGGCGAGCAGCAGGATCACCAGGGACGCCCGGACGTTCATCCGGAACGAGTACCCGCCGGCCGTCCGCACGGCCCGCACCGACCGGGCCGTCCCGGTCCTCCCCGACGCCTGCGCCGACTCCTTCGTGTGCGTGGCCGTCACAGCTGGGCCATCCTCTTGCGTCGTACGAGATGGATGAAGACCGGCCCGCCGATCAGCGCGGTGACGATACCGACCTGGAGTTCGGACGGGCGGGCGATGATCCGGCCCACCACGTCCGCGCCGAGCAGCAGCACCGGGGAGAGCACCGCCGCGTACGGCAGGATCCACCGCATGTCGGGACCCGTGATCACCCGCACCAGGTGCGGGATCATCAGCCCGATGAAGACGATCGGTCCGCACGCGGCGGTCGCCGCCCCGCACAGCAGGGTGACGGCGAGCATGGCGAGGACCCGCGTTCTGGTCAGACGGGCGCCGAGCGCCCGCGCCGTGTCGTCGCCCATCTCCAGGGCGTTGAGCGGACGGGCGATGAGCAGGGCCAGTACGACGCCGACCGCGATGAACGGCCACACCTTGCCGACCGTCTCCGTGTTCGCGGAGGCCAGCGAGCCGACAGTCCAGAACCGCAGCCGGTCCAGCGCCGCCGAATCCAGCAGCTGTACGGCGTTGACGTACCCGTACAGCGCCGCGGTGACCGCGGTACCGGCGAGCGCGAGCCGTACCGGAGTGGCGGACCGGCTGCCCCCGAGCAGGTACACGGCCACCGACACGATCGCGGCGCCGGCGAAGGCGAACCAGACGTACCCGGTCAGTGAGGTGACACCGAAGAAGCTGATGGCGGAGACGACGGCCGCGGATGCCCCCGCGTTGACGCCCAGCAGTCCGGGCTCGGCCAAGGGGTTACGGGTGAGCGCCTGCATCACGGCCCCGGCGAGGCCGAGCGCGCTGCCGACGATCAGCCCGAGAACGGTCCGGGGAATCCGCACCTTCCGTACGAGGACGTCGTCGCTGCTCCCCGCGTAGTGGAACAGCCCGTGCCAGACGTCGGCGAGGGGCAGTGCCTTGGCTCCGATCCCGATACTCGCCAGACACACCAGCACCAGGAGCGCCAGGGCCACCAGGAGCCCTGCTGCTCGTACCGCATGGCGCCTGGGGGGCGCGGGTCTGTCCGGCGCGGCTGTCGGGCCTGCACTCGGTTCCGGGGGACTCTCAACGAACACGCCGGTTAGGTTAGCCTACCCTGCTGTGACCTCGATCCGGCCGCCCGGACCGTGCTCCGAACCCCCGCTCCGGCAGTCCGCCGGCTCCCCGCCGGGCGTCGCCTCGATCACCTCCGCCCGCGCCGCGGCCAGCGAGCTCGCGGCGCGCGAGCCGTCGCGGAGGGGACGGCCGCCCTGGCGCACCGGTCACGACCGGCCGAACCGGCGCTGGTCAACGGCACGGTGGGAGTTCTCGTGGCCCCGAGCGGCCGCCTGCCGTTCGCGCTCACCTTCGCCATCGAGGACGAAAGGATCACCGAGTACGACGTGATCGCCGACCCCGCACGCCTCCGGCGGCTCGACCCCGCCGTCCTCAGCCGACGCCCGACCGGATAACAGGCCGGATGCCCGACCGGACCACCGACCGCACAACGCCGGCGGGGTCACGGCCGCTACAGCCCGAGCCTGGCCACGGCCTTCCCCGCGTCCAGCCCGCACGACCCTTCTCCGGCCCGGGACCACGCCGCCCCGCACAGCGCCCGCAGACCGTCGAGCGCCTCCCCCTCGCCCTCCAGCACGAGCTGTTCGCCCCGGACGGACGCCGTCCAGCCGCCGCAGCCGAAGCCTTCGCCCACCTCCGTCACCTCGGGCTGCCCGGTCAGCAGTCCCCGCAGATCGGCGTCCACATAGGTCGGCCGGTGCTCCGGCTTCGCCGCCAACAGTTGCGCCGCGTCCGTCACCCCGGTCAGCACCAGCAGCGAGTCGACACCGCCGTTGAACGCCCCCTCGATGTCCGTGTCGAGCCGGTCCCCGACCACCAACGGCCGCTGCGCGCCGGTCCGCAGCACCGTCTCCCTGTGCATCGGCGGCAGCGGTTTCCCGGCCACCTGCGGCTCGGCCCCGGTCGCGATCCGTACGACCTCCACGGCAGCCCCGTTGCCGGGCGCGATTCCCCGGGCGCTCGGAATGGTCAGATCCGTGTTGGACGCGAACCACGGCAACCCGCGATTGACCGCGTAGGCGGCCTCGGCGAAGCGGCCCCACGCCATGTCGGGCCCGCCGTATCCCTGCGCGACCGCCACCGGTTCGTCGTCCGCCGACTCCACCGGCCGCAGCCCGCGTTCACGCAGCGCCATCCGCAGCCCCTCGCCCCCGACCACCAGCACCCGGGCCCCGGCCGGGAACTGATCGGCGATCAGCCGGGCCACGGCCTGCGCCGAAGTGATCACGTCGGCGGGCTCGGCCGGCACCCCGAGCTCGGTCAGATGCTCCGCCACCGCATCCGGCGTCCGCAGCGCGTTGTTGGTCACGTACGCCAGGTGCATTCCGCCGTCCCGCGCCGTGCCGAGCGCCTCGACCGCATGGCCGATCGCCTGCCCGCCCGCGTACACCACCCCGTCGAGATCGAGCAGAGCCGTGTCGTACGCCTCATTCAACGCGGTGCTGATCCCGCTCGGCCTGGTCCTGCTCGCCTGACTCATATCCCGCGCTCCTCATTGCCTGCGTCTCCCCCCGATCATCGCGCATCCCCGAACCGCACATACGATGCAGCAATGAACTCACGAGGCCCCGGAGACCAGGGACTGCACCTGATTCCGTTCCGTGGACTGCGCTACGTTCCCGAGCTGGTCGGCAGCCTCGCCGCGGTGACCTCGCCCCCGTACGACGTCGTCGTACGGCCGGACGGGCTGCTCCACCTGGAATCGGCGGATCCGCACAACATCGTGCGCTTGATCCTCCCGCAGGCCGACACCGCGTCCGCCCGCCACGAGCAGGCTGCCGCCACGCTCAACCGCTGGCTCGCCGAAGGGATCCTCGCCCCCGATCCCGAGCCCGCGCTCTACGTGTACGAGCAGCGCAACGACGAGATCCTCCAGCGCGGCGTCATCGGCACGCTGGCCCTCTCCGCCCCCGCCGACGGCATCGTGCTCCCGCACGAGGACGTGATGGCCGATGTCGTGGAGGACCGCGCCGACCTGATGCGGACGACCGAGGCCCACCTCGAACCGCTGCTGCTGACCTACCGCAGCGACGGCGACGCCACCGGGGCGACCGCCGTCATCGAGCGGACGATCCAACGCCCGCCGCTGCTCGCCACCACCACCGAGGACGGCTTCAGCCACCGGCTCTGGGCGATAACCGACGCCGCCGAACGGTCGGTGGTGGAGACGGACCTGGCCCGTCACCAGGCCCTGATCGCCGACGGCCACCACCGCTGGGCCACCTATCTCAGGCTTCAGCGGGAACACTCCGTCCCCGGTCCCTGGGACTTCGGTCTGGTCCTCCTGGTCGACACGGCCCGGTACCCGCTCCGGGTCCGGTCCATCCACCGGCTGCTGCACGGACTGCCCGTCGCCGACGCGCTGGCCGCGCTGGCCGGCCTCTTCCGCATCCGCGACGTCGAGGGGCCGCTGCCCCGGGCCATGGACGCCCTGGCCGGGGCAGCCGCCGAGGGCAACGCCTTCCTGCTCGCGGGCGACGGCGGTTTCCATCTGGTCGACCGCCCCGACGAGGCCCTGCTGACCCGCACCGTCCCGGCCGACCGGCCGGCCGCCTGGCGCACCCTCGACGCCACGGTCCTGCATTCGGCGCTGCTCGACCATGTCTGGGAGATCCCGGACGATCCGGCGCACATCGCGTACATCCACGACACCGCGGCAGCCGTCGAACAGGCCGAGCGCCACAACGCCACGGCGGTGCTGATGCATCCCGTACGCGAGGAAGTCGTCCGGGACCTGGCCCGACAGGGCGTCACCATGCCGCGCAAGTCGACCTCCTTCGGCCCCAAACCGGCGACGGGCCTGGTCCTGCGGAGCCTGTCCCTCGGCTGATCCCGCCCCCGGACACACAGAAGGAGGGCGGCACCCCGAGTGGGGTGCCGCCCTCCTTCTGTGCGTTACGCCTTGACCGGACCGTCCTCGTCGTCGTCCTCGTCGTCCTCGTCATCGTCGAGGTCGTCGTCATCGAGGTCGTCCGCGGCGGCTACCACCGGCGCCTCGACGTCATCGGCCTCGTCCGCGGGGGCGGCGGGGGCGGAAACGGGGGCGCCGTCTTCGTCATCGTCGCCGAGAACATCGACGAACTCGACACCGTCCAGCTCGGCGAGCCGGTCCGACGCGTCCGTGGAGCCGTCCTTGTCGGCCTCCAGGGCCTTCCCGAACCACTCACGCGCCTCGTCCTCGCGCCCCGCGGCCAGCAGCGCGTCCGCGTACGCGTAGCGCAGTCGCGGCGTCCACGGGTGGACGGCGCTGGAGGCCAGCTCGGAACTCTGCAGCGTCACGATGGCGGCGTCGATCTGCCCCATGTCCCGGCGGGCTCCGGCAGCGACCAGACGCATCTCGACCTGTCCGGCCTTGTCCAGCTTCTGCACCTCGGGCTCACCGGCCATGGCCATCGCCCGCTCGGGCCGGCCGAGTCCGCGCTCGCAGTCGGCCATGACCGGCCACAGCTCCACGGAACCGGTCATCCGACGGGACGCCCGGAACTCCGCCAGCGCTTCCGCGTACTTCTGCGTCGCGTAGGCGGCGAAGCCCGCCGCCTCACGCACGGCGGCGACCCGCGAGGCCAGTCGCAGGGCGATGCGCGCGTACGCGTACGCCTGCTCGGGGTCCTCGTCGAGCAGCCGGGCCACCATGACCAGGTTCCTGGCGACATCCTCGGCGAGGGTCTTGGGCAGGCTCATCAGCTCCTGCCGGACGTCCTTGTCGATCTCGTGACCGGTGACCTCGTCGGGGATGGGAAGCCGCTTGATCGGCTCGCGCTCACGCTCGTCCCGACGCTCGTACCCGCCACGGTCACCGCGGTCGTCGCGGCCGCGGTAGCCACCCCTGTCACCGCCGTCGTCCCGCCGACCGCGGAAACCACCGGAGGCGCCGCCCCGGCTGTCGTCACGCCGAGGCGCACGATCCCGGTCACCCCGGTTGTCGTCACGGCGGAAGCCACCGCCACCACTGCTGGGCCGGTTGTCGTCGCGGCGGAAACCGCCGCCGGACGAGCCGGAGCCACCCCGGTTGTCGTCCCGGCGGAAGCCACCGCCGGAGGAGCCTGAGCCGCCACGGTTGTCGTCGCGGCGGAAACCGCCGCCCGTGCTGCCACCGCGGTTGTCGTCGTCGCGACGCGGGCCACGCGGCCGGTCGTCACGCCGCTCGAACCCACCACCGGAACGCCCACCACGGTCATC